>JAPPGX010000094.1 GCA_028877265.1 Acidobacteriota bacterium
CCCCTCCCCACACCCCACCCCGGCGGCGCTCTGCGCCGCGAGCCGCAGTTCCGGGTGCGATGCTTGCTGTCCCGGGCGATGCTCTGTCTGGTACCAGCGTTCATGGGCACGCCCGCCGCGGCGCAGGATGAGGACCCGCTGCGCATCGACCTTCACTCCCATCCGTCGCGATTCCACCGGGCCAACGTCCCGCGGATCAGCGACGAGGAGATCGCCCGCTACCTGGATCGCGGGATGGACGCAGTGGTCGCGACGATCAGCACGGACACTCCCTACCGCGGCGGCTACGTGCTCCGCGACGGCACGCGGATCGAGGGCGGGAACCGTCGCCCGGACCCTGCGGAACCCTGGGAGTACACCCTCGACCGCTTCGAGCGGTTGACCCGCACGGTCGCCGAGGGCAACGCGGTGTTCGTGCGGACCCCGGCGGAAGCGAGGAAGGCCCGAGCCGACGGGGCCCTCGCGATCCTCCCGGCTGTCGAAGGCGCCGACTCGCTCGAGGGCAGGATCGAGCGGCTCCACGAACTGCACCGGATGGGCCTCGCTCTCGCGCAACTCGTCCACTTCCGTCCGAACGGGATCGGCCACATCCAGACCTGGCCCTACACCCCCGGCGGGCTGACCGAGTTCGGGCGCGAGGTGGTGCGCGAGTGCAACCGGCTGGGCATCGTCATCGATCTCGCCCACGCCAATCCCGAAACCATCCGGGACACCCTGGCACTTTCGACCGCTCCCGTCATCTTCAGCCACACCGGCGCCTTCGCCCTCGGCGAGGCCGACCGGAACCTGCGCGATCCGGAGATCCTGGCGATCGCCGAGGACGGCGGGGTGATCGGCATCTGGCCGAACGGCAGCCAGGTTCCAACCGTCTCCGACATGGCCCGGCACATCCGCCACGTCACCGACGTCGGCGGGCTGGGCGCGGCGGGAATCGGCAGCGACCTGAGGGGGATGTCCTCCTACAGCGAGGGGTTCGGCGATGAGGCCAATTTCGAAGCGATCGCGGAGGCCCTCGCCGAAGCCGGCTTCGACTCCGACGACGTCGAGGCGATCCTCGGCGGCAACTTCGAGCGGGTGTGGGAGGCGGTCACCGCCCACCTGCCCACCAGCGATCCATAGGGGGAAATCCATGAACCGCCCGGCTTTCACGAACGTTGACCCGCGGCTGCCGGCCGCCCTCGCCGCCCTCGCGCTGTTCGGCGGGTGCGGCGGGTCCGAACCCGAACCGACGCTCGACGAGACCTTCGCGGCGATCGTCGCGGAGGCACGCGACGCCGCCGGCAGTCCCGGCCTCTCCGCCGCCGTCGCCGTGAACGGGGAGATGATCTGGAGCGGCGCTTCCGGTCTCGCCGACGTCGAGAACGGGGTGCCGGCGACCGCGGACAGCGTCTACCGGATCGCTTCCATCTCGAAACCGGTGGCCGGGATCGCGGTCATGCAGCTCGTGGAACAGGGAGCCATCGACCTCGACGCCGAGGTACAGACCTACTTCCCGGCCTTCCCCGAGAAGGAACACCCGGTCACCGTCCGGCACCTGATGACGCACACGTCGGGAGTCCGCCACTACAACCCGGGCGAAATGGACATGAAGGACCACTTCGACACCGTGGAGGCCGGAATCGAGATCTTCAAGGACGATCCGCTGCTCTTCGAGCCGGGCACGCAGTACAGCTACTCCTCCTACGCCTGGAACATCCTGGCCGGCGTGGTCGAGAACGTCTCAGGACAGAGCTTCGACGATTACATGCACGAAAACGTCTGGGGACCGGCCGGGATGGACGCGACCTACCTGGAACACCAGGGCGAGATCGTCCCGAACCGCGTCCGGCAGTACGTGAAGCACGACGACGGCGCCGGGGTCCTCAACGCCCCGTTCGCGGACCTTTCGATCAAGTGGGCCGGCGGGGGGATGATCGCGAAGGCCCCCGATCTCGTCCGCTTCGCCCTCGCGATCGACGCCGGGACGATCCTCTCCGCGGACGCCCACGACCGGATGACGACGCCGTATCAGCTCGCCGACGGAAGCATGAGCGAATACGCGCTGGGCTGGCGGATTTCGACCGACGAGATGGGCACCTGGGTGGCGCACTCCGGAGGAGCCACCGGCGGTTCCACCCGGCTGCTTCGTCTCCCGGAACGCGGAGTGGCGGTCGCCGTCTTCTCGAACGTCCAGAGCGCGGAGGGTCTTCCGGAGACCGCCCGGCGGCTCGCCGAGGCCGCGATGGAGCACACCGCGACGCCCTGAAGACAGCGCTACGGCCTGGAACGCCGGGCAGTGATAGCGCCGCCGGCTTGGAACGCCGGCTTTAGCCGGCACCCGCTGCGCCGAGCGCAGCGGAACGGCTAATCGCCGGGTTGCCGGATGTTCCGGGCGGTGGCCCATCTCCACGGATGAGTCCGTCCCGCCGCCCGCTTGCGGCGGGCTGTGCCGGCTGAAGCCGGCGTTCCAAGCCGGCCGGCCTCGGGTCAGCCGAACAGACTGGGCGGCGACCGGCCTCCGGCTCCCCGAGCCTCTCGTCCGGCCAGGGGCTCCACGCAACGCGGGTCGTCGTTCGCCGGACTGTTCACCACCGGGCTGACCCGATGCGCGGTCATCGCCTCCGGCGGATAGGGGCCGAACGGCACCTCCCCGCCGCCGAGCCACCGGTCGAAAGCATCCGGAGGAACGATGACGGGCATTCGGTCATGGACCCCGGCGACCACCGGATTGGCATCCGTCGTCAGGATGGTGAAGGTCTCCACCGCGGCTGACGATCCGTCTTCCGGCAACCAGGGGACGGAGATTCCGGGCGGCGGCCGCCACCGCTCGAAGAGTCCGGCGAGCGCAAACGGCCCCCCTTCGCGCATGCGGAAGAGCCAAGGCTGACGGCGCCGCCCCAGGCGCTCCCACTCGAAGAACCCGTCCACCGGGACGAGGCATCGGCGGGCACGGAAGGCGTCACGGAACGAAGGCCGGATGCCGGCCGACTCAACGCGGGCGTTGATGAGCCGGTTGCCGATCGAGGGGTCCCGGGCGCCGCTCGGAATCAGACCCCAGCGCAGCATCCGGAGGCGGCGGACGTCTTCGTTCCGCACCACCGCCGCCGACTGGGTCGGGGCCACGTTGTAGCGGGGCGGCAGGTCGTCCGGGATCTCCTCGAGTTCAAAGAGTTCGGCGGTCTCCTCCCAGGAGCAGGACTGGGTGAAGCGGCCGCACATGGGTCAGGACAACGCTAGAGCGGTCGGCCGCGCTTAGCAGGCGTTGTAGCTTTGTTGGAGGAAGGGGCTTGCGCGCTCCAAATCCTCGTGGCTACGGATCGTGATTTCCAGATCGCCGGTGCCGAAGTGGCCGATGTTGCGCACGTCACGGCTGAAGCCTTCTTCCAGAAGAACACTGGCTGGGTCTACTTTGACATAAATACTCAGAGTCCCTTTGTTCGGATGCACCTCGACGCAGGCGAAATTGCGGAGCCTCTTGAAAGCTACGTAGTACTTGAGCGTTTTCTCCTGAACATCGTCCCCCAGCGCCATGAGATGCGTGCGAAGCGCATCGTAGAGATCCTTGAATGAACCGTCCAGGGTCCCCAGTGTTTCCGAGATCGTCTTTTGAGTCGACGACTTGCCACCGTTCGACGCACCGGTATCAGCCTGTGTTGCGTTGACCAGTTCCAGCATCAACAGGTCATCGCCAAAGCGCTTGTAGCGAATCAACTCGATATTCCGATTCATCTGCTGCACGGCATACTCGTCGTAGCGTGTGAATCCGCCAGCGATGCAGAGCAAACGTGGTGCAGACCAATCGATCGCATCAGCCGCCGTCGCACCGAATTGCTTCATGACAAGGAGTTGAAACTCAGCGCGATGATCAAGGAGCCAGTCAAGGTAGAACAAGCCTTGGTTGATGACATTCTCGTTGGTCGCTCGCTTGTACTCGATGATTACTGGGTTCGAGTTCTCGTCGATTCCGAGACTGTCGATCCGACCGCCGTGCTTTTGACCCGTCGAGTATTCGCTACCGAGGAGTCGGATCCCCAGCATCCGCTCCAGATTGCGTTCCATCAGGTCTTGGAGCGACTTCTCGAGTGGAGCCTCGCTTCCCGCGATTTCTCTTGCCGAACCCTCTTTGAGCGCGTACAACTTGATGTCAGTCATGGGGGGTGATTCTCTCTGAAACCTTCGCCCTGTTCTCTTGTGTTTTCCCGCTCCCCTCCTGAGCCGATGGGGTGGTGGCCTTATTCCTCTTGATCAATACGAACCAGTGATTCCCGCCGCAGAATCCGTCGAGGCATCATGAACAGCGCACCTGCCGGGAGTGAGCGCCGCCCCTGAGCTGACGGCGCGCAACGCTATCAACCCGGGTTTCGCGCTCACGCGCGATGCCGGCCGGAGGCCGGCGCTCCGAGCCGATGCGTCACCTCCGAGGGTGGGCGTTGCAAGCCGGGGGTGCCGCTAGAGCAGGCGGCGTTGCGGCGTGGGGGGGGGGGGGGGGGGGGGGGGGGGGGGGGGGGGGGGGGGGGGGGG
>JAPPGX010000137.1:0-2466 GCA_028877265.1 Acidobacteriota bacterium
CGGATCCGCGGCCGTCGCCGTAGGTACCGGGTTCCCGTATGGTCTCGACGAAGCGTGCGGAGAGCCGGTAGGGGCGTTCGGTCACGGTTGTGGGTTCGTCAGGCAGTAGCTCGGCAGCACAAAATGAGTGGGACTGCGCGGGTCTTCGAGGCTCCGGGAGGAGCAGTATAGCACTGTAACCCGTTATGAATAGGATTAGTCATGGGACACCATGGCACTATATGGAGCACTACGGAAGCAAAATACTGCGGTGCTCCGCGCCGCGCATGTCGTAACCCTGCGTACCCCCACGGCGGCCCCTAGAATCGGTCGCCCGCCACCGTACATTCGACGGGAGGTTCCCCATGCCGTCAGCCACGAGAATCACCGCCTTCTCAATCCTCTCGCTCGCCCTCCTCGCCGTACCCGCCGCCGCCCAGGACGCACCCGAACCGCTCCCCGTCGAGACGCTCCTGTCGCTCTCCTCGGCCGTGGGCGGCGAGACGCCGCGCTGGGCCCCGGACGGCGACCGGATCCTCCTGGGCGGATCGAACCTGCGGCTCATCGGCGCCGAGGGCGGCGCGGTCAGCGAGCTGCCGGTGTCCACCGGAGGCAGCGGTCATTTCCTCGCGTCGGCCGAGCCGCGCTGGTCGCCGGACGGGCGCTGGATCTCCTACGTCTCGGACCGCAGCGGCACGCCGGAGATCTGGCTCTGGTCCGTCGAGAAAGGCGAGGCGCTCCGCCTCACCGGGAACGGCGGGCGGCTGATCAAGGGCTACTCCTGGTCGCCGGACGGCCGCCGGATCGCGTTCGCCGGCAATCGTCACGGCCAGTACGACGTGTGGACTGTGGCAGTCCCGTCCGGGGAGGCCCGCCGGCTGACCGACGGACCGGCACTGGAGGTCTATCCCGCCTGGAGCCCCGACTCGCAGTCGGTCCTGTTCGTCAGGCTCGATGGCGCCTGGATGGACCACACGGTCGTGGAAGTTCTGGCCGGTGGCGGTGAAGAGCGGGTCATCGTGCGCGACGAGGACTTCTTCGACTACGGGGAAGGGGGCACGTTCGGCTATCCGCTGGTCTCCCCGGACGGCTCCACGGTCGTCTTCCCGTCCTACCGCTCGGGGTGGATCAACTACTGGGCCGTGCCCCGGTCGGGAGGAGAACCCACGCCGCTGGCGGCCGCCGAGGCCGACCAGACGGAAGGCGCCTGGTCCCCTGACGGGGGCGGATTCCTGTACGTCGAGAACCACGGCGGCACCTACCAGCTCCGGGTCGCGCCGACGGGCGGTGGGGAGCCGCAAGTCATGGCGGCGCCCGAGTCCGGAATCATCGGAGCGCCGCAGTGGTCTCCGGACGGCGGGCGCATCTCCTACACCCTCGAGACGCCGACCCGCCCCGGGGATCTGTTTGTTCACGACCTCGCCGCGGGGAAGTCGTCCCGGCTGACCGATTCGGTGCCGGTGGAGGCGATCGAACGTCGCCTGGCGATGCCCGGGAAGGTGTCGTTCGACAGCGGCGACGGCCTGGAAATCCCCTCGTATCTCTACCGGCCCGCCGCCAGCCGGAGCGACGGAGATGGCCGCCACCCGGCGATCGTCTGGACCCACGGTGGGCCCACGTCGCAGTGGGAGGACAGCTTCGAGCCCGCCATCCAGTTCTTCGTCCAGCGCGGCTACGTGGTGCTGCTGCCCAACGTGCGCGGAAGCTCCGGGTACGGACGCGCCTTCGAGGAGGCCAACGACGGCTGCTGGGGCAAGTGCGACTTCGCCGACGCGGTGGCGGCCGCCGAGTACCTCCGGACCCTTCCGTTCGTCCACCCCGAGCGCATCGGAACCACCGGAACCAGCTACGGAGGGTTCATGTCGTGCGCGGCGGTGAGCTTCGGGGGCGAGACCTTCCAGGCCGTGATCGCGGCGTCCGGCTACTGCGACCGGGTCACGTTCTTCGACGACGGCGAGTTCCGCCACCTGCAACAGCTGCGGAAGGAGATGGGGCGGCTCGCGGAGCACCGGGACCGCTACCTCGCGAACTCCCCCTACTACCACCTCGCCGACGCGCAGGCGCCCGTCTTCGTGCTCCACGGCGAGGGGCGCTATCCGGGCTCGCCGCAGATGACCGAGTTCTTCCGCGAGCTGCAGCGCCTCTACAAGCCCGCCCGCTACAAGGCGTACTCGGGCGAGAACTTCTACGTCCGGGGCTTCGAGAACCGGGTGGAGATGCTCGCCGACATGAAGGCGTTCTTCGACTTCTACCTCCTGGGCAAGGACGTCGCGCTGCCGGGCGTCGGCTACCTGGAGGAACTCGAGGGCGTCTCCCACTGACGGGGTGGCGCGACGGCCTGGAACGCCGGTCTCCAGACCGGCACCGGGGGGGGGCCCCCCCCCCCGGGGGCCCCCCCACCCCCCCACCCCGCCCCCCCCCCGCGCAACCCCCGCCCCCCCCCCGCCCCCCCACAAAAACATACTCGGGCCCCCAATGGGGGGCGGA
>JAPPGX010000137.1:2476-4441 GCA_028877265.1 Acidobacteriota bacterium
CCCCGTGGCCTCGCCGGGGGGGGGGCGGGGGGGCGGGGCCGGGGGCCTGGGGGGGGGCCCCCCCGCCTGGGGGGGGGGGGGCCGGGCCGGCGCGGCGGGCCCCCCCCCCGCCACCGCGGCGCTCCGCGCCGCGCGTGTCGCAACCTCACCCACCGTCACGGCCCCCACCTGGTCATCCTCCGGCGACAACCGCGCGCACCTACAATCCCTTCGTCGGCCCCCAAGTGGGGGACGTCAGGTCCGCAGAACGCGGCGCCCCGGAGGCGCCCGACCGGTCCAGGGGAGGCTCCACATGAAGTCCAAGATGGCGCTCGCACTCTCCGCGGCGCTCCTCTGCGCGGCAATCGCCGGCGACGGCCGGGCGCAGACCGAACCGCAACCGCCCCCGGACAAGGAGGCGGTGCGGAAGATCGTCCGGGAGTACCTGCTCGAGCACCCGGAGGTCATCGAAGAGGCGATCCGCGCGCTCCAGGCGAGGCGGCAGGCCGACCAGGCGGCGAGGACGCGGGACGCGCTGGTGCAGAACCGCGTGGCGCTGGTGGACCACCCGATGTCGCCGGTGTCCGGCAACCCGGAGGGCGATGTGACGCTCGTCGAGTTCTTCGACTACCAGTGCGGCTACTGCAAGCGCTCGCTCGAGCCGGTCATGGACCTGCTGGAGACCGACCCGGGACTGCGGGTCGTGTGGAAGGACTTTCCGGTGCTGGGGCAGGTTTCGACCTTCGCTGCGCTCGCGTCCATGGCGGCGCAGAAGCAGGGCAAGTACCTGGAGCTCCACAAGGCGCTCATGGGGGCGGGTGAGCGCCTCACCGAGGAGTCGGTAATGGCCATCGCGGGGCAGGTCGGGCTCGACGTGGCGCGCCTGCAGCAGGACATGGCCGACGCGGAGATCATTTCCTACCTGCAGGACACCCAGCGTCTCGCCCGCGAGCTCGGGATCAACGGGACCCCGGCGTTCGTGATTGGGAACACGCTGGTCCCGGGCGCGGTGGACGGCGCGCGGCTCCGGCAGCTCATCGCTCAGGCCCGCGGCGGCGGCTGACCCGGAGCGCCGGCCTCCAACGAGCCGGATTGCGCACACGCCTTGGAGCGCCGGCTTCAGCCGGCACCCGCCCGCGCAGCGGGCGGAGCCTCCCCGTAGAATCGGCGATCGGCCTCCGCGGGCCGCCCACGGGAGGTTCCCAATGCCCTCACTCACGAGAATCACCGCTCTTTCCGCCCTCTCCTTCGCGGTCCTGATCGCCCCCGCAATCGCCCAGGACCTCGAGACCCTCCGCCCCGTCGCCGACCAGGGCGCCGCCGAGCGCGCCAAGCTCGCCCAGGTGATCGTGGACTCCGTCTTCAGCTTCGGCGAACTCGGGTTCCAGGAGGTCGAGACCTCCCGCTACCTCACCGGCGTCCTCCGCGACAACGGCTTCGAGGTCGAGGAAGGGATCGCCGGCATCCCCACCGCCTGGATGGCGCGCTGGGGCTCCGGCTCGCCGGTGATCGCGCTCGGCAGCGACATCGACGGCATCCCGAAGGCCTCCCAGAAGCCCGGCGTCGCCTATTTCGACCCGCTCGTCGAGGGCGCCCCCGGCCACGGCGAGGGCCACAACTCCGGGCAGGCCGTGATCATCGTGGGTGCGCTCGCCGCCAAGGAGGTGATGGAACGCGAGGGGATCCCCGGGACCATCGTCATCTGGCCAGGGGTGGCGGAGGAACTGCTCGCCACCAAGGCGTGGTTCATCCGCGCCGGCTACTTCGACGACATCGACGTCAACATCTTCACCCACGTCGCCTCCGACTTCGGGGTGAGCTGGGGACAGGGCAGGGGCAGCGGCCTCGTGTCCGTGGAATACACCTTCGAGGGCGAATCGGCGCACTCCGCGGGCGCCCCGTGGCGCGGCCGCAGCGCGCTCGACGCGGTCGAGATCATGAACATGGCGTGGAACGTCAAGCGCGAGCACCTGCGCCTGCCGCACC
>JAPPGX010000191.1:0-7248 GCA_028877265.1 Acidobacteriota bacterium
CCTGTTTGGTTTAATGGGTAATTTTATTTTTAAATTTTGCACTAGCCACCCCTGTCTCCCCCCGTGCGGGGCTTTGCCGCGAACGGGTGGATGGGGCCCGCTTCAGGGCCCCGAGCCTGATGCCAGGCTCGCGAGCCAGGCCTCCGGGATCCGGACCGCCACCACTTCTCCCTCCGCGGTGACGACCCCGTCCGCCTCCACCCGCACGGCGACCCGTACTTTCCGGTCGGTGACCTCCGTGGCCCGGGCGCGCAGCACCAGTTCCACCCCGAGGGGCGTCGGCTTCCGGTAGCTCACCCGGAGCGAGCCGGTCACGAAGCGGAGCGGCGGATCGCTGTCCATCGGCCGGTCCACGGCCCGGTACGCCTCCCACGCGGCCGTTCCGGTTCCGTGGCAATCGATGAGCGACGCGATCAGCCCGCCGTACACCGCCCCCGGCACCGCCGTGTGGAAGGGCTCCGGCGTGAAGCGGCAGACGGCCTCGTCCCCCTCGGCGAAGCTCCGGATGCGGTAGCCGTCCGGGTTGCGGGCGCCGCACCCGTAGCAGTGCTGGGTCGCCGCGGGGTAGTAGTCCTGAAACGCCTTCCGCCCGTCCGGCGCGTTCATGAGTGGCGGACGACGGCGACGAAGAGGCAGCCCCAGGCGGCGATGAGGCAGAGTCCACCGAGCGGGGTCACGGGACCGAGCCACGACGGCCCGCCGAGCGCCAGCCAGTAGAGGCTGCCCGAAAACAGGACGATCCCGGCGGTCATCAGCGCCCCGGCCAGCGAGGCGGGAGAGCCCAGATCCCGGGCCACCAGCGCCCCGACCGCCAGCAGCCCCAGCCCGTGGATCAGGTGGTAGCGGACGGCGGTCTCGAAGGTCTGGAGCGACCGGGCGTCAAGCCGGGGAGCCAGGCCGTGTGCGCCGAAGGCGCCGGCGACCACGCCGAGGAGCATCGCGGCGGCGCCCACCGCAATCCAGGACATCCCGGACTGCGATCAGCGCGCGGTCTGCCCCATCCGGAGCGCCCGCTGCGGGGTCATCGGCTCATCCGGATAGAGCGACGCCACCTGGTCGGCGTAGCCGTTGAAGAGCGGGGTCGGGAAGGGGGCCCGGTTGTCCAGCCAGTAGGACTCCGCCTGGCTCCAGCGCGGATGCGGGATGTTTGGGTTGATGTTCGACAGGAACCCGTACTCGTGCTGCTGCATCTCCCAGAAGAACGGTGGCTGCCTCCTGGTCAGCTCGATCTTCACCACCGCCTTGGGGCCCTTATAGCCGTACTTCCACGGGATCGCCATCCGGATCGGCGCGCCGTGCTGGCGGACCAGCGGATCGCCGTAGATCCCGGTGACCACGAGCGCCAGCGGGTTCATCGCCTCGTCCATCCGGAGCGCCTCGTGGTACGGCCACGGGTACCAGTTGCTGGACGCGAGGCCCGGCATCTCCTCCGGCCGGTTCAGGGAGGTGAACGCCACGAAGCGCGCGTTGCCGTTCGGCTCCACCGCGTCCAGCAGCGCCGACAGCGGGAAGCCGGTCCAGGGCACGTTCATCGCCCAGCGCTCCACGCAGCGGAAGTGGTAGATCCGCTCCTCGTGCTCGAACTTGAGCAGGTCGTCGAGATCGAAGGTGCGCGGCTTGTTGCATTCGCCGGTCACCTCGACGGCCCACGGAATGGGCTTGTAGTCGCCGGCGAGCTTCCAGACCGCGCCGCCGCGGCCGGCCAGGAACTCGTAGAAGTTGTTGTGCGAACCGGCCACCTCGCGCGCCGTCAGTTCCCTCCGCTCGATCATCTCGGGGATCTGGTAGGCCTCGTTCTTCTTCGCGGGAAACACGTCGGGCCGGGAGTAGGGGATCTCCAGCATCTCCGCGCCCTCGGCGTTCGTGCCGCAGGCGAGGGTGTAGGGCCCGACCAGCGCCGCGCTCCCGAGCGCCTTCACGAGGGCCCGGCGGTTGAAGAAGACCGTGGGGTCGGTGACGGAACCCCCGACGGGGCTCTTTTCGTATCGAATCCGTTTCGAGGTCTTGACGAGATGGCTCATTGGTACGCTCCGCGGGCTCCCGGCCGACGTGCGGGAGCCGGTCGCCAATGGTAGCCCGCCTCCGGGCGCCCTTGCTGACCGCCGCGTTCCCCGGTGCTCCGGGTCTTCGAACCGCTTGAAGCGTCCTCCTTCTTCGCAAGCAGTCAACATGACCTGGAGCTTCTTCAACGGCTGCGACGGGAAGCTGTCGGTTCGCCCGCTGGAGACGCTCCCGGAGGAGGAGGCGGCTCCCTGGACCGACCGCTCGCCGCCGGGCGGGCTGGGGATCACGGGTTCCCTGGGCCGGGAGGATCGGCTGGGCTGGGTGGACCTGCCGCTCACCGCGAACCGGGAATTGCCCGAATACGTCCGCCTCCGCGACGAGCTGCTCGCCGAGGGCTTCGAGCGCCTCGTGGTGGTGGCGATCGGCGGCTCGGCGCTCGCGCCCCGGGCGCTCGTCTCGGGGCTTCCCCGCGGGCGCGGGCTCGCGGTGGATTTCCTCGACAGCCTCGCGCCGGAAGCGGTCCTGGAGACCCTGCGGCCAGACCGCCAGCGCCAGACCATCTTCCTGGTGGCGTCGAAGTCGGGAACCACCGTGGAGACGCGCGCCCTCGAGGCGGTGATCCACGGCACGCTCCGGGGCGCCGGAGCTCTCCCCGGAAGGCAGTTCCTCGCAGTGACGGATCCCGGCACGCCACTCCACCGGTGGGCCGACCGGGCCGGGTATCGGGCGCGGTTCGCCGGGAAGGTGGACGTGGGCGGCCGGTTCTCGGCCCTCAGCGCCTTCGGGCTGTTGCCGGCGGTTCTTGCCGGGTGCGAGCTGGGAGAGGAACTGTCGGGCGTCCGCCGGGTTCGCGAAGCGCTGGACGCGGCCGGGGCGGCGGGGGAGCCGGCCCTTCGTCTGGGCTCGCTGCTCGCCGGACTGCGAGCCGAAGGACGGTGGCAGGCGCACCTCACCGCGGCGACGGGATCGGAAGGCGTGCTCCCCTGGCTGGAACAACTCTTCGCGGAGACCACCGGGAAGGAGGGGACCGGGATCCTGCCGGTGACCTGCGAGTGGCCGCACCCGGAGCGCCGGGCGGAGGCCAGCCTGGTGATTCACGTGGGTCCGGCCGACGCCGCGGACCG
Organism: Acidobacteriota bacterium; assembly: GCA_028877265.1. GTDB lineage: Bacteria > Acidobacteriota > Vicinamibacteria > Marinacidobacterales > Marinacidobacteraceae > Marinacidobacterium. The sequence goes on from JAPPGX010000191.1 coordinate 3,129, forward strand.
GGAGCGGCTCGAAACGGGCGCGGTCGCCGGAGTTCCGGCGATTCATTGCCCGCCGGATGGGTGCGGCCACCTGTCCCTCCTCTTCCGCTGGCAGATCGCGGTCGCGATAGCAGCCTTCCGGATGGGGATGGATCCCTACGATCAGCCTGACGTCGAGGACACGAAGGCCGCCGCCCGCCGCCTGGCGGCGAGTCCCGAGTCGGCTCCCCAGCCGCCGGAAGTCTCCGATTCGGAAGTCCGGGAGTTCCTCACCGGGGCGGCGGCGGGCGGACTCGTGGTGAACGCCTTCGGCCACCGGACCCGGATGTCCGAAGGGCTGGTCCACGCGCTCCAGCGGCAGCTCGCGGCGCGGTTCCGGGTGACGCCCGCGATCGGCTTCGGGTCGGGGCTCCTCCATTCGCTCGGCCAGATCGAAAAGGGCGGGCCTCCGGATCTGGCGGTCCTGATGCTCACCTGGGACCCCGGACCGGACATCCTGATTCCGCCGAGCCCGGAACTGCCGTCCGCGCTCGCCGGGCTCGGCGTCGGCGAGTTCGCCCGGCTCCAGGCTGCCGCCGACTACTCCGAACTCAAGCGGCGCGGCCGCCGCGTGCTCTGGCTGGACGCCTCCCTGCCCGGGGTGGGCGGCCTCGCGGAGCTCACCACGCGGCTGATCACGCTGTCGGCCTGATGTCCGATCTGTGTTCCGCGGCGGCGGGTGAACTGGTCCGGCTCATCGCGGGCCGCGAGGTGTCCGCGGTGGAGGTGATGCGGGCGCACCTGGCGCGGATCGAGAAGGCGAACCCGCGCCTGAACGCGATCGTCACCCTGCTGCCTGAAGAGGCGCTGCTCGGCGAGGCGGAGAAGGCCGACGCGGCGGTGGCCGCGGGCGACCCGCTCGGACCGCTCCACGGGCTGCCGGTCGCCCACAAGGACCTGACCCTCACCCGGGGCATCCGCACGACCTTCGGGTCGCCGATCTTCGCCGACTTCGTTCCCGAGGAGGACGCGCTGATCGTCGAGCGGCTGCGGGCGGCGGGGGCTGTCACGATCGGCAAGACGAACACGCCGGAGTTCGGCGCCGGTTCCCAGACGTTCAACGCGGTCTTCGGGCCCACCCGGAACCCCCACGACGAGACGAAGACCTGCGGCGGCAGCAGTGGGGGCGCCGCGGTGGCGCTCGCATCCGGGATGGTCCCGATCGCGGACGGCAGCGACTACGGCGGCTCGCTTCGCAATCCGGCCAGCTTCTGCGGGGTGGTCGGGTTCCGGCCCTCGCCCGGACGGGTGCCGGTCTGGCCGGACGAGACCCCCTGGTTCCCCGTCCCGGTGCAGGGGCCGATGGCGCGGAGCGCCGCCGATGCCGCCCTCATGCTCAGCGCGATCGCCGGGCCCGACCCCCGAGCCCCGCTCTCGCTCCCCGAACCGGGCGACGCCTTCCGGAAGCCGCTCGGGCGGGACTTCCGCGGCGTGCGGGTGGCGTGGAGCACCGATTTCGGCGGCGTCCCGTTCGATGCGCGGATTCCGGCGGCGCTCGCCCCGGCCCGGGACGGGCTCGAGGCGATCGGTTGCGCGGTCGACGACGCGGCGCCGGACATGAGCGGCGCCGCCGAAGCCTTCGACCGCTGGCGGGCCTGGTACTTCGAGCTCAACTGGGGGCCGCTGCTCGACCGCCACCGGGAATCCATGAAGGACACGGTCATCTGGAACATCGAGCAGGGCAGGGCGCTCGGTGCGCCGGCCCTCGCCGAGGCCTCCCGCCGCTGGACGGCGCTCCTGCGGCGGGCGCGGACGTTCTTCGAGCGCTACGAGTTCCTGGCGCTGCCGGTCTCCCAGGTGCCGCCCTTCGAACTCGGCATCGAGTATCCGACGGAGATCGCCGGGGTCACGATGCGGAGCTACACGGACTGGATGGCGTCCTGCGCCTGGGTGTCGCTGCTCGGCTGCCCGGCGGTGTCCGTCCCCGCCGGCGAGACCCCCGAAGGGTTGCCCGTGGGCCTCCAGATCGTCGGCCGTCCGCGCGACGATTTCGGGGTGCTCCAGTTTGCGCATGCGCTGGAGCGTCGCTGGTCCGCGCAAGCGTTGCGCTCCCGGAAATGACGATGGCGCGCCAGACCTGGCGCGCCATGCGGTTTCGCGACGGGGGCCGGCAATCGCGGCCCGCGCCGGTCGGGTGCCGGACCGGGTCCGGCGCCCCCTTCCGAGGAAACCGGCGGGTCAGTTCGCTCCCGAACCGAGCTCGACGTGAACGCTCCAGCGGGTGAAACTCTGCCCGGCGGCGGCGAGCTGAACCGGGTTCGTCTGGCCGGCGTTCAGGGTGACCCGGGCGGTCGGACCGAGTTCGACCCCGTTCGACAGGTGGATCTCGACCCGGACGTTCGCGATGGCCGCCGTCGTCGTGTTCGTGACGGTGCCCGTGAAGGCCTGGGCCGCGGCGTCGTACTGCATGACCAGATCGACCCCGCTCCGGGTTTCGCGCGCCGTGTCGGCAAGCCCGTACTGCGTTCCGGACTCACCCGGCTCGCCGGACCCCGAGCTGCCCTCGCTTCCGGATTCATTCCCGGACTCCGGACCGTGCGCCTCGGGCGCTGTGGGGCTCTCGCCGCAGGCCATGAGGCCCACGGAAAGCAGGACCACGAGGATCGCGTACGGAAGGGCGGCGAACGGCGTCCGGTTGAGGCGCAACCGCGCCGGGGCGGCAGTCTGGTCGTTTCGCATCGTGTTGTTCCTTTGGCGCGCCAGGGCGCTGTTGCTCCGGTTTTCGCAACGACCGTGCCAACCGTGCGGGGCTCGGAAAACGTCAGTGCCGAGGGTTCGGTAGCCTTCACTTTCTGCCGTTTCCCCGCGGGAGGATTCGAGTCATGAAGCACGCCGTTCCTTTCCGGACCGCCGCCGCGGCCCTCTTCGCGCTCGCCGCCTGTGGAACCCCTCCGCCCCCGGAGGACCCACCGCCTCCGGGCGCCACCGCCCACCAGGGGGCGGCGTTCGAGATCACCGAGGTGCGTCCGGGCATCTGGCACGCGGTGGGGACCGGCGCCATGAACGTCGGCGCGAACGCGGCGATCGTGGACCTCGGCGAGTCGCTGCTGCTCGTGGACTCCCACATCACCCCGGCTGCGGCGTGGGTGCTCGTCCAGGAGCTTTCCCCGTTGACGCCCAAGCCGGTCCGCTACGTGGTGAACACGCACTTTCACTTCGACCACATCCACGGGAACCAGGTCTTCGGGGACGACGTGGAGATCCTCGGTCACGAGGCCACCTACGACGTGGTCGCCGGCGGCGGCTCGAACTCCGGGACCGCCTGGGATGCGTTCGTGGGAACGCTGCCGGAACAGATCGCGACGCTCGAGAGCCGGCTGGAGGGGGCGGCGGAGGCCGACCGCGCCGAGATCGCGGACGCGCTGGCGAGGACCCGGGCGTACCAGGAAGCGACGGCGAGCATCACCCCGGTGCCGCCGACCATCACCCTGGAGCGCCGGATGACGCTGCACCGCGGCGGGCACGAGATCCAGTTGCTGTTCCTGGGGCGCGGGCACACCGCCGGGGACGTGGTGACGTTCCTGCCCGAGCAGAAAGTGCTCATCACCGGTGACCTGGTCCCCTTCGGCCTGCCCTTCATGGGCGACGGATACCCGGAATGGGGCGAGACGATCCGCGGCTTCGCCGAGCTGGACTTCGACCTGGTGCTCCCCGGCCACGGCGCGCCCTTCGAGGACAAGGCGAAGCTCGGGTACCTCGCCGCCTACCTCGACGATTTCTGGGCCCAGGCCGAGGCCGCCCACGGCGAGGGCGTATCCGCCGAGGAAGCCGCGGGCAGCATCGATCTCACCGCCCACGGAGAGCACTTCCCGACCGTCACCGGACCCGGAGCGCCGCTGATCGCGGTGGAACGCGCCTACCGCCTCTTCGACGCCCGCGCCCTGACTCCCGAACAGTAAGCGCGTCCGTCAGCAAGGGACCGCCGGTCTTCAGACCGGCACGCGGGCCGCAGGCCCGCAGAGCGCACCACGCTGACCGGGCAGATCGGAGCGCCGGCTTCCAGCCGGCATCGCCGGCCCCCGCGCCCCCACCCCCACCCCCCACAACCGCCCCGCAACCCCCCCCCCCCGGGGCCACCAACGCCAACGCCCCATAATATAAA
>JAPPGX010000191.1:7258-25562 GCA_028877265.1 Acidobacteriota bacterium
GCGCGGCGCCCGCCCCCCCCCCCCCCCCCCCCGGGCCGGGGGCCCCGCGGCCCGGGGGGGCCCCCCGCGGCCGCGCGCCCCCCCCCCCCCCGAAACCGCACCCCCCTACGGCGCCCTGAACCCCGCCTCCCGGTGCGACCCGTCGCAAAGCGGCCGATTCTTCGAATGCCCGCACCGGCAGAGCTTCCCCTGGTCGAGGGTGACCCGCGCGCCCCCGCGGCCCGAGATGGTGAGGGGGCCGCGGAAGGCCAGCGGGCCGTTCGGAAAGGGCGTGAAACGCACCGGAGCCGTCTCGTCGGCGATCGGCGCCGGCTCGGAGCCCGGGGTGACCGCGGCCTCGCAGCGGAATCCGACGCGCGCGTGCGACTCGTCGCAGAGGGGCTTGTTCTCCGAATGTCCGCACCGGCAGAACGCGACCCGCGTGTCCTTCACGACCTCCGCACCCGGCGTCTCCTCGATCTCGAGGTTGCCGCGGACGTAGTACGGCCCATCCGGGGTGATGGAGGCGGAGTTCTTCTTCCGCGGTTCCTCGGGCAGGATGGTCGCCGCGGCGGCGGCGCCCTTCTCGATCTTCCGGTCGGTGGGGGGAGCCATGCGGAGCGCCCCGGTAGGACAGCCCAGCACGACCCGCTCGAGGCGCTTCGGATCACCCTCGTCGGGGAGGATCCAGGGGCGGCGCGAGGTGTCAAATACCTGCGGCAGCCCGCGGACGCAGACCTCGGCGTGGATGCAGCGAGGCGCATCGAACGTGACCGAGGCCTCATTGCCCCGGTAGTGGCGAACCTGACTCTTCATTTCCTGAACTCTAGTCCGCCCGCCGCGCCTCCCGCAGCGCGTGGATGTGCTCGTACATGTACCAGACGCCGATGCTCCGGAACGGCCGCCAGCCTTCGCTGATCCGCGCGTATTGCGCGGGCGGCCCATCCTCCGGCAGACCGTAGAGATCCCGCATCGCGAACAGGACCGCGGCATCCCCCGGCGCGAAGACGTCGGGCCGGTTCTGCGTGAAGATGAGGTGCATGTCGGCGGTCCAGTTGCCAATCCCCTTGACCGCCGTGAGCGCGGCGCGCACCGCGTCGTCCTCCATCGTCTCGAGCGCCCGGAGATCCAGCTCCCCGCTGTCGACGCGCGAGGCCAGATCGCGCAGATAGGCGATCTTCTGCCGTGAAAGCCCGACCCGCCGGAGGGTCGCCTCCCGCCTTTTCAGGATGTCCCGCGGCCCCGGCGGTTGTCCCCGGGTCAGCGCCCAGAGACGCTTGTGGATCGAGCGTGCCGCCGCTGCGGAGATCTGCTGGGCCACGATGGCGCCCACCAGCGTTCCCAACACGTTGGGACGGGGGGCGAGGGTGCAGGGCCCGATCCGCCGGATCAGGGCGCGGAGTACCGGATCACGGTCGGACAGATGGCGGGTTGCCCTTGACCAGTCGGGCTTCCCTTCGCTGCCGGTGCCCCACGGTCCCTCCTCGGTCGTCATCGGCGGCGGAGTCTAAGCGCGGGGCGATGCGATACTGCGGAACCATGCGCCGCCGCTGGACCGGCATCCTCCTTGCCCTCGCCGCGGCCTCGTGGACCGCCACCCCGGCGAACGGCTACCGGTTCTTTGACCGCCACGGCGGGCTGCACCGGATCGCTTCGGTGGCGGGAGCGATCCGTTGGGACGCCTCGTCGTTTCCGCTGCGGTTCCGGCTCCTCGAGAACTCGAACCTGCCCGACATTCCGGGATTCGACGCCGCGCTCTGGCGGGAGAGTGCGGAACGCGGAATCCGCGCCTGGACCGAGATCGACACCGCCGATCTCGAAATCGTGCTGGAGGAGGAGACGGTCGCGGCCGAGCAGGGCCGGATGGGCGACGGGATCAACACCATCGGTTTCTCTTCGCTGGACATCGTGGCCGGTGGACCGTTCGCCACGGCGGACGTGCAGTACACCCGCGGCCGGGTGACGGGCTGCGACATCCACCTGAGCCCGGACTACCTCGAGGGCCGGTCGCTCGACGCCCCGACCGCGTTCGAAGAGCTCCTCGACTACCTCGCCCGGACGGTGATGCACGAGGTCGGGCACTGCCTCGGTCTCGCCCACAGCGCCATGAACCCGACGTGGCTGGCCCGGCCCGGCGCGGTGGAACGGCCGCCGGGGCACTTCCCGGACGGCGTCACCAGCCTCCAGCCCCACCCCCGGATGTCCTACGGCACCATCCGGACCGTCGTCCTGGAACCGGACGATGCCGTGGGCGCGTCGCTTCTCTATCCGGCGCCGGGGTTCGTCGAGTCCCGCGGCGCGCTCACCGGCCGGGTCCTGCTCGCGAACGGCCGGCCGGCGCCCTTCGTCTACGTTCAGAGCGTCGCCTACGCGGCGGACGGGGCGGTCTTCGGAGCGGGGGCGTTCACCGACTCCTGGGGCCAGTTCCTGCTGGAGGGTCTCGAACCCGGGTTCCGCCACTTCTGGATCCGCCCGCTGCACCAGATCCTCGCCCACTCGTTCATCGCCGACGCGGCGGCCGCCGGCTCGCTGGCACTCCAGCACGAGCAGCGCTGGTTCGAGATCCGGCGCGGCGAGATCACCCGGACGCCGGACATCACGGTCCATCCCGCCCGCGACCGCCGCCGGGAGGCGGGTCCGTGAAGCGCCTCCGGACCGGGCTGCTCCTTGCCCTTGTGGCCTTTGCCGGGTGTGGGGACGACGCCCCGGTCACGCCGGCTCCGCTCCCGCCGCCGCCCGAACCGCCCCCGCCGACACCGGGACCCGATCCGGACGCGATCCCGGTGGGTTTCGGGGGAGTCCTGCCCGCTCCGGGAAGCGCCCTGACCCTCCACCCAGGGACGGAGTTCGTGATCCCGGTGATGGCGGACGGCGACCTCGGCCAGGCAGTCGAGAACCCCGCCTGGACCGGAATCCCGGTCCGGGTCGTTACGGACGCCCCGCCCGGCGTGCTGTCAGTGCCGGACGAGTTGACGGTGGAAGCCCGGCGGGAACCGGACCTGCTCAGAATCCGGGCGCTCGAAGCGGCAGAGGTGGTGCCGGAGGTCTATACCGTCCGCCTGGAGGCGCCTCCGGAGGGCCTGCCGGAGTTCTCCGGGCTGTCGTTCCGGCTGGAGTCGGAGCCCGTCCGCCTCCGGCTGGTGGATCCGGGCCCCACGAAACCGGCGGACTGCAGCCGCCTCGCGCTAGGCCCGAGGGCAGGGGCCCGCCGCGGCGACGGGGGCGCGCTGGGCGAGAGCTGGTTCGGCGACCTCGGCAGCGAGTTCCGGTCCGCGGACCTCGTGCTGCACTCCCCGGGAACGGATGCGGAACTCCGCCTGGTGGATGCGTTTCAGCAACTGCCGTACGGGGGCCTCGGAGAGGCCTACAACCTGGTCCCGGTGATGTTGGCCCACGGTCTCGATCTCGAAGCGACGGCCGGGGGATTCGAGCAGACCCTCTCGCTCGCCTGGTTCGACGAGCTGACGCTCCGCGCCACCGTCCCCGGCTGCGCCCCGGTCACGCTGCGCTGCGACGACCGCGGCCGCTGCCGGACGCGGTAGGGCAGGGACCGCCGGCCGGCCCGCCGCCTTCCCGGGCTTCTCAACCCCGACATTTCCCCCCTTCTCAGGCCCCCCGCCTCGTGCTAAAATATGCGACCGAATTAGTCGGATTTAGGTTGCCTGGCGGACCGCATGGTCTTGTTCTTCGCGCCGCCGCGAGCGGAGCGACCCCCCGGTGCCGGTCCGACGAACCCTCAGCATGATCCGACTCTCCAAGAGCACCGACTACGCCCTCATGGCGCTGGCCGATCTCGCCCTCCTGCCCGAAGGCCAGACCGTGAGCGCAAGGCGGGTCGCCGCAAGCCACAACCTGCCTCCCGAGCTCGCCGCCAAGGTCCTCCAGGGCCTCAAGAAGAGCGGGATCGTCGAGACCCGGCAGGGGATTCGGGGCGGCTACCGCCTCGCCCGTCCGCCGGAGGAGATCCCCATCACCGACGTGATCGAGTCGGTGGAGGGGCCGCTCGCCCTCGTCGAGTGCATGCTCGACGACGCCGCCTGCAGCCTCACCTCCACCTGCTGCGTGCGCACCCCGCTGACCCGGGTCCACGAGCGGGTCCTCGCCACCCTGGCCGACCTGACCCTGGCGCAGATCGTCGCGGACGCCGATCTTCCCGTCGCGCGCGCCAGCGGACCCCAACTTCCCGTCCTCCAGTGACCATCCATGCCTGAACCGCAACGAACGCTCGGCGCCGCCGAGGTCGAACAGCTCGTCGAGCGCGAGTACGCCTACGGCTTCGTCACCGACATCGAAACCGAGGTTGTCCCTCCGGGGCTTTCGGAGGACGTGATCCGGCTGATCTCGGAGAAGAAGGAAGAGCCGCAGTGGCTCCTCGACTGGCGGCTCAGGGCCTACGAAATGTGGCAGGGGATGACCGAACCGAACTGGGCGAAGGTCTCCTACCCGAAGATCGACTACGACGCGATCAGCTACTACGCCGCGCCCAAGAGCGCCGTCGAGGACGGGCCGAAGAGCCTCGACGACATCGACCCGGAGCTCCGCCGCACCTACGAGAAGCTGGGCATCCCGCTGGTCGAGCAGCAGCGCCTCGCCGGGGTCGCGGTGGACGCGGTCTTCGACAGCGTCTCGGTCGCCACCACCTTCAAGGAGAAGCTCGCCGAGCTCGGCGTCATCTTCTGCAGCTTCTCGGAGGCCGTGAAGGAGCACCCCGAGCTCGTCAGGAAGTACCTGGGAACGGTGGTTCCGCACACCGACAACTTCTTCGCGAGCCTCAACTCCGCGGTCTTCTCGGACGGCTCGTTCGTCTATGTCCCGAAGGGCGTGCGCTGCCCGATGGAACTGTCCACCTACTTCCGGATCAACGCGTCCGAGACCGGACAGTTCGAGCGCACCCTGATCATCGCCGACGAGGGCAGCTACGTCAGCTACCTCGAGGGCTGCACCGCGCCGATGCGCGACGAGAACCAGCTCCACGCCGCGGTCGTGGAACTCGTCGCCCTCGAGGACGCCCGTATCAAGTACTCGACGGTCCAGAACTGGTACCCCGGCGACAAGAACGGGGTGGGCGGGATCTACAACTTCGTGACGAAGCGCGGGAAGTGCGCCGGCGCCCGCTCGCACATCTCCTGGACCCAGGTCGAGACCGGTTCCGCGATCACCTGGAAGTACCCGAGCTGCATCCTGCTGGGAGACGACTCGATCGGCGAGTTCTACTCGGTGGCGCTCACCGCGAACCGCCAGCAGGCCGACACCGGGACCAAGATGATCCACATCGGCCGGAACACGAAGAGCACCATCATCTCGAAGGGCATCTCGGCGGGCCACGGCCAGAACACCTACCGGGGCCAGGTGAAGGTCCTCCCTGGCGCCTCGAACGCCCGGAACTTCTCGCAGTGCGACTCGCTGCTCATCGGGCCCGATTCGGGAGCGCACACCGTTCCCTACATCGACGTGGCGAACCCCGAGGCGCAGCTCGAACACGAAGCGTCCACCTCGCGGATCGGCGAGGACCAGCTCTTCTACTGCCGCCAGCGCGGCATCGACCCGGAGGAAGCCGTGTCGCTGATCGTGAACGGGTTCGCCCGCGACGTCCTCTCGGAACTCCCGATGGAGTTCGCGGTGGAAGCCCAGAAACTGCTCGGCGTGAGCCTGGAAGGAGCCGTGGGATGACCGCTCTCCTCGAAATCTGCGGCCTGCACGTCGAGGTCGAGGGCCGCGAGATCCTGCGCGGCCTCGATCTCGAGATCCCGCTGGGCGAGACCCACGCGGTGATGGGGCCGAACGGCTCGGGGAAGAGCACCCTGGCGCACGTGATCGCGGGCCGCGAGGGCTACGAGATCACCAAAGGCATCATCCGCTACGGGGGCGAGGATGTCTCGGAGCTCGAGCCCGAGGAGCGCGCCCGCAAGGGCGTCTTCCTCGCCTTCCAGTATCCGGTCGAGATTCCCGGGGTGAACAACACCTACTTCCTGAAGGCGGCGGTGAACGAGATCAGGAAGCACCGCGGCCAGCCCGAACTCGACGCGGTGGACTTCCTGAGCCTGATGCGCGACCGGGTGAAACTGCTCGACTTCGACGAGGACCTCATCAAGCGGCCGGTGAACGAGGGCTTCTCGGGCGGGGAGAAGAAGCGCAACGAGATCCTCCAGATGACGGTCCTCGAGCCCACCCTCGCGGTGCTCGACGAGACCGACTCCGGGCTCGACATCGACGCCCTCCGGATCGTCGCCGAGGGCGTGAACCGGATGCGCTCGCCCGAGCGGTCCTTCCTGGTGATCACGCACTACCAGCGCCTCCTGAACCACATCGTCCCCGACCGGGTGCACGTCCTCCAGGAGGGCCGGATCGTGGAGTCGGGCGGCAGCGGCCTCGCGCTCCGGCTCGAGGCGGAGGGTTACGGCAAGGCGGCGGCCGTCACGGCCTGAGGCGATGAGGGAGACGGCCGCGGTCGAGGCGCACTACCGCGACGAGATCCCCGTTCGCCAGGGCGACCCGTTCGCTGTCCGGCGGACGGAGGCGATCCGGGAGTTCTTCCGGGCCGGGGGCTTTCCGACCGCGACGCTCGAGGACTGGCGGTTCTCGGATCTGGACGGACTGGGCCGGACCGCGTACCGCCGGTACTCCGACGTTCCCACGCTGGTACCCGCGCAGACCGACGAGTTGCCGGGATGGGTTGGCGACTTCGGTTGCCGGGTCCTGTTGTCGGAAGGACATCCGCTGAACGCCGATGAGTTCCAGAACCGGAACGGGCTCGAGGTCGGGAGTCTTCCGGCAATCCCGGCGGTGGACGAGCCGCACGACTGGGGTTTCGTGGCCCCCGGGGAGGAGCCCGGCGGGACCGAAGCGGACCTCGACGCCCCGCTCCGGCACCCCCTCGAGATCCTGAACGCCGGACTCTTCGAGTGCGGGTTCCGGGTCCGCGTCGGGCGGAGCCAGGACGCCGGGCCGATCCTCCTCTATTCGCTCCGGCACGACGTCGGCCATCCGGCCATGCTCCATCCCCGTTCGGTCATCGAGCTCGCCGCGGGCAGCCGGCTGACCGTGGTGGAGGCTCACGACGGCGTGTCGGAAACGGCCGGCTGGACGAACCCGAGCACCCTCTGCCGAGTGGGCGAGAACGCCGAACTGTTCTACGTCCGCGTCGAACTCGAGAGCGGGAACATCGCGCACACCGGCCGGGTCACCTTCCAGCTTGCCCGCAACGCGCGGGTCCGCTCGACGGTCCTGTCCCTCACCGACGGGAAATCCCGCACGGATACGGCCGCGATCCTCACCGAGGAAGGCGCCGAAGTGGACCTCGAGGGTCTTTTCCTCGGCGTGGATGCCGCGAAGGCCGACCAGCACACCCTCGCCATCCACGCCGCCCGGCACACCACGAGCCGCCAGCTCTTCAAGAACGTGCTCTCCGACGAGGCGACCGCCGTGTTCGACGGCAAGGTGGTGGTGGCGCCGGGTGCGATCGGCACCGACGCGAGCCAGGCGAACCGCAACCTCCTGCTCTCGCAGAAGGCGGCGGTACACACCCGGCCCCGGCTGGAGATCAACGCCGACGACGTGAAGTGCGCCCACGGCGCCGCCATCGGCCGGCTGGACGAGGACGCGCTCTTCTACCTGCGCTCCCGCGGGCTCGGGCGGATGGACTCCCACGAGATCCTGGTCCGGGGCTTCGCCGGCGAGGTGGTCGAGAAGGTGCCGGTGGCGGCGGTTCGCGGCCTCGCGAAGGACGGCCTGACCCGCGTCCGGGAGAGCCGGAGTTTCGCCGCATGATCGCCGCGCCCGCCTACGACCTCGAGAAGGTCCGCGCCGACTTCCCCATCCTGTCCGAGGAGGTCCGCGGCCAGCGGATCGCCTACCTCGACAACGCCGCGAGCTCCCAGAAGCCCCGCGCGGTCCTCGACGCCGTGGACCACGTCTACGAGACCGGCTACGCCAACATCCATCGCGGCGTCCACGTCCTCTCGGAACGGGCCACCGAGCACTACGAGCGCTCGCGGCGGCGGATGGCGAAGTTCATCGGGGCGCAGTCCGCCGAGGAGGTGATCTTCGTCCGGGGCACCACCGAGGGCCTGAACCTGGTGGCCTCCTCGCTCGGCCGCTACGCCCTCCGCGAGGGGGACGAAGTGCTCCTCACCGGGATGGAGCACCACTCGAACATCGTGCCCTGGCAGATGGTCGCCGACCTGACCGGCGCGAAGGTGCTGGCGGCGCCGGTCACCGACCGCGGCGAACTCGACATGGACGGTTTCGCAGCGCTGCTGAGCGACCGGACCCGCATCGTCTCGGTGGTCCACGTCTCGAACGCCCTCGGCACCGTGAATCCGGTGGACGAGATCGCCCGGCTGGCGAAGGATCGCGGCGCCTACCTGGTGCTCGACGGCGCCCAGGCCGCTCCCCATCTCAAGCTCGACGTGCAGGAGCTCGGCTGCGACTTCTACTGCCTCTCCGGCCACAAGATGTACGGCCCCTCGGGCATCGGGGTGCTGTGGGGCAAAAAGCGCCTGCTCGAAGCGATCCCTCCCTACCAGGGCGGCGGCGAGATGATCCGGACGGTCAGCTTCGAGCGCACTACCTACGCCGAACCGCCGGCGAAGTTCGAGGCGGGAACGCCCAACATCGCCGGCCCGGTGGGGCTCGCGGCGGCCGCCGACTACCTCGATGATCTCGGGATCCCCGAGGTGGCGGAGCACGAGGCGCGGGTCCGCGAGTACGCGGAGTCGCGCCTCTCCGAGATCCCGGGCCTGCGGGTGGTGGGAACGGCGCGGGAGAAAGCCGCGGTGGTCTCCTTCGTGGTGGACGGCGTCCACCCGCATGACCTCGGCACCGTGCTCGACCAGGAGGGCGTCGCGGTGCGCACCGGGCACCACTGCACCCAGCCGCTCATGGAGCGTTTCGGGGTGCCGGCGACGGCCCGGGCTTCCTTCGGGCTCTACAACACCGAAGCCGAGGTGGACCGCCTGGCCGCCGGACTCCGCACCGCGCTCGAGGTCTTCCGCCCGTGAACGACGCGCTCCGCGACCTCTACCGGGAGGTGATCCTCGATCACAGCCGGCGGCCCCGGAACTACGGCGCGATGGATGCGGCAAACCGGCAGTCCGACGGCTTCAACCCGCTCTGCGGCGACCGGCTGCGGCTGTTCCTGCTGGTCGAGGACGGGGCTGTCCGGCAGGCGTCCTTCGTCGGCGACGGCTGCGCGATCTCCACGGCGTCGGCGTCGCTGCTGACCGAGGCCACGCGCGGCCTCCCCGAGGAGGAGGCGCTCGAGCTCGTCGAGAACTTCCGGGGCATGGTCGCCGGGGAGAGCGAACCCGACGGGGAATCCCTCGGCAAGCTGACCGTGTTCGCCGGAGTACGCGACTATCCGACGCGCGTGAAGTGCGCGACGCTCGCCTGGCACACCCTGCGGGCGGCCATCGAGCAGTCCGGCGAGACCGTCAAGACGGAGTAACCACATGACCGAAGAAGCCGCGAACGGGAACGGGCTCCACGACCAGGTCGTGGACGTCCTGAAGACCTGCTACGACCCCGAGATCCCGGTGGACATCTACGAACTCGGCCTCATCTACAAGATCGACGTGGACGACGGGGGCAAGGTGGCCGTGGACATGACGCTCACCTCGCCGGCGTGTCCGGTCGCCGGCACCCTGCCTCCCGAGGTGGAGGCGAAGATCAGCCGGGTGGACGGCGTCTCCAGCGTGCGCGTGGACCTGGTCTGGGATCCACCCTGGAATCCGGACCGCATGTCCGAGGCCGCCAAACTGAAACTGGGCTTCCTCTAGGGGAGGGAGCGCCGGTCTTCAGACCGGCACGCGGCCCGCAGGGCCGCAGAGCGCGTAGAGCTGATCGCTCACCTGGCGCCCCCGCCTCGGAACGCCGCGCCGCGGCTTCCCCCCGGGGAGGCGTCTACGCCGCCTCCAGCGCCTGATCGAGATCCTCGATGATGTCGGCGATGTGCTCGATGCCGACGGATAGCCGGATGGCCTCGGGCCGCACCCCGACGCTCCGCTGCTCTTCTTCGGTGAGCTGCCGGTGGGTGGTGGACGCCGGGTGGCAGGCGAGCGACTTGGCGTCGCCGATGTTGACCAGCCGCTTGAAGAGCCCGAGCGCGTCGTAAAACCGCACGCCGGCGTCGTATCCGCCCTTGACGCCGAAGGTGAGAATTCCGGAGGCCGATCCGTCGAGGTACCGGAGCGCCAGCTCGTGGTACCGGTCGCCGGGCAGTCCCGCGTAGTTCACCCACTCGACCCTCGGATGGTCGCGGAGGTGTTTCGCGACGGCCAGCGCATTCTCGCAGTGGCGTTCCATGCGTAGGCCGAGGGTCTCGATGCCCTGCATGATCTGGAACGCGTTGAACGGCGAGATGGCGGAGCCGGTGTTGCGGAGCGGCACGGTGCGGGCGCGGCCGACGTAGGCGGCCGGCCCCAGCGCCTCCGTGTACACCACGCCGTGGTAGCTCGGTTCCGGCGTCGTGAACATCGGATAGCGCGCCTCGAACTCCGTCCAGGGGAACTGCCCCGAATCCACGATGGCGCCGCCGAGCGAACTGCCGTGTCCGCCCATGTACTTGGTCAGGGAGTGGACGACGATGTCGAAGCCGTGCTCGACCGGTTTGAGGAGCGCGGGCGTCGCCACCGTGTTGTCCACGATGGTGGCGATCCCGTGGGCGCGCGCCATCGCCGAGACCGCGGCGAGATCCACGATGTTGCCCGCCGGGTTCCCGATGCTCTCGCAGAAGATGGCCTTCGTACGGCCGTCCACGAGCTTCGCCAGGTCGTCCGGACCGTCTCCCTCGGCGAACCGCACGTCGATTCCCTGCCGTGGCAGCATGTGGGCGAACAGGGTGTAGGTGCCGCCGTAGAGCTGTGGGACGGAGACGACGTTGTCGCCCGCGACGGCGAGGTTGAGGATCGAGTAGTTGACCGCGGCGCTGCCTGAGGACAGCGCCAGCGCGGCGACGCCCCGCTCGAGCTGCGCCACCCGCTCCTCCAGCACTGCCTGGGTGGGGTTCATGATGCGGGTGTAGATGTTCCCGGGCACGGCGAGATCGAAGAGGTCGGCGCCGTGCCGGGCGTCGTCGAACTCGTAGGCGACCGTCTGGTAGAGGGGCACGGCGACGGCGTGCGTCGTGGGCTCGGACTCGTATCCGAGATGGATGGCGATGGTTTCGTCACGCATGGGATCTCTCCTCGGGGTATGGAAGTTCCCGGTCCGGAACGGACCCGGGAGGCAAGGCGGCGCGAGGCCGCGAAGGACTGCGGGAGTGAAAAGGGAACACGGCGGCGCTGAGACAAAGCTCCGCGTTCGCGAGGCAGGCGCCCGCCGCGCCCCGCACGCCGTTGTGCGAGACGACGGCCAGGGCGAGATCGTGCGGCGGGCCGGCAGGGCGGACCCTGCCGACGCTCACCGCCATGCCGCCGCCTGCGCCCCGGTCGAGCCGGGGTTGCGGGCGGTCGGGCTCGCTGCGCACCACCAGGGGCCGGGCGGGCGTCGAGGGGAGGGCCGAGGCGGCGGCGGATGCACGGAAGTCGCGGAGCACCCGCGCCGCATCGGTGGGCGAGGCGGGGTGGCGGAGCGAGGCGAAGACGTGCGCCAGGTGGCCGTCGAGGACGGGGACCCGGTTTACGGCGGCGGTGACCGCAAGGTCGCAGTCGAGGATCTTGCGGAGCTCGGGTCCCAGCTTCTCCTCTTCGCCCGGGATCCACGGGATCGCGTTGCCGACGACCGCCACCGCGCCGACGCCGTTTCGTCCCGCCCCGGAGACCGCCTGCAGGGTCACGACGGTCACCGCCTCGATCCCGAAGGCCCGGTGCAGCGGTGCGAGCGCCAGCGCGAGTCCGGCGACGACGCAGTTGGGATTGGCGATGAGGGCGCCGCCGCTTCCGGCCCAGGGCTGGCGCCGCGCCGCGTCCACCGACTCCGGGTTCACCTCCGGGACGACGAGCGGCACGGCCCCGTCCAGCCGGTGGGCCGATGCGTTGGTACAGACGACGTACCCCGACTGCGCGAGGGCCGGCTCCGTCTCCCTCGCCACGCTCGCCGGAAGCGCCGACAGGACAAGCGGGCTCCGCAGCGTGGCGTCGAGACCCAGGACTTCGAGGTCGGCCGCGCCCGCCGCAGGGCGCTCGCCGGCCGACCACCCGACCGCCTCCCCGTACCGCCGTCCCGCCGAGCGATCGGATGCGGCCACCTCCGCGAGCCGGAACCACGGGTGCGCCTC
Organism: Acidobacteriota bacterium; assembly: GCA_028877265.1. Taxonomy (GTDB): domain Bacteria; phylum Acidobacteriota; class Vicinamibacteria; order Marinacidobacterales; family Marinacidobacteraceae; genus Marinacidobacterium. Next base: position 19,452 of record JAPPGX010000191.1, read on the forward strand.
CAGCAGGTTCGCGAGGCGCTGCCCGACGATACCGGTCGCCCCGACGACGGCGGTGGGGATCCGGTCGTCGGCCCGCTCCCCGGTTGCCGCCGGCGCCCCGGTCATCGTCCTGCCGCCCTCGGGCCCGGTTCCGCGGTCGCCGGCCAGCACGCGGCCGGCGCGGCATCGGCCACCGGCGCTCCGACCCAGGTCCCCGCGCCCCCCGGTCCGGTGACCCGGAAGCGCACCTGCCGCCGCTCCGCGTAGTCAATCGCCTTGGGCTGCACGACCCTGCCGCCGAGCCGGCGCACCGAGTCCCAGGTCAGTGCCGCATAGGGCGCCAGGTCGTCGCGGCCATCCGGATCTTCCGGGAAGATGCCGTTCACGTCCTTGACGAGGCGGACCTCGGAGGCCCGCAGCGCATCGCCGAGGAAGAGTGCGGTCAGGTCCGAGCCTCCTCGTCCCAGCAGGGAGGGAACCCCGGAGGCGTCCCTGCCGACGAAGCCCGGGAACACCAGCGCGTCCCGTGTCCGGAGCGCCCTGTGGATCCGGCCGGTATCCACATGGACCGGCTCGGCGTCGTCGAGGGCGCCGCGCGTCCGCACCGGTAACGAGGCGCTGACTCCCGCCGCGCGGACCCCGCTGGCGACGAGCGCCAGGGTGAGGAGCGCCACCGACGCCTCCTCGCCGGTCGCGAGCAGCGCCCCGATCTGCGCCTCCGGCGGCGCCGCCGTCACCGAGCGGGCCGCGGCGAGCAGCGTGTCGGTCGTCCGGCCCATCGCGGAGACCACGGCCACCACCTTCTGACCGCGGGCGACTTCGGCCGCGATCACCACCGCCGCCGCGCGGTAGTCGTCCGGTCTCGCGAGCACCGAGGAGCCGAATTTCAGGACGGCCAACGGGGCTGGCGCCGACGAGGCCGGCGCCGGGTTCCCGGTGCTGACCGGTTCGTGGAATCCGGTGGGACGGAAGCCGTTCATCGGAGGCTCCAGCCCGCCCGCGAGCCACCGTTCCGGGCGTCCGCGGCGGGGGCGAACGCGTCTTCGAGCAGACCGCGGGTCGCGGCGGTAGCGCCGTCGAGCGCCCAGCGGACGGATTCGAGCCGCGCGGCCAGCAGCGCCGCCGCCTGCCGTCCCTCCGGCGTCAAAGTCGGCGGACCGTGCACCTCGAGCGCGAGCCGCAGGTCCCGGAGCAGGTCGCCGAGGTCGCTGATCGCCTCGCCGCAGGCGACGAAGCTCACCGACGCGGCTGACACGGACCCGGTCAGTCGGTCTTGCGCGGATTCCTCGGCTGGACCCGGGAATCTGACGGGCCCCGCGGCGAGGTTGTGATGTCGGGGCATGGCGCCTTCTCCTTCGGATGACATCCGAGGAGGGCTGTTGCCCCGTGGGTCCGCTTGGTTGCCTTGCGGCCACATCTCCGGTCTTGGAACGCCACCTTGCCCGGACCGGGCAGGTTGGCGGGGGTACGCAGGTGCGTTGCCCCCTCTGGATGCTGACCGGCAGGTTAGCCCGGGACGCACCCCGCCGCCACCCCGGGCTGCGATCCCGCTCTTGCGGCCTCGAGGAGGGGCCGCCAAAGCCCCGGCGCGATCCGTCTAGTCCCCGTTCAGGCTCCGTCGCCCTGCCGCCCGGACCAGGGCGTCGAAGATGCGCTGGTCCAGGTCGTGCCCCATGCGCTCGGGGTGCCACTGCACGGCGAGCGCCCCCCAGCGGCCTCGGGGCGAAGCCCCGTTGTATTCGATGCCTTCGATGGTGCCGTCCGGCGCGTGCGCCACCGCCGCCAGGTCTTCGCCCAGCCGGTCCACTGCCTGGTGGTGGATGCTGTTGACGCTTCGCTCGGTGACCCCGAGAATCTGGCCGAGGCGGCTCTCCGGCTGGATCGTCACCGGGTGCCGGAACGCAACTGCGTCGGCCGGCACGGCGGGGATGGGTGGGTGGTTCGCGCGATCGGTGATGTCCTGGTGGAGCGTCCCGCCGAGCGCGATGTTGAGCGCCTGCATGCCCCGGCAGATGCCGAAGAAAGGAAGGTTCGCGTCGCGGGCCGCGAGCGTGAGCGCGACGTCCCAGGCGTCCTCCTGAGGATCGATGTCCGCGCTCCGCCCCTCGTCGGTCCTGGTATAGGAGGAGGGCGAGAAGTCGCCTCCGCCGGTAAGAACCAGGGCGTCGATCGCCGCCACCGCCTCCGGGGCCGCGCTGAGGGGCGCCGGGGGAAGGATGATCGGGATTCCCCCGGCGATCCGCACACTCTCCACGTACTCCTCGGCGAGCGTGAAGAGCTGTTCCGGGTCTCCCACGATGGTGTGGACGGGCCGCTTCCAGGGGGTGAGCCCGATGCGCGGCCGGCTGCGGCGTTTGTTGCCGCTCATCGCGCCGTCGACCGCGGCGGGCGAATCCCCCGGAACTCCCAGTCGCCACCGAGCGCCGTGGACCGCACTTCCTCGGACTCGGTCGGCTGCGCCCCGTAGCTCTCGGGTACCCCCCACTCCGCGGCCACGATCGGGTTTTGGAGGCGCCCCAGCCCATCGACCTCGACCGCTACCTCGTCCCCCGGCTCGACCGGACGTGAACCGGCGGGGGTGCCGGTGAAGACCAGGTCACCCGGGAGCAGCGTGTGGGTCCGCGCGATGTCGGCGACCAGGTAGTGCGGATCCCACTGCATCTCGTCGGTGTTGCCCGACTGCCGCACCTCGCCGTTGACGAGCGTGCGGATCCCGCGCCCCCGGAAGTCCCATCCGGAAACCACGGGCTCCAGCACCGGGCAGAGCGTGTCGGCGCCCTTCACGCGGAGCATCGAACCGGCGTCGGTGTCCCGGAAATCGTGCAGCCCGAAGTCGTTGCCGACGGTGTAGCCGGCGACGAAGCGTCCGGCGTCTTCGGGCTCGACTCCCCGGCAGCGCGTTCCGATCACCGCAACGATCTCTCCCTCGAAGTTCAGATAACGGCAGCCCCGCGGGCGGACCACCGGCTCACCGCTTCGGATCAGGGCGGAGGGCGGCTTCAGGAAGTAGGTGGGCGCTTTCGGAAGCCGTGCTCCGAACTCCTCGACCCGGCTGCGATAGTTGAGATGAACACAAACGATCTTGCTCGGGTTCATCGCAGCCCGGGAGCCTACCAGCAGCAAGGGCCGCGCAACCCCTCGCCCCTCTGCCCCCGCGACGTACCATCCGGGTGGTGACGACGAACGGCCGAAACGGGTCCCCGGACGGCTTCGAGGCGATCGTTTCGCACGACACCTACACGACGGGGGTGCCGTGGGACCTCTTCGCCCGGATGCGCGAGCACGGATCCCCCTGCTGGGTGAACGAGACCGACGGCGCCGGGTTCTGGGCGCTTACCCGCCACGCCCACGTGTTCCACGCGAGTTCCACTCCGAGGGACTTCTCCTGCGCCCGCGGCATCCGCCTCGAAGAACTCGATGAAGACGAACTCGAGGCCCGGCGGACGATGATGGAGTACGACGGGGCGGAACACGCCCGGCTGCGGCGACTGGTGGGGGCGGGCTTCTCCCGGAAGTCGATCGCGAGTTACGAGGCCTCGGTGCGTGGGCTGGCCGCACAGGTGCTCGACCGCGCCCTCGAACTCGGTGAGCTGGACTTCGTGGAGGAAGTCTCCCGGGAGCTCCCCATCCGGATGCTCTGCCGCATCCTGGGGGTGCCGGAGGAGGACGCCGGCGAACTTGTCGAATGGGGCGACGCGCTGATCTCGAACGCGGATCCCGAGTTCTCGATGGCGGTCATCGACCAGGTGGACACCGAGGAGTTCCGCCTGCTGCCGTTCCGGAGCCCGGCCGCCCGCGCCGTCTTCGACTACGCGAGCCATATCCGGAAGGAGCGCCTGCGGCGGCCTACCGACGACATCATCTCCGGGATGCTGGCCGAAGATGCCGGCGGCCGGCCGCTCACCGAGCTGGAGTTCCAGAACTTCTTCCTGCTCCTCATCGTCGCCGGCAACGAGACCACCCGCCACACGATCTCTCACGGTCTGCTGGCGCTGCTCGATCATCCCGAGGCTTACGAAACCCTTGACGCCGCTCCCGGCGAGCGCGGCCTCTTCGAGTCGGCCACCGAGGAGATCCTCCGCTGGACCTCGGTGACGATGCACTTCCGCCGCACCCTCACGCGGGACCTCGACCTCGACGGCGCGCCGCTCCGCCGGGGAGACAAGGCGGTCCTCTGGTACATCGCCGCGAACCGCGATCCGGAGGCGTTCCCGCAGCCCGAGCGGTTCGACATCCGCCGGAGCCCGAACCCGCACCTGGCGTTCGGCGCCGGCCGGCACGTCTGCCTCGGGGCCTGGCTCGCGCGCCTCGAGGTCCGGGTCACGTTCGAGGAACTCTTCCGCCGGCTGCGCGCCATCGAACTCATCGGCCCGCCCGACCGCCTCCGTTCCAACTTCATCAACGGGGTCAAGCACCTGCCCGTGCGGCTCGTCCCCCGGTAAGTCCCCGTCAGGAGCGTTCCCATGCGACAGATCGCCATCCTCCTTTGGATCATGGTCCTCGGCGCGTCCGGCGCCGAAGCCCAATTCACCCTCGAGCAGGTCTTCTCGGCCCCGTTTCCGACGAGCCTGACGGCGTCTTCCGACGGTTCCCGGGTCGCCTGGGTGTTCGACGAACGCGGCGCGCGGAACGTCTGGGCGGCCGACGCCCCCGGCTTCGAGGGGCGCCGCCTGACCTCCTTCGAAGGCGACGACGGGACGACCATCCATAGCCTCGCGTTCAGCCGCGATGGGCGCCGCATGGCTTTCATCCGCGGCGACGGTCCCAACCGGGCGGGCGAGCTGCCGAACCCGACCAGCGACCCCGCCGGGGTGGAGCAGGCGCTGTGGGTCATCGATCAGGGCGGGGAACCCCGCCGCATCACCGAGCCGGCCGCCTCCCCTCTCTTCACCGCGGACGGAGGTTCGCTGCTCTTCGTGCGCCAGGGCCGCGTCTGGCAGGTGAGCCTCGACGCAGACGCCAAACCCGAGCAGCTCATCCACGGCCGGGGCTCCTTCGGACATCTGCGGCTCTCCCCCGGCGGCGGCCGGCTCGCGTTCGTCTCCTCGCGGGGGGCGCATTCCTTCGTCGGGGTCTACGACTTCGGCGCGAAGACCGTCCACTACCTCGATCCGGCGGTGGACCGCGACGGCGCACCCGCATTCTCGCCCGACGGGAGCGAAGTGGCGTTCCTGCGCACGCCGCCGGTGCTCGAGCGGTTCCTGTTCGTTCCGAGCCGGGAAGGAGCCCCCTGGAGCATCCGGGTGGCTTCCGTGAAGGACCCGGGTATCAGCCGGGAGGTGTTCCGCGCGGAGCCCGGAATGGGAAGCGTCTTCTCGGGCACCGCCTCCGCCAACCAGCTCCACTGGACGGATGACGGCCGCATCCTCTTTCCGTGGGAGCAGACCGGCTACCGGCACTACTACGCGGTATCGGCTACCGGCGGGGAACCGGAGGCACTGACCTCCGGGTCCTTCGAGATCGAGTACGCGGTCAGCGACGGGCAGGGGGGCCTGATCGCCGCCACCAACCAGGGAGACATTGACCGCCGCCACCTCTGGCGCCTGACGGCCGGATCGGCCGCCGAGGCCCTGACCCCCGGGACCGGCGTCGAAACGCTGCCCGTCGCCGTCCAGGGCGGCGTCGCGTTCCTCGGCGGCGATGGGCGCCGCCCGCTCCAGCCGATGGTCCAGGTCGGCGGCGACGCGCGCGCCCTCGCCCCGGACGCCTTCCCGGCGGACTTCCCGCTCGAGCACATGGTCGATCCGGAGCCGGTGGTCTTCGCCTCCGCCGACGGCATGCAGATCCACGGACAGCTCTTCCGGCCCGCCGAAGGCTCCGAAACCCCGGGGCCCGGAGTGCTCTTCCTGCACGGCGGCTCGCGCCGCCAGATGCTGCTCGGCTGGCACTACATGGGCTACTACTCGAACTGCTACGCCTTCCACCAGTACCTCGCGAGCCGCGGCTTCACGGTGATCTCGGTGAACTACCGCAGCGGCACCGGCTACGGGATGGAGTTCCGCGAGGCCCTCAACTACGGTGCGAGCGGCGGGGGCCCGGCCCCCCGCCGGGGGGGGGGGGGGCCCCCCCCCCCCCGCCCGGGCCGGGGGGGGGGGGGGGCGGGGGGGGGGTGGGGGGGGGGGCGAGGGCGGG
>JAPPGX010000191.1:25572-29518 GCA_028877265.1 Acidobacteriota bacterium
CCGCCCCGGCCCCGGGGCCGTGTTTTGCTGCCGCCGCCCCCCCCTACCGGGGGCGCGGGGGGCCGCGCCCCCCCCGCGGCGGGCCCGCCCCCCGGGCCGCACCCTCGCGGACATGGCCGGCGTGGACGGGGCCCGGATCGGTCTCTGGGGAGGCTCCTACGGCGGCTACCTGACCGCGATGGGACTCTCCCGGGCGTCGGACCTCTTCGCCGCCGGGGTGGACATCCACGGCGTCCACGACTGGAACCGCACCATCCAGGGTTTCAACCCGAGCTACGAACCGACTCACCACCCGGAGGCGGCGCGGCTGGCGTTCGAGTCCTCACCGCTCGCCACCGTGGACGGCTGGCGTTCCCCGGTGCTGCTCGTCCACGGTGACGACGACCGGAACGTGCCCTTCAACGAGACCATCGAGCTGGTGGAGAGGCTGCGTGAACTGGGCGTGGAGCACGAACTCCTCATCTTCCCCGACGAGGTGCACGGCTTCCTCCGCCACGAGAACTGGCTGGAGGTCTTCCTGCGGAGTGCCGACTTCTTCGAGCGGCACCTGGGGAAGTAGCGCGAGCCCCTCATCGTTGAGCCGGCGGCGTCTACACGAACTGGGGACACTCATGTGTTACAAGTAAGTTACTAAAATGTGACGTTTCAGTGACGTACGCTGAACTCGTCCTATTTTCAAGGAGTTGGGGCCGGGTGTCACGTTTGACGGCGGATGCGGCCGGGCGGTCTGATGGGTTTCGCTGGCATATGCCTCTGGCAAGGGAGACGGCATGCCTATGCGGGGAGTGCGATCCGCTTGTACCGCTGCCGGATCGCCCCTACCCGCCGCCAGTTCCGTAACTTTCTCCCGCACCGTTTCCCGGCGCGAAGTGAGGCGGAGGTGCGTACGCACCGCTGCTCCAGCGCTGTTTGTTGCGCGGTGCGGGTCGATCCCGCTCGCTTCGATCACATCCCCACAGGAGGGCAAAACATCATGACGCTGCAACGATTTACGGCCAGTCGGTCGTGTCCGGCGCTGGTCCTGGGCCTCGCGCTCCTGCTGGGGGCGGGAACCGCTTTCGCGCAGGAACTGACCGGAACGATCTACGGCGAGGTCACCGACGACCAGGGGCTTGCGATCCCGGGCGCCACGGTGACCCTCACGAGCCCGTCGCACATCCAGACCGAGAGCCGGGTCACCGGGGCCCGGGGCGACTACCGCGTCCCGCTGCTCTCGCCCGGCACCTACACGGTGACGGTCGAGCTCGCGGGATTCCAGACCGTGACCTTCGAGGGCGTGGTGGTCAACGCCGGAAACGACATCGGGCTCGACGCCACCCTGTCCCCCTCCGGGGTCGAGGAGATGGTGACCGTCATCGGTGAAGCGCCGCTCGTGGACGTCAGGAGCAACCAGGCGATGCGCACCCTCGACGTGGACCTGATCGAGAACATCCCGCTGGGGCGCACCTATTCGGACCTGCTGGTCTCGATGCCGGGAGTCCTCGACAGCGAGTACTCGTTCACCCCGACGCAGACCGTCCATGGGAGTTCACCCCGCGACAACCTGTTCAACATCGACGGGGCGGGCATGAACGACACCACCGTCGGTTACATCTCCACCGAGATCCCGATCGACATGATCGAGGAGGTCCAGGTGACCACCGGGGGCATCTCGGCCGAGTTCGGCATGTCGCTCGGCGGCGTCTTCAACTTCGTCACCAAGTCCGGCGGCAACGAGTTCTCCGGGACGCTGAACGGCTATTACCAGGGCGAGCAGACGGAGGCCAGCAACCTGACGGCCGAACTCGAGGAAGCGCTTCCGGCGGCAACCAGCAACCTCAAGAACCAGGAGTACGGCGGCACGTTCGGCGGACCCATCATGCGCGACCGCGCCTGGTTCTTCGGGAACCTCCGCCGGCTCGAAGTGGAGCAGCAGGAGCCCTTCCTGCCCAACCAGGCTTTCGAGACGAACCAGACGCACTCCTTCCTGAAGCTCACCACCCAACTGAGCGGGAGCACCCGGTTCAGCGGCTCCTTCACGACCCGCGACCAGGACAAGTGGCCGGGCAACGTTTCCAGCTTCTCCAACGCCGACCATCCCGAGACCTGGGACATCCTCTACCGGAACCAGCGGATCGTGAACCTGCAGGCGACCCAGCTCCTCGGCCAGGACACCATCCTCGAGGCGCGGTACAACGGAGTGTGGAAGTCCTTCAACCGGGAATACCCGAACAACCCCGATTTCAAGATCGGCTACCGGGACATCGGGACCGGCGAGAACTTCGGGGGTCTCACCGGAGGCATCGGCGACACGCTGGCGCGGGACATCCGTCAGGCCCACCTGACGCTTTCCCATTTCCGGACCGGGCTGGGCGGTTCCCATGAGTTCAAGACCGGCCTCTACTGGGAGCACTCCCCGTTCAAGCGCGAGTTCTATTTCCCGGGCGGGGAAGACGTGATCCAGATCCTCAACAACGGGGTACCCCACCGGGTGCAGCTCCAGAACTACCCGATCAACCTGCAGCAGACGAACATCAACCGCGGCGCCTTCTTCGTCCAGGACCAGTGGACGATCGGCGACGCGCTCACCGTGAACCTGGGCGTCCGCTGGGAGCGCACCGAAGGCTGGTATCCGCGGCAGAGTTCGGGCGGCGGACGCTGGTTCCCCGAGGTCTTCCTCGATGAGACCCGCGACCTCATTACCTTCAACTCCGTTGCGCCGCGCGCCGGCATCGTGTGGGCGCTGGGCGAGGAGGGGCGGACCTCCATCAAGGCCAGCTACGGGCGGTACTACAAGCCGCTCCTGAACCAGGACACGCTCATCATCCTGCCGCGGTCCGGTGGTTTCCACGAGTACGAGTGGCTCGACCACAACGGCGACCTGGTGTTCCAGGACGGCGAGCAGGGAGAACTGACCCGGGACGGCATCCAGCCCAACACCTCGAGCGCCGATCCGGACCTCAAGAACGCCTACGTGAACTCGGTCCACTTCGGGATCGAGCACCAACTCGAGAACAACATCGTGCTCTCGGTGTCCGGGATCTTCAAGCGTGAGTTGGACATCATGGAGACGATCGACATCGGCCGCATCGGGCCCGACGGGACGCCCTTCGGCGCCTACAACGCGCTCTCGGTCACGAACCCCATCGACAACTCACCGATGACCATCTACGCGCTCCGGCCCGAGTTCCAGGGTTCCGGCAGGATCCGTTTCCTGACGAATCCCGGTCAGGACGGACCGCTCTTCCGGGACTACAACGGCGTCGAGTTCGTGGTCCGGCGCCGCTGGCAGGACGGCTGGCAGTTGATGGCCGCGCTGAACGTCGCCGAGGCCGTCGGCAACATCGGCAACAGCTACGGCTCGACGTGGGGCGGGCACGCCATCTACGACAACCCCAACTCGCTGATCAACGCCGAGGGGCCGCTGGATCTGGACGCCACGTACCAGTTCAAGCTCCAGGCGACCTACACGCTGCCCTGGGACATCCTGCTGAGCGGCTACTACCAGGCGGTCACCGGGTTCCCCCTGAAACCGCCCGAGAACTTCGCGCCCGACCCGGCGCTCGGCGCCTACACCGTTCGTTTCTTCCGCGACGACGTACCGGGGATGGTGGTCGAGAGCTTCGTGGACGTGGCCGGCGTGCCGCGCGGCACCTACCGGCACGACTTCCGGAACAAGGTCGACCTCCGGGTGGAAAAACAGTTCCCGTTCCGGGACAACCTGCGCATCGGGATCATCGCGGACGTGTTCAACCTGACGAACATCAACCGGACCACCTCTGTGCAGTCGCTCCGGTACGGTCTGGCGGACCGATTCCTGACGGCCGCTACGATCGAGCCTCCGAGGATCGTGCGCATCGGGGTGCGCTTCCAGTTCTAGGAGACGCTCGGGGGGGGGGGGGGGGGGGCCCCCCCCCCCCCCCGAACAGGGGGGGGGGGCGGGGGGGGGGGGGGGGGGGGGAAAAAA
>JAPPGX010000191.1:29528-60005 GCA_028877265.1 Acidobacteriota bacterium
TTTGGTGGGGGGGCCTTTTTTCCGCGGGGCTTTTTCTTTCCCCCCCCTTTTTTGGGGGGTGGGGGGGGGTTTTTTTTTTTTTTTGCCCCGGGGGGGGGGGGGGGGTTGGGGCCCCCCCCTCCGCCAGCTACGTCAGTCCGTAGACTGGGGTCGCTGTCCGCGTGAACAAGACCAGGAAACGCCGCCCACCAACCGGAAGCGGCCCGGCGCGCGCGGTTGGTGAGCGAAAGTCCCGCCTCTGGCCGTGGGGCGCGGCCGGCGCCGCACTGCTCGGAGGCCTCCTGCTGGCGCGGGTGGCGTTTCCTCCCACGCTCGACCTCTCGGAGGTCCCCGGCTCTCCCGCCGGCGAGATGGACGAGCGGGCCCGGGCGAAGATCGACGAGGCCCGGCAGGCGGTCGCCGCGGATCCCCGCTCCGGAACGACCTGGAGCCGTCTCGGCTCGGTCCTCTACGCGCACGAACGGGAGACGGACGCGATTCCGGCGTTCCAGCGGGCCGCCGAACTGGACTCCGAGGAATCCCGTTGGCCCTATCTGCTGGCGCGGCTCCTCGAAACCCGCGACCCGGCGGCGGCCCTCGAGTCCTCCGAGCGCGCCGTCACGCTGTTTCCGGGCTATGCCCCCGCGCGGGTGCTCCACGCGCGGCTACTGGAGCAGGCGGGCGACACGGACGGGGCGCTGGCCCACTATCGGAAGGCGGCCGACCTCGACAGCCGCTGCGCTCCCTGTGCACTCGGGTTGGGGCGCATCGCGCTGGCCGCCGGAGACCTCGACGCCAGCCGGCGGCACCTGGAGCGCGCGGCGGCGCTCCAACCCCAAGCCCGCGCCCCCCATGCCTTCCTGGCGCGGGTGCACCGGGGCCTCGGCGCCGCCGACGACGCGCGAACCGCCGCGCGGCGGGCGGGAGCGCGCGACGGCGAAGTGCTCCAGAACGACCCCTTCATGAACGAGGTCGTCGAGGAGAGCGTCTCGGCGATGGGCTACCAACGCCGGGCGGCCCTCGCGGATGCGCTCGGGAACCAGACGAAGGCCGAGTCGCTCTACCGCACGCTGCTGGACGCGCATCCCGAGGATGCCGACGGCCACTACAACCTGGGGAACCTGCTGGCGCGCCTCGGCAGGGCGGACGAAGCCATCGTCCGTTACCGCCGGGCGCTGGAGATCGCCCCGGAGAAGGCCGAGGCCCGCTTCAACCTGGGGAACATGTTCCTGAACCAGGGCCGGTTCGACGAGGCCGAGGCGGAGTACCGCGCCGCGCTCGAGACGTGGCCGGACCACAGCGGGACGCTCACCAACCTGGCGAACGTGCTGGCGCGCCGGGACCGGATCGCGGAGGCGGTCCCGCTTTACCGGCGCGCCGTCGGGGCCGATCCGGAAAACCCCATAGCCCATCACCAGCTCGGTCAGATTCTGGTGCGGCAGGGGAGCGCGGCGGACGCGATCGCGCACTTCCGCGCCTCGCTGGCGGCGCGTCCCGAATCCGGTCCGGTCCATCTTGACCTGGCGATGGCGCTCGCCGGCGCGAACGACTACGAGGAGGCCTGGCGGCACCTGGTGGCGGCCCGCGAAACGGGCACCCAGCCACCCGGGGACTTCGCCCGTTTCCTCCGCCAGCGCGTCACCGAGGCGGGTTCGCCATGAACGGACACGGGCCGTCGATGAGGTGTCGATCCGTCGTCGCCCTCCCGTTCGTCCTCGCGTTCGCCGCGTGCGGCGTGGCCGGCGGCGCCGGGGACTACGGGGCGCTGGTGGCCCTCCACGACGAGTTCGTCGAGTTCGACCGCCCGGCCATGGAGAACGGGCTTCCGGACTACCGCCCGGAAACCATCGAGCGTCAGCGGGCCGGGCTCGACGGCTTCGGAGACCGGCTGGGGGCGATCGATCCGGCCGGCTGGCCGGTCCCGCAGCAAGTGGACTACCTCCTGGTACGGGCGCGGCTGAACCGCCTCGACTACGACCTCCGGGTGCGCCGTCCCTGGGCGCGGGATCCCGGGACCTACGTGGACACCGCGCAGCGGCTCGCGTTCCACGAGTTCCCGATCGGCGAAGGGGAAGTCGCCCAGCTCGGGACGCAACTGGCGGGGGTGCCCGCATTCCTGTCGCTCGCCCGGGAGAACCTCACGGACGCCGGCGGCGAGTTGACCATGCTGGCGCTCCGGAACCTGGTGACCGCCGACGGGGTCGGCCACGGCCACCCCTACCGCGAGGTCCCGCCGGCCGGGACCATCGCCTGGTACGAGGACCTGGTCGGGCAGCTCGAAACGCACCATCCCGAACTCCTGCCGGCGGCGAAGGAGGCGCAGGCGGCGGTCGGGCAGTTCCACGCCTGGCTCACCGAGAACCGGGAGCGCATGGACGCGCCCTCGGGGCTCGGACGCGAGAACTACGACTGGTACCTCAAGTACGTCGCCATGATGCCCTTCGACTGGGACGACGTGAACCGCATCGGCGACCGCGAACTGCACCGGTCCTGGGCATTCCTCGAACTGGAACGGAACAAGAACCGGGGTCTCCCGATGGTGGACCCCGCGCCGAGCGCCGAGGACTACGCCCGGCGGATCGAGGAGGCCGACGAGCACGTCCGGAAGTTCCTGGTCGATCAGGACATCCTCACCGTCCCGGACTACGTGGGTGAGTTCGGAACGAACGTGCCCTGGATCGTCCGCGAGGGCGGCCGGCGGAACTTCTGGGAAGAGGTGCAGTACCGCGACCCTCGGCCCGACCACGTCCACGCCGTCATTCCGGGCCACCGCTTCGACGCTCTGCTCCGGAGCCGGGACGACCGGCGCATCCGGAGCGCGGCCCGCGACCGCGGCCGCTCGGAGGGCTGGGCCTTCTACCTGGAGGAGATGATGCTGCAGGCCGGGTTCCTCGACGAGCTCCCGCGGACCCGCGAGCTCTACTACATCTTCCAGATCGCCCGGGCGGTGCGGAACGGGGCGGAAGCCCTGATGCACACGAACGAGTTCACCGTCCAGCAGGCGGTGGACTTCATGGTGGACAACACGCCCTTCATGGACCAGGACGTGGCCCGGGTGGACGCCGAGATCTACCTGAAGACCCCCGGTTCGGGCATTGCCTACCAGATGGGGAAGCTCCAGATCGAGGAACTTCTCATGGACCGTGCGCTACAGCTCGGCGATGAGTTCGACCTGAAGGAGTTCCACGACGAGTTCCTCGCTTCCGGCTGGATCCCCATCTCGCTCATCCGCTGGGAGATGACCGGCCACGACGACGAGGTCCGGGACCTGTTTGCGAGACCGCCGAGCTGAGACAGGAGAACCGAATGAAACACGCGCTTCCCGGCGGCCTCGCGCTCGCCGCGCTGCTGGCCGCATCGACGCCGGGGCTCGCCCAGCCGACCGGTTCCCGCGACCCGCTCCTGAACCAGGGGCCGAAGGCGGTGGCTACCGCTGACGGAGGCATGGTGGCGACCCAGCTCCCGAACGTGACCCGCGCGGCGGTCCGGGTGCTGGAGGACGGCGGGAACGCGGCGGACGCCTTCGTCACCGCCGTCTTCCTCCAGCACGTCGAGGACTTCCACCAGGTCTCGCACTTCGGGGCGATGTCCGGTCTCTACTACGAGGCGGCAACCGGGACGACCTACGCGTTCAATGCCTTCTCGGAACGGCCGCGGGCCGACCGGTGCGGGGACGGCAAGCGGGTGGGACGGCTCGCGATCGGCGGCACCGTGCGCGGGCTCGAATCGATCGCCGAGCGCTTCGGCACCAGGCCCTGGGCCAGCTACCTGGAACCCGCGATTGCCGCCGCCGAGCAGGGCGTCCTGGTCACGAACTTCCAGTACGCGAACAACTACAGCCTCTGGGAGAACGGGGACCTGATCCGGGAGAACGAGGAAGCGCAGGCCTTCTACATGCCCGACGGGCACCTGGTCCCGGTAGGCGGGACCTGGAAGATGCCGGCCCTGGCCGCGACCCTGCGCGCCGTCGCCGAGCACGGAGCCGACCACCTCTACAAGGGCGCGTGGGCGGAGAAGTTCGTGGAACAGGCGACGAACCGCGGCTTCTGCGTCACCCTCGAAGACCTCGCCGAGTACGAGACCCGCTGGCTGGAGCCGGCGCGTTTCACCTACCGGGGCCACGAGATCCTCGTCGAGCCGCCCCCGAACAAAGGCGGCCTGCTGGTGGGGCAGAACCTGAACGTGCTGGAGCAGTTCGACCTGACGGCGACAGGCCACTTCGCCGAGTCCCCGGAGACCCTCGAGATCATGGTCCGGAGCTTCGGCAAGGTTGAATCGGACATGAAGTGGTCCATTCAGGACCCCGCCGCCTACCGGAACCCGTACGAACTCTGGAACTCGAAGGAGTACGCGCGGCTGAGCGCCCAGTTCGTGCGGCAGACGATGCCGCAGCCGGGCGTGGACCTGACGGCGATGATGGACAGGGAAACGGGCGGAACAAACGTTGCCGCCTCGATGACTCTGGGCAGCAACCACAACGTGATCGTGGACGCCGAGGGGAACTGGGTCAGCTCGCTCCATACAGGCCACGGCGGGGCGCCGGGCATCTTCATCGACGGGGTGCGGGCGACCGGGAGCGGCGTGAAGGCCGAGACGATGGGTCCGGGTCGCCGCATCCTCGCCGAGGTCACCGGGGTGTTCGTGATGAAGGACGGCAAGCCCTGGCTCTCGCTCGGGACGCCGGGGTTCCCGCCGCAACCGGTGACCGAGGTCCTGGTCAACATCCTCGACTTCGGGATGCACCCGAAGGACGCCGCCGATGCGCCGCGCTTCTGGGCCTTCCTCTACGGGCAGACCGAGCGGCGGGTGCTCCGCATCGAGTCCCGGATCTCGGACGAGGTCCGGCGGGGAATGGCGAAGAGCGGCATCGCGATGGAGGAACTCGGCGACTACAACTGGCACACCGGCTCGATGCAGATCATCTGGCGCGGTGACGACGGAAAGCTTTACGGGGTCAGCGACCCCCGGCGGCTCGGATTGGCCGCCGGCCACTGAACACAACCAAGGGAGGAGCGCCATGAGAAGCAGCTCTACATTGATTCGCATCCTGGCAGCGGTCGGGGTGCTCGCCTTCGCCGCCACCGGGATGGCCCAGAACGGACCCGACCCGCAACTCAACCAGGGGCCGAAGCCGACGGTGACCGGCGACTCGGTCATGGTGGCTACCCAGCTTCCGGTGGTGAGCGAGGCGGCGCTCCAGGTGCTGAAGGACGGCGGCAACGCGGTGGACGCCATGGTGACGTCCGTCTTCATGCAGCACGTGAACGACTTTCACCAGGTCTCGCACTTCGGCTCGATGTCGGTGATCGGCTACGACGCGGCCAGCGACACCTACTGGTCGCTGAACGCGGTCTCGGAGCGCCCGCGCGCCGACCGCCACGACCACGGCGACGTCTCCAAGGTCGCCATCGGCGGGGTGGTGCGCGGCCTCGAAGCGATCGCGGACCGCTACGGCAGCGGGACGATGGAGTGGTCGCAGTACCTGCAGCCGGCGATCGCCTCGGCCACGGAGGGCGCCCTCGTCACCTCGTTCATGTACGGCATCAACTACAACCTGATGGAGCAGGGCGACCTCGTCAAGAACCCCGAGGCTCGCGAGGCCTACATGGCGAACGGCCACCTGGTGCCGGTGGGTGAGCGCTGGAAGCGGCCGGCGCTGGCCGAGCACCTGAAGATGGTGGCTTCCGAGGGCGCCGACTACATGTACACCGGGGCCTGGGCGGAGAAGTTCGTGAAGGCCGCGAACGCCAAGGGCTTCGCCGTCAGCATGCAGGACATGGCGGAGTACAAGCCGCACTGGGACGACCCGACCAAGTTCACCTATCGCGGGCTCGACTTCTACGGTTCGCCGCCGCCCGACACCGGCGGCGTCATCGTGGGCAGCAACCTCAAGATCCTCGAGAACTTCGACCTGAAGGGCATGGGGCACTACAGCGAGTCCGCCGAGGCGCTCGAGATCATGATCCGTGCCTTCGGCCGCGTCTCCGACGAGACCCGCTGGGTCATCAAGGATCCGCTCAACTTCCAGATGCCCACCGATCTCTGGCTTTCCGACGAGTACGGAAAGCTGGGTGCCACCTTCGTCAAGAACACGATGCTGCTGGACGGGGTGGACCTCTCGAACAGCGAGACCCCCGACATGACGGCTTCCCTTTTCCCGCCGGGAGCGGGCGGGGCGGACACCGCCGACCTCGGGAGCAACCACAACGTCATCGTGGACTCACACGGGAACTGGGTCTCCATGCTCCATACCGGACACGGCGGGGCGCCGGGCATCTTCATCGACGGCGTGCGGGCGACAGGGAGCACCGCGCGGGCCGCCACCGCAGGTCCCGGCCGGCGCCTGATCCTGCCGATTACCGGAATCATCGTGGCGAAGGAAGGCAAGCCCTGGCTCGCGATGGGGACCCCGGGTTCGCCGCCGCAGCCGGTGACCGAGGTGCTGGTCAACATCATCGACTACGGCATGCACCCCAAGGACGCCGCCGCCGCGCCGCGCTTCTGGGCCTTCCGGGGCGGTGAGCGGGGCGTCCAGATCGAGTCCCGCATCTCGGACGCGGTCCGCAAGGGCATGAAGAAGAGCGGGATCGCGATCACCGATCTCGGCGCCTACAACTGGCACACCGGCTCCATGCAGATCATCTGGATGGGGGACGACGGCAAGCTTCACGGCTCGACGGACCCGCGGCGTCTCGGCGTCGTCGTCGGCTACTGACGATGTAACCAGGTTCATTGGGAGGCGGGCCCCAACCTCCGGGGGTCCACCTCCGGAGGAGGGGGCATGAAACGCTCACCAGTCATCCTTGCGCTCGGCGTCTGCCTGCTGGCCGCCGGCCTCGCATCCGCCCAGAACCCGCCCGACGCGCGGGACGCGCTCTACAACCAGGGACCGAAGCAGGAGGCGGTCGGCGACTCGGTGATGGTGAGCACCCAGCTCCCCATCGTCACCGAGACCGCGCTCGAGGTTCTCCGGGACGGCGGGAACGCGATCGACGCTTTCGTCACGATCGTCCTCCTCCAAAACGTCGTGGATTACCACCAGGTGAGCCTCTTCGGCGCGATGGGCGGGCTCTACTACGAGGCGTCGAGCGGCAACTATTACGTCTTCGAGTCCTACTCGGAGCGGCCCCTCGCGGGCCGCTGCGGCGAGGGCGATCCCTCTCAGGTCGCCATCGGGGGCAAGGTCGCGGGCCTCGGCGCCCTGGCCGACCGCTTCGGGACGATGGAGTGGGAGAAGTACCTGGAGCCGGCCATCAAGGCGGCGGACGAAGGGGTGCTGGTCACCTCCTTCATGTACGCGAACAACTACAACAGTTGGGAGACCGGCGACCTCATCCAGCAGAACGACGAGGCGCGGGCGCACTACATGCCGGACGGTCACCTCGTCCCGGTCGGTCACCTCTGGAAGATGCCGGCGATGGCGAAGACGCTACGAGGGATCGCTTCCGAGGGAGCGGACTACCTCTACACCGGCGCCTGGGGCCAGAAGTTCGTCGAGAAGTCCCGCGCGAAGGGCTACTGCGTGAGCCTCGAGGACATGGGCGCCTTCGAGGTGCGCTGGTCGGACCCGGTCCGCTCCACCTACCGCGGCTACGAGGTCCTCAGCGAGTCGCCGCCCAAGAAGGGCGGCATCCAGATCGGCTACAACCTGAACATCCTCGAGAACTTCGATCTGGCGAGCATGGGCCATTTCGCGGAGTCGGTGGACACCCTCGAGATCCTCACCCGGACGCTCGGCCGGGTGGAGACCGACATGCGCTACGGGGTCACGGACCCGATGGCGTTCCAGATCCCGACCGCCGTCTGGCTGTCGAAGGACTACGCGAAGTTCGGCGCGGAATTCGTGCGGACCACGATGGTAATGCCGGGCGTGGACCTGACGCCGTCGACCGCCACGTTGGCGCTCCGGCGACCGGAGCCGGTGCGGATCGCGCGCTCGGCCGACGCCCCGCCCATGGTGGACGAGAGCAACCACAACGTGATCGTGGACGCGGAGGGGAACTGGATCACCTCGCTCCACACCGGGCACGGTGGCGCGCCGGGAATCTTCCTGGACGGCGTGAAGGCGACGGGCAGCGGCTTCCCCGGCCGGACGGTCGGACCCGGCCGCCGGGTGAGCCCGAACAGCACCGGGACCATCGTGGCAAAGGACGGGGTGCCCTGGCTCTCGCTCGGCTCACCGGGCGTGCCGCCGCAACCAGTCACCCAGGTGCTGGTGAACATCATCGACTTCGGGATGACGCCGGGCGACGCGGCGGATGCGCCGCGCTTTTTCGCCTTCCGGGGCGGCGAGCAGGTGCTGGCCATCGAGTCCCGGATCACCGACGAGGTGCGGAAGGGCCTCAAGGCCCGGGGCATCAAGATCCAGGACCTCGGGCCCTACAACTGGCACACCGGCTCGATGCAGATCGTCTGGCGCGACCCGGACACCGGCAAGCTCCACGGGGTCACCGACCCCCGCCGCCTCGGCCTCGCCAAGGGGTACTAGGTTCGGAGCGCCGGCCTCCGGCCGGCATCGCGCGGGAGCGCGAAACCTGCGCTGATGGCGCTGCCCCCTTCCCGTTGGAGGTGCATTCTCGCGGCCCTTACGGGCCGCGATGCCGGCCGGAGGCCGGCGCTCCGATCCCCTCAGCCGATCGGCTCGCCCTCTGCGTAGGCGCGTTCGCGGTGCAGCCCCTGAAGCCTCACGGTGAGCGGGCCGCGTGATCCGCCGCCGATCCGCCGCCCGTCCACCTCGAGCACCGGCGTCAGCGCGCCCGCGGTCCCGGTCGTGAACATCTCGTCCGCGGTGTAGACCTCCGTCAGCGAGAGGTTCTTCTCGTCCACCTGAAGGCCGTCCTCCCGGGCCGCCTCGATCACAGTTGCCCGGGTGACGCCAGGCAGGCAACTGTGCGTGTGCGGCGTCTCCAGCACGCCGTCCCGGACGAGGAAGACGTTCGTGGCGTTCGTCTCGGCGACGAAACCGTCGAGGTCCAGCATGAGCGCGTCGTCCACGCCGGCGTGGTTGGCTTCGATCTTGGCCAGGATGTTGTTGATGAGGTTGGCGTGGTGGATCTTCGAGTCGATGCACTGCGGGCTGTTCCGCCGGATCGAGGAGGTGATCAGACGGATGCCTTCGGGGTCGTAGACCAACTCCTTCCACTCGGGCAGCACGATGAGCGTGCAACCCGACCGGTTCCACTCCGGGCTCATTCCCGAGGTCACCTTCTCCCCGCGCGAGAGGGTCAACCGCACATGGACCCCGTCCGTCATCCCGTTGGCCCGCAGGGTCTCGAAGAGGGCGGCCCGCACCGTGTCCCGCGCCGGTACCCGCGCAAAATCCATCGTGTGCGCGGACCCGAACAGCCGGTCCAGGTGCCGGTCGAGGTCGGCGACGCGTCCCCGATAGACGCGCAGACCCTCCCATACCGCGTCGCCACCCTGGACCGAACTGTCGAAGACGGACACCTTCGCCTCCGAGCGAGATTTCAGCTCGCCGTTGATCGAAACGAGGATGCCGGCGTTTCGCGGGTCGGCGAGTGCCATGTTCGTCTTCAGCGGGAAGAGAGGCGCGCTGCCTTCTGCGCGCCCCCGATCAGCAGCAGTTCCGCCGGCGTCACGCTGCCTCCAGGGGCGTGATGTCCGAGAGGTCCGCGGTCTTCCGGGCGCGGGCGAGGTCATGCGCCCGCTGCAGATTCACCCAGAACTCCGCAGTGTTGCCGAAGAACTTCGAGAGCCTCATCGCAGTATCGACCGTCAATGCGGTCTCACCCTTCACCAGCCGCTCGATGCGGGTCCGGGGCACGTTCAGTCGCCTGGCGAGTGTGATCGCACTCATGCCGAGCGGATCCAGATACAGCTCCGCGAGCACTTCGCCCGGGTGTGAGGGGTTCTCCATCAATGTCATTTCTCTGCTCCTTCAGTGATAGTCCACGATTTCGACGTCTGCCGGTCCTCGATCGGTCCACACGAAGCAGATGCGCCACTGGTCGTTGATGCGGACCGAGTGCTGGCCGGCTCGGCCTCCCTTGAGCACCTCAAGCCGGTTTCCCGGCGGAAACCTGAGGTCGTCCACAACGACCGCGGCGTCCATGGCGCTGAGAATGGCCCGGGTCCGTCGGGCCAGGTCGTGGGGGAATCCCTTGCCATAGAGATCCCGGACCGCCCCGGCCGCGAGCTTCCCCTTCGTGCTCACGATCATGGCCGGCATGTATCATAACATGATACATAAGGCGGCGTTCGGTCGAAGAGCGAGCCCGGAAGGGGTATCTGGTGGCTCTTGGTACTGCCTCCCTACCGGCTCCCCCCGATCAGCAGCAGCTCCGTCTGCTTCGGCGCGAAGTACTCGACGTCGCCGTCGGGAAGCACCCGCGCGTTCTCCTCGATGCGGATCGGGAGTACCACGCCGTCCCACTCCGGGATCGGGGTGCTCACATGCAGCTCGACCGAGTACCACGCGTCCGCCCTCAACGGATACCGCACCCGGTCCCCGTAGGCGAAGGGCCAGTCGACCGCGACCCTCGCCCCGATGTCGTGGGTGGAGTTCCCGACCGAGTGGGAATAGACCCCCACTTCGGCCTGCCTGGGGTCAACCTCCTCGTTGCCTCCCGTCTTCGGTTGGCCGGACTGGTACCCCAACTCCCCGACGTCTTCCATCGTCTGCTCCCAGACCTCGTGGGCGATGGCCCCCGGCTTCCAGTGGCTGGTCAGGATGTCGGTGACTTCGAGCGCCTTGTCGAACGCGTTCTGGATGCTCTCCGGGGCTTCGGTCTCCCCGGGCCGCAGCACGTAGGCGGTCCGCTTGATGTCGGTCCGGTAGTCGAGGTAGCCGACCCCGGCGTCCACCGACAGGATGTCCCCGGGCATCACGACGTGGTCCGCGCTGTTGATCGGGAGGCCCTCCCCGTTCCGGGTGATGCGTACCCCGGGAAGGAACTCGTTGATGAGGCCGAGTTCCATGGTCCGCTGCCGCATCCACCAGTGGATGTCGGCGATGGTGGTCTCCCCCACCGTAATCACCGCGTCGGAAAAGGCTTCTTCTTCCCAGGCGACCGTCCACGCGCACAGAGCGGCAAAGACCGGAATCTCCTCGGGGATGTGCATCTCCCGGAAGTCGCGGATCACCAGCTCGGCCGACACCATGCGGGACGAGTATTTCTCGCCGAGCGTCTCCTCGAGGAAGTTCCGGAGCGTCCAGGTGAGGCCGTCCGCCATCGGCAGCGTGGGAGAGACATTGAGACCGATCCGCTGTGGGTCGCGTTCCTCGATCACCTGCCGGAGGTGAGGTCGGACGCCCTCCTCGGTGTAGCCGTAGAAGATGTGAACGTCGTAGGCGTCGTTGATGGTCGGGTCGCGCAGCGAGTGGGACCCGATGAAGATCTTCTCCGGCGTGTCCTCGCCGCGGTCGAAGAAGATGTAGGCGTTCCGCACCCCTCCCCAGCCGCCGCCGATCTCCGAGAGGATCGGGTCCACGTGGTGCTCGCGGCTGAAGGTCAGCCACATGTCGATGTCGTGCGCCCGCATGGCGGGGAGTACGACGGCGTCCAGCCGCTTCGTGATGAGGTCCTTGCGGATCTGGGCGCGTTCCCGGGCGTCCGGGATGTCGAGGACCTCGGTGGGACGGGCGTCGCCACCGCCGTCCGGGTCGGCGCCCATCGGGCCGCAGCCGGCGGCCAGCGCCAGCGCCGTGGTCAGTAGCAGGCTTGTTCGAATCATCGCGTCACCTCCGTCGTGGTGTTCGCACGTCGATCCGGGAGAGCAGTTCCCGCGCCTCCCGGTGGTCGGGTTCGAGTTGAAGTAGTCGTTCGAGCGCCGTCGCCGCCTGGTCCGTCTTTCCCTGACGGGCCAGCACCGCCGCTCGGTTGAAGTGAGCGGGCACGAATTCCGGCGCAGCCGCAATGGCGGCTTCGTAGTGGTGGACCGCGGTGTCGCTGTCGCCCGTCCTCGCCAGCAGGTTGCCCAATCGGAAGTGGGCGAGGGCGAAGTCGGGCTTCACGGACGCGGCCCGCCGATAGCGCCGGAGGGCGTCCTCGGATTCCCCCCGGGCTTCCAGCGCCTCTCCGAGTCCGTAGTGCGCTTCGGCGAAATCCGGCCACTCCTCGAGCGCCCGCCGGAAATGCGCCTCCGCCTCCTCTGCATTCCGTTGCGCGAGCCGGACCGTCCCGAGGTTGTGATGCGCCTGGGGCAGCGCCGGGCTCGCCGAGATGGCCCGGTCGAAGAACTCCACCGCCCGCTCGACGTCGCCGTTCAGGAAGTGGAGACGGCCGAGGTCGCTCAGCGCCAGGGCGAAGTCCGGCCGGACACGCGCCGCTTTCTCCAGGTGACGGATCGCGTCGTCCCGCTCGCCGAGCGCGGCGAGCATCCCCGCCAGGCTGAAGAGGGCCTTCTCGTCCTCCGGGTTCCGGTCCAGCTTGAACCGGTAGCCGGTGAGCCGCGCCGCCGTCTCTTTCCGCGCGAAGTCCAGCTTCAGCGCCGCGAGGTCCTCTTCCCGCTTGGGAACGAGCTGGACCCAGAGATCTCCCATCTCGTCGGAGGATTCGGGCCCGTAGAGCACCCGGCGGGGCGGATCGTGCGGGTTCCGCGGGTTGTCCGCCGAGTTGTCGTAGCCGAACTCCATCAAGAGCCTTGCGCCCGCCGGCAGGGACACCGGCCGGGCGAAGCGGTACTCGGCCTGCCAGTTGAAGTCCCAGTCGGGAATGTGGAGGAGCGGATGGCGGCGTCCGTCCTCGAACTCGACCCAGGCCCGCATCTCCTTGCCGAGGTAGTGGGCGTGCGGATAGAGGCCCACCAGCTCTACGTCCACGGGCAGCCGGTAGGCGTCCCGGATGCGGTAGCTGTTCTCCCCCGCGGAAATGTCCATCGCCTTGGTGCCAAGCCGGAGCCGCGTTGAGGTGCGGGTGGGCGCTTCGCCGAAGTGGAAGCCCACCTGGACCTGGACCGGGGTGGCGTCCGGACGGGGGAGCAGGTGCAGTTGCAGCACCAGGTCGCTCCCGCGGGGCAGCCGCCAGGTCAGGCCCTCGGGAACCTCGAGCGACGTCTTCCCGGGGGTCCAGCCGAGGAAGTGCCCGTCCGGGCTCTCCGCGAGCCCGGCCTGCATGCCCGCCCAGCCGGGTTCGGGGTCGAGGGCGTCGAGATGGCGGGCGGACCGGGCCGCGTCCACCAGCACGACTGCGTGGTGGACCACCTCGTGGTTGCCGGGCCGGAACTCCATCGCCCGGACGAACCGGTCACGCTCGGTTGGGACCGGAACCGCGAAGCTCCGGAAGACGTCCCGGCCGGATTCCGGAACGACGTAGGACTCGGACATGGTCACGATCAGGTCGGGTTCGCCCAGCTGCCAACCGGCTGCGAACCGCGGGGCCGGCGGCAACGCCGCCGGGTCGCCTTCGGGCGCGCCGCCGTCGGCCCAGCGCCGCAGCGTCTCGATCGCCTCGTCCGAGAGCCGGCGTTCACCGGCGAACGGCTCGGGCCCCGGTTCCGGCAGCCAGGGCGGCATGGTCCGCGCCCGGGTTTTGGCCGCGATCAACCCGGCACGCTCCCGCGCTCCGGCGTAGGTCTCCAGGCTGAAGGGACCGATGCCTCCTTCGCGGTGGCAGGCGACGCAGTGCTCGAAGAGGATCGGGGCGACGTCCCGGCTGAACGTCGGGGGTTCCTGCGTAGCCGGCGCGACCGCGGTAACCCCAAGCGCTACGAGGAGTACCACGACCGCAAATGCCCGTTTCGGAACGTACCGCCTTCCAGACAGGTGCTGCAAACCCCGCCGGAAAGGCGGCCGGTCAGACCTTGAAGTAGATCCGCTTGCGGTCGAGGAACACCGCGACTGCCGTCCAGACGGCCACGTTCGCGAGCGCGAATCCGAGCGACCCGTTCAGCGGCCCGAGCCAGGAGGCGAAGAAGACCTCGTAGGTCCAGGTGTAGGCCGACCCGTCGCCCCGCTCGGGGAAGAGGAGCATGGTCTTGATGACCAGCCCGGAACCCACGAACACCGCGATGGCGTTCTTCCCGAGCGACTCCAGCGGCGCGGTCCAGCGCGGCGGCTGGCGCAGGTCCATGATCAGGACGCAGCACGCCAGCATCGAGAGCGCGATCCCCGCGGTGAAGAGCACGTAGGAACTGGTCCAGAGGTTCTTGTTGATGGGCAGCCAGAAGCTCCAGATCCAGCCCAGGGTCAGGAGCGCGAACCCGGCGGTGAGCAGGCCGGTCGTCTTCTGCGACGGGAGGTGCGCTGACCGCAGCCACTGCCCGCAGAAGATCCCGAGTAGCGCGGTCGCGACCGCCGGGACCGTGGAGAGCACCCCCTCCGGGTCCCAGGTGCCCTGGTAGAGGGTTCCGGGCAGCAGGACGCGGTCCAGGAAGGCGGCGATGTTCGTGGCGGGTTCCAGGTCGCCGGCCACCCCGCCCGGCGCCGGCACGAACCGCATCACGGCGGCGAAGCCGACGAGGCAGACGGCCGTCAGGGCGGCGAGCCCTCGCCGGCCCAGCCAGAGGAACGCCGCGCCCGCCGCCAGGTAGACCACCCCGATCCGCTGCAGCACGCCCGGAAGCCGCAGCGAGCCGAGATCCAGAAACGGCCACGCCGCCAGGAAGAGCCCGAGCCCGATCAGGATGGCGCTCCGGCGCAGCACCCGGAGGAACAGCCTGCCGCGCTCGGCGCCCTCTTCCACTCGCCGGCCGAGGGAGAACGGGATGGCCACCCCGACGATGAAGAGGAAGAACGGGAAGATGAGGTCGGTCGGCGTCCAGCCGTGCCAGGGGGCGTGGAGGAGCGGCGGATAGACGTGGGCCCAGCTTCCCGGGTTGTTCACCAGGATCATCCCGGCGATGGTCGCCCCGCGGAAAGCGTCGAGGGAGCGGAGCCGGTTCGGGAGGGCCTTCACGGCTGCCTGAGGGCGTCCATCGCCCGTTGCAGGAGTTCCTGATCGTAGGTGCGGAAGTTCTCCCGGGTCAGCGGGACGTAGATGTCCGGAATGACCGGATTGCCTTCGAGGATCTGGGTGTTCGGGCGCAGGGTGTGCCCGATGTTCCACATGAACTCCGCCACCGGCCGATCCGTACCGGGGAAGGTGAGGACCTCCTCGTGCTCCCAGGTGTTGCTGTAACCGCCGGTCGGCATCCCGATGACGGTCGCGAGTTCGTTGTCGGCGAACATCGAGAGGAACTGGTCCAGGTGCGAGCCTCCGTGCGGCCCGCCGATGATGGCGGCGCGGCCGCGGAAGTGGACCGGCGCCGGCTCCAGGGTGCCGCCGGCGTCCCGGGGCAGGTGGGCCAGCTTGAACGGGGTGGGCGGCGTGTACTCGTCGCCCCGGCGGATCGCTTCCGCGGCGTCCGTCCGCGCCCAGTCGATGAGCCAGCTCCGGCTGAGGTTGAGCCCGAAGATGTCGGGGGCGTCCTCATCGACTTCGAGGTTCTGGAAGCGTTCGATGAGCGCTTCGCCGGCGTCGCTGATGCGGACGTTTCCGAACGTCGTGCGGAAGGGCCGGCTCACGAGCCGCTGGATCGCGTAGGCCCCGAAAGAGCCGCCGCTGCTCCCCCGGACGTCGATGATCAGGTCGTGGTCGAGCAGCTCTTCGCGCTCCGCGAGTTCCATGAGGTCCATGACGTCCTGGATCAGCGAGCGCTCGAAGTCGAGCCACTGGAGCAGGACCACCCGCTCCTCCGTGTGCACGTGGACGTGGAAGTTCTCCCGCTCCATTACCCGTTGAAACCGCTCGTACTCGGGCTCCAGCGCGACCGCGTGCGTGTCGCGGTCCCCGTAGGGCAGGGACACGTCGTAGCGGTCGCCGGCGGCGTCCTCCAGGGTGAGGTTCAGGGTCTCGGCGTAGAGCTGCGGCGGAACGTTCCGCACCATCAGGGGCAGTTCGCGGGCCATGTGCCAGTAGAGGCCGTAGCGCGTCGAGTGCCGGATCCAGTGGGTGAACTCGGCGACGTACTCGGGGATGGGCCGGCCGTTCACGGCCACGATGAGGTCTCCGGGTTCCGGCGAAGGCAGGTCCAGGCCGACCCGGGCCACGAAGAACTGCGGGTCGTTCAGGTCGGAGAAGTCGGGAAGGACGCGGATCGGCGCCGCGAGGTCGGGCGTCTCGGGAACGCTCAGGCCGCCTTCCACCGGGTTCACGCTCAGGTGGCGGTCCCGGCGCGCGTTCGACAGCTTCACCAGCGCGTAGAAGAGGTCTTCTTCCGTCTCGGCGGCGAGGAACTCCGAACGCAGCGCCCGCATCTCGTCGAGCGCGGAGAACGAGCCGGCCTCTTCCTTGACTTCGGAGAATGCCTCCCGGCGCTCCGTCTTCTCGACAATCTCGTCGAAGAGTCTCCCCAACTGGTCGACCGATGCCTCGAGCGGGGTCCCGGGCGTCTCGTCCGGCGCTCCGCAGGCCGTCAAGGCACCGATGGCCGCGAAGCACAGCGTCGCGAAGACGGAACGCAGCCGGGTCACAATCGCGCCTGGCGTAGCGGCCGCGGGGGATTCGTCCGCTGGCCGGGGCACCGCTCTCCCACTCCCTAATGGGCCAGTGGGACACCCTCCACGACGTGTCGCTGGATCGCCTCGCCCCAGTGGGCCATGGTCTCCTCGAAGGTTTCGCCAAACGCCCGTACGAAGTCGTCTCCGCCGGACGACAGCGATGTCATCCGGTACTTCACCGACGCTTTGCTTCGGCCCTCACCGTCGGCAGTCACGACGACATCCACGATGGCGGTGTGGTGGTCGGGGACCATATAGACGAACGACGCGGCGCCGGCGGCGGGCTCGTGTCGCGTTTGGACCCACGTCGCGGTTCGTCCGCCCCGGTGGGTGGTCTGGAACACGGTGCCTTCACCCGCACGGGACCCGGCGGGGTGCGGGTAGCGCGGATTCCACCCGGCCACCCATCGCCGTTCACCCTCGGCGCTGAACAGCGGGAACGCCTCCTCGGCCGACAGGGCCATCGCCACGACCCCCGCCTTCTCTACGTGGACGCGCTCGCCGGTGTCCGTCGCCATGGCTGCTCCAGGCTCGAATGATGCCGTGTTGTGGTGGTTGTCCGGGTGGGCAGGGCCGCAGGCGAAGAGCGCCAATCCCGCCAGGGCAAGGAGGCATGTCCGGGCTCGCCCGGAACTCTTTCCCATGAATCGTTCTCCCGTTGGCCGGGTGCGCCGTCCGCAGACCGGCCGCCGAGAGCGCCGAGTGTAGCGGGAGGGTGAACGATCCCTCCGGCCTGCGCGTTGTACGCTCGGCGACGCCCCGGTAGCGTGATGGACGTGATTTCTCCCACCCGCCTGCTCGTCCAAGGCTGATCGATGCCGCCATTCACCGTTTGGGCCGGTTGGGTGGCCGGTGTGCTGTCGCTGGTGGCGTTCGTCCCCTACATCGTGGCGATCCTGCGCGGCGAGACCCGCCCGAACCGGGCCACCTGGTGGATCTGGACCACGACCGGCGCGGTGCTCCTGGCCAGCTACTACTTCTCCGGGGCCGACACCACGATCTGGGTAGCGGTGAGCTATTTCGTCGCGTCCCTGGTGACCGCGCTGCTGAGCATCCGCTACGGCGAGGGCGGTTCGACCCCCCTCGACCGCGGCTGCCTCCTGGGCGCCGGCGCCGGCCTCCTGCTCTGGTGGTTGTTCGACAGTCCGGTCGTGGCGCTGGTGACGACGCTCGGCGTCGACTTCGCGGGAGCGGTGCCGACGATCCGGAAGGCCTGGGTCGCGCCGCACACCGAGGACCGCCTCGCCTGGGCGCTCTTCATCGCCGGGAACACCTTCAACCTGGTGGCGGTGGACCGCTGGGAATTCGCCATCGCGATCTATCCCATCTACTTCTTCCTGGCGAGCGGAACCATCGCGGCGCTCGTGCTCCGGCCCAGAGCCAAGTGATACAACCCGCGCCGTGACCGACCCTGCCTATCGCCGCATCCGGGCGCTCTGGCCCGACCACCTCGGGCTCGCTCGCGGCAAGCTCCTCCTCCCCGGCGCCGCCGAGACCGGGCACTGCCTCGCCACCTTCGCGCTCGGCTTCGACCGGGAGATGGACGCCTATCCCAACTCGGGCCTCCTCGACGGGTTGCCGGACATGCGCGCGGTCTTCGACCCCGGCGCCATCCGGCTCGGCTGGAGCGAGGGGACGGGCGTGGTGGTCGCGGACCTCGAGCAGCACGGCAAGCCGCTCGAACGTTCCTCCCGGCGCATCCTGAAGCGCGCCATCGCCGAGCACGAATCGGACGGCCGCCACCCGGTGGTCGGCATCGAGCTGGAGGCGTTCCTGCTGCAGCCCGACGGCGAGGGCGGCTTCCGGGCGGTCCACACCCCGGGTTCCCACGTCTACGGTTCCGGACCGCTGATGGACCCCGGCGGGGTCATGGAGGCGGTGCTCGACGCCGCCGACCGCTGCGGGATCGTGCTGGAGTCGTTCCACAGCGAGTACGACGACGGGCAGTTCGAGCTCACGCTCGGCAAGAACGACGCCCTCGCCGCCGCCGACGAGGCGTTCCTGTTCAAGCTGCTCGCGCGCGAGGTGGCCGCCGAGCGCGGCTACCACCTCACCTTCATCGGCAAACCCTTCAGCGACCGCGGCGGCTCCGGCCTGCACGTCAACCTCAGCCTCGAAGAGGGCGGGAAGAACGTCTTCGACGATCCGGGCGGCGAGGGAGGGCTCTCGAAGCTCGCTTGGTCGGCAGTGGCCGGGATGCTCCACCACCACCGGGGACTCGCCGGGGCGGTGGCCCCCACCGTGAACGCCTACCGGCGGCTCCGTCCGGGTCAGATGAGCGGCTACTGGGCCAACTGGGGCCACGACCACCGCGGCTGCGCGGTGCGTATCCCGCTGGAGCGCGGGGCGGGGTCGCGGGTCGAACATCGGCTTGCCGACGGGTCCTGCGGACCGCACCTCGGGGTGGCGGCCACCCTGCTCGCCGCCCGGCTCGGAATCCAGGGCGGGATGGCGCCGCCCCCCGAGGAGAAGGGCGACTGCCTCGAGGCGTCGGAATGCCCGGTGAACGTCGCCGACGACCTGGCGCGCGCTCTCGACGATCTGGAAAAGGACGAGGGCCTGGTGGCTGCTTTCGGTGAGGAGTTCGTCCGGATGCACGTCACCGTGAAGCGCCGGGAGTGGGAGCGGTTCCGCGCCCACACCGGCGACTGGGAGAAGCGGGAATACATCCCCTACCTCTGAGGCCCCTCGGGACGGCAGCCTGCCCATGAGCTACGCCGCCACCGTCACCGCCGAAGAACTCGACCGCGATCCCGACCCCGTCCTCGCCCGCCTGCGCGAGGAGGAACCGGTGGCCTGGGTTCCGGCCCTCCAGATGTGGTTCGTCACCCGCTGGGACGATGTCCAGGCCATGGAGGACAGCCCCGAGGTCTTCAGCGCGTGCACCGAGCCGAGCTTCCTGGCGCGGACGCTCGGGGAGAACATGCTGACGCTGGATCCCCCTGCGTGCACGCGGCTCCAGAAAGCCTGCAAGCCGCCGTTCCTGCGCGCCGGGCGGAGCGGTTCCTTCGCGGAGACGGAACTCCCGGCGATGTGCGACCGCCTCATCGAGTCCATGCGCGACGACGGCGAGGCGGACATCATCGCGGGCTACGCAGCCCTCGTGAGCGCGGGCTCGCTCGCCACCGTGCTGGGGCTCGACGCCTACGACTTCCGCGAGGTCTGGGACTGGTGCGAGGGCCTCTGCATCGGGGTGGCCAACTTCGAGCAGGAGCCCGAAGCGTTTGCGGTCGGCCGGCGCGCCGCGGACGCTGTCGAGGCCGCGGTGCTGGCCCGGCTCGACGAGCTCCGCGAACGTCCGGAAGCCTGCGGCCTGCTCCACATCCTGCGGGCGGAGCAGAACCTCACGGCGGCGGAGATCGTGAACAACGTCCGGCTCATGATCTCCGGAGGCATCAACGAGCCCCGCGACGGGATCGGCCTCGTTGTCTGGACCATGCTCAGCGACGGCCGCCTCCGCGAGCAGGCGCTCGCGAGCCCCGCGGGGATGCGGCGGCTGGTGGACGAGGTGCTCCGCCGCTATACCCCGGTCGGCACCATCACCCGCACGACGACCCAGGAGACGGAACTCGCCGGAGTGCGGCTCCCGGAGGGCGTCCTGGTCTCCGGCATCCTCCGCGCGGCGAACCTCGACCCGGCCCGGTTCCGGGACCCGGAACGGCTCGATCCCACCCGGACCGAGGGCGGGAACGCGGCCTTCGCCCTCGGCGTCCACCGTTGCCTCGGCGAGTGGCTCGGACGCCAGGAGATCAGGGTCGGCGCCGAGCGTCTCTTCCGGAATCTCCCGGGCCTGCGTCTGCACCCGGACGAGGAGGTGACGCTGCGCGGGTTCGAGTTCCGGGGTCCCGAGAGCGTCCGTGTAGTCTGGGGATGACGGCATGACAAGCGGCTTTCTCTTTCCCCGGACTCCGACGGGCCAGGCATCCCTGCTCCCGCCGCCACCCTGGCACTACTCGGGGGAGATGCTGACCATCGAGTACCTCGCAGAACCCGGCGCGGTGGCGAGGTTGTTGCCCCCCCCGCTCGAGCCGGTAGCCGACCGGCCGGACGCGGTGGCCGCCGTCTGGGCCGAGTGGCAGTGGAAGAGCGAATCAGGGAATGAGGAACTCGACCCGGTGCGCTCCCAGTACAAGGAGTGCCTGCTGGTCGTCCGCTGCCGTTATCGGGACGAGGACTGGTCGCGCTGCGTCTTCATCTGGGTGGACCAGGACGCCTCGCTCCTGCGCGGCCACATCCAGGGCTATCCCAAGAAGCTCGGGGAGATCTGGATGACCCGGCCGGCGCTCATCGGCTGCGCCGGACCGCGGCTGGCCCCCGGCGGCCGCTTCGGAGCGACCGTTGCGGCCGGTTCCCGCCGGCTCATAGAGGCGGAATTCACGATCACGGGCGAGGCCGAGAGCGCCGGCTTCGTGAACGCCCATCCCATGCTCCACCACCGGCTCCTGCCGAACGTGGAAGCGGACGGCGGCGATGCCCTCCACGAGATCGTCAAGGTGAGTTCGGAAGTGGATCTCGGGACCGCCTACGTCGGCGACGCCTCCCTCCGCGTCTTTCCGTCGCCCACCGAGGAACTCCTGCCGCTCGCGCCCCGCGAGATGCTCGGCGGCTGCTGGCGGCGGGTGGGTCTTACCTTCCGCGGGGGAGAGACCCTCTCCCGGGGTCAGGAGTAACGGAAATGGCGGTTGTCGGCTTCGGCCTCCTTTCCCACGTCCCCACCATCATGCTGCCCGAGGAGGTGCGGCGGGAGCTGAACGAGGGCAAGGAGATCAGCCTGGTCCCCGGACTCCGCAGGCTCCGGAACGAGGTGTTCGACGAGCTGGGCCCCGAGACGTTCGTTGTCCTGGACACCCACTGGGCGAGCACGGTGGAGCACCTGCTGGCGGCGCAGGCGCGCCGCTCCGGCCGCTACACCTCGGACGAGCTTCCCCGCGGGATGCACGGGGTTCCCTACGACTATCCGGGCGATCCCGAATTGGCCCATGCCGCCGAGGCCGCCGCCCATCGGCTCGGACAGCCCGCGCACGCTTCGGAGGATCCCTACCTGCCGGTCCACTACCCGACGATCAACCTGCTCCACTACCTCTGGCGCGGAGAGCGGGTGGTCTCGGTGAGCTGCTGCCAGACGGGGACCACGCCCGACTTCCTGTCCATGGGGCAGGCGATCGGTGAGGCGGTGGAAGAGACCGGTCGGCGGACGGTGCTGCTCGCCTCCGGCGGGATGAGCCACCGCTTCTGGCCGCTCCCCGAACTCCCGCTCCACGAGGCGTCCGATCCGGTACACGTGCGGACTCCGGAAGCCCGCGCCGCCGACGAGGAGCGGCTCGAATGGCTGCAGGCGGGCGACCACCGGCGGATCGTCGAGACGATGAACGACTACGCGCGCTTTGCTCCGGAAGGCCGCTTCGGGCACTACCTGATGGCGGTCGCCGCCGCCGGCGGCGCCGACTGCACTGCGCCGGGCCGGCTGTTCTCCGAGTACGAGAACGCTGTCGGAACCGGACAGGTCCACGTCTGGTTCGACCGCCCGCCGGCCGGCTGGACGGCGTAGTCGGCGCACTCGCGGAATCACGCGCCGCCGACGGGCGTAGTGGTCCGGGAGGCAGGGGAACGCCGGCTTCAGCCGGCACCGCTCGCCGAAGGCGGGCGGCGAGACGGACCTGATTCGCCGGAATGGCCCGGCTGCGCGCGCCAAGGCACCTGGGATAGCGACGAACCGCCCGCGGCCCTGCGGGCCGCTGTGCCGGCTGAAGCCGGCACTCCAAGCCGGCGGCACCATCACGGCTGTTGGCCCACCCGCGGGAGCTCGCCTGGCGAATCGCGTGATCGGTATGCTGCGCCGAACGGGAGACCATCCATGGACCGCAGAGCATTTCTGAAGACCACTGCGGCCGGCGGCGCCGGCCTGACCGCGAGCCTCGCGTGCGCCCCGCCCGGGGCGGAGTCGCCCTCGGGCGCGGGTGCCCAGGGTGAGATCCCACCGTTCGAATTCGACGAGGTCACCGCTGACGACCTCCAGGGCATGATGGAGTCGGGCGAACACAACGCCCGCTCCATCACCGAGGCCTACCTCGGGCGCCTCGAAGCCATGGACCGGCAGGGCCCCGAACTGCGCTCGATGATCGAGATCAATCCGGACGCGCTCGCGATCGCGGACGAGCTCGACGCCGAGCGCCAGGCCAACGGACCGCGTGGGCCGTTACACGGGATCCCGGTAGCGCTCAAGGACAACCTCGACACCCACGACCGGATGACCACCACGGCGGGATCGCTGGCGCTCGAGGGCTCCATCCCGCCGCGGGACTCCTTCGTGGCCGAACGCCTGCGCGCCGCCGGCGCCATCCTGCTGGGCAAGCTCAACATGAGCGAGTGGGCCTACTTCCGCGGCGAGCGGGCGACCAGCGGCTGGAGCGCCCGCGGCGGCCAGTGCAAGAACCCCTACGCGCTCGACCGCAACCCGTGCGGGTCCAGCTCCGGCTCGGGGACGGCGGCCTCCGCCAACCTCTGCGCGCTGACCGTGGGCACCGAGACCGGTGGCTCGATCATGTGTCCCTCGTCGAGCAACGGCATCGTGGGCATCAAGCCCACGGTGGGGCTCTGGAGCCGCTCCGGGATCATCCCCATCTCCCACTCCCAGGACACCGCTGGGCCCATGACCCGCACGGTGCGCGACGCGGCCATCCTGCTGGGCGGCGCCGTGGGCGTGGATCCCCGGGACGAGGCCACCTCCTCGAGCGAGGGCAACTTCCACACCGACTACGCGCAGTTCTGCGATCCGGCCGGGCTCGAGGGAGCGCGCATCGGGGTGGCGCGCAGTTTCACCGGCTTCGACCCGCGGGTCACGGCGCTCTTCGAGGACGCTATCCGGGCGATGGCGGACGCCGGAGCGGTGGTCGTGGACCCCGCGAACCTGCCCCAGGCCGCCTGGAACGACGAACTCCCGCTGCTCCTCCTCGAGTACGAGTTCAAGGCCGATCTGAACGCCTACCTGGCGACCCTCGGTCCCGACGCCCCGGTGCGCACGCTCGCGGAGATCATCGCGTTCAACGAGGCGAACGCCGAGCTGGAAATGCCCCACTTCGGCCAGGAGCGCATGATCGCGTCCGAGGCCCGCGGTCCGCTCACGGACGAGGCGTACCTGAACGCGAAGCGGACGATCCAGCGCGCCAACCGCGAGGACGGCATCGACGCCCTCATGGACGAGCACGAGCTCGACGCCATCGTCGCGCCCACCCGGGACCTGCCCTGGGTCACCGACCACATCAAGGGCGACCGGCTGGACGGCGGCAGCAGCGCCGGACCCGCCGCGATCGCGGGATACCCGGACATCAGCGTGCCCATGGGGTTCGTCTCCGGGCTGCCGGCGGGCGTCTCGTTCTTCGGGCGGGCGTGGAGCGAGCCGGTGCTGATCCGGATCGCCTACGCCTACGAGCAGGCGACGCAGCAGCGGCGGGCCCCGACGTTCGTGCCGACGTTGGGCTAGTTCGCCATTCTGGACGGTCGGTGGTGAACCGATCGCGGGCCTGCGGCCCGCGGTGCCGGCTGAAGCCGGCGTTCCAGGCCGGTCCGCCGTCCCGGCGTCGCTACGGCTCGTCCTCTCCGTAGGTCATGCCGAGTTGCATCATGAGGAAGGCCGTGTCCATGGCGCGGTCGGGGACACGGCTGCGCCCGCCGGCGTGCCCCGCCCGCGGCCGGTAGCGCAGGATGACCGGCAGGCCTGAGGTGGAGGCGGCCTGCACCCGCGCGGCCATCTTCCGGCCCTGGAGCGGCGGCACCCGGGTGTCGAGGTCGCCCTGGGTGAACATCACCGCCGGGTAGTCCGTCCCGTCCTCGACGGCCTGGTAGGGCGAGTACTGCCGCAGGAACTCGAACTGCTCGGGGATGCCGCCGTTCCCGTACTCGAGGAGCGCCGGCATGTTGTTCGTCTCGGTGAACGTGTAGAACCGGATCATGTCGAGGTCGGGGAACCCGCAGTAGACCGCTCGGTAGAGCTCGGGCCGCTGGGTGAAGGAGCTGGCCACCAGGAGGCCGCCGTTGCTCCCGCCCATGATGGCGAGCCGGTCCGGGTTCGTGTAGCCGTTTTCGATGAGCCACTCGGCCGAGGAGATGAAGTCGTCGAAGACGTTTTGCTTGTTCTCCAGCATTCCGTCCCGGTGCCAGTCTTCGCCGAACTCACTGCCGCCCCGGAGGGTCGCCACCGCGAAGACGCCGCCCGCTTCCACCCAGACCGCCGCCTGCGCCCGGAAGGACGGGGTGACGCTCACGTTGAAACCGCCGTAGCCGTGCAGCAGCGTGGGAAGGTTGCCGTCCAGGTCCATCCCGCGCGGCCGCATGATGTACATCGGCGCCTCGGTCCCGTCCTTCGACGTGTACCAGACCTGTTCCACGAGAACGTCGCTTCCGTCGTACTCGGGACGGGGCGGTTCGATGAGTTCGCGCTCCCAGGTCTCCAGATCCAGCCGGTGGCGGGTCTGGGGGACGGTGAAGGAAGACAGGGTGAGCATCGCCCCGTCCTCGCCCAGCTTGCTGAGGCTGGCGGTGTGGTACTCGGGCAGGGGGACCTCGTCCACGGGCTCGAGGGCTGGTCCGTCGCCCGCCTCGAAGACCAGGATGCGCGAGGCGACGTTCGCGAGCAGTTCCACGTAGGTCCGGTCCCCGATCGTCGTGTAGCCGCGGAGCAGGTGCTCCTGCTCGGGGATCCAGTCGGTCCACCGCGAGCGGTCCGACCAGCGGGACGGGTCCACCCCTTCGGTGGGGATAGCGACCACCCGGTAGTTGGACGCATCGAGGTCCGTGGTGAGGAGCAACCGGCCCTCCTCGTAGCGGGCATTCACGTGGGCGCGTTCGCCCTCGATGACCGGATGGACTTCGCCGCTCCGCTGGTCCATCACCAAGACGTCGTTCCGCATCCAGCCGTGCTGGACACCGAGCAGCAGCAGGCGGCCGTCCTCGATCTCCTCCAGCCGCAGGAAAGTCTCCGGCCCGTAACCCTCGCCGAAGATCTCGCGGTCCTCGCTCATCTCGGTGCCGATCCGGTGGTATCGCGCCCGGGGGCCGTCCTGCCGGGAACGGTGGACGTAGTAGAAGCCCTCGCCCTTTCCGTCGAAGGCGGGGTTCCAGTAGAGCGCCTCCGGCAGCCGGTCGGGCCGGTCTTCCAGCGTCTCGAGATCGAAGAGGCGCACCATGATCTCGTCGAGCCCGCCGTCCCGGATCTGGTAGAGCAGGAGCTTTCCGTCGGGAGAGATGTCCACGATGTCGATGCTCGCCCAGTCGTCGAACCCGAGCGCCTGGGCGTCGAGGAGGAGTTCGTAATCCCCGTCGGGATCGGGGCGTTCCCCGGTGGGTTCTCCCTCCGGCTTCGGGCGCCGGTAGATGCGAGCCTGGAGTTCGCCGGGACGCCGCAGGGTGAAAAGTTCGTGCTCTCCGGCTTCCCGCGGCGCCGAGACCTGGGCCACTTCCATGAGTTCGGCCAGGCGCGTCGCGAGCCGGTCTTCAAGTGCGGTGTCCGAAACGATCCGCCGGGCGTACTCGTTCTGGGCGTCGATCCACGCCCGGGTCTCGGGGCTGTCCTGGTCCTCGAGCCACCGGTAGGGATCGGGGATCTCGACCCCGTGAATGGTGTCGGTGACCACCTCCACCCGGGTCTCCGGCGGCGGCGGCCAGTCGGGCGCGCATCCTGGGGCCAGCAGGACGGCGGCCGCCAGGACTGCCGGGAGACGCAGGGAAACAGGAACGGAATGGCGCATGGCGATCCTCCAATAACAGGCTGTTGCCGTAATCTACCGGGTCGCCGTGCCCTTCCGCCTGCCTTCCGACCTGGTCCTCGACCCCCAGCGCGGATTCCGCATCTACGAGGGCGTCGTCGCCCCCGACTGGACCGACCGGAACGGCCACATGAACGTCGTCTACTACCGGCGGGCTTTCGATCAGGCGACCCAGCACATGCTGAGCCGCATCGGACTCTGGGACAACGACAACGACTACGGGTCCACCTTCGCGCTCGAGGACCACGTCACCTACCAGCACGAGTTGCATCCGGGCCGCCCGTTCTTCGTCACCTATCAACTCCTCGACTTCAACGAGAAGCTGATTCACGCCTTCCTCCGCCTCTTCGGAGAGCCCGAGTCGGCGGACGGAGAGCCGGTGCTTGCCGCGACCTGCGAGCACATCGGCGTCTACGTGGACATGCGCACTCGCCGCTCGGCGCCGATGCCGGCCGAGTATCGCGCGCTGCTCGAGGAGATTGCCCGGCGCCTCGCGGGACTCTCGGAGCCCCCGGAAAAGGGCCGGGTCATCGGCATCCGACGCCGCGCTCCCTCCAAATCCATTCCCCGCCGCATTCCGGTCGGCGTTTGAAATCAACTACTCACCCACCAGAAACTAAGGAGTCCCCCATGACGACCCGTGTACTCGGCGGCGCGCTCGCCGCCCTCATTCTTGCTGTCCCAGCCTTCGCCCAGAGTCCGCGGGGAACCGCCGAGGCCACCGTAGGCGGCGCTGCGGTCTCGATCGAATACGGCCGACCGAGCCTCCAGGGCCGCGACATGCTGGGCCAGGCCACCGACGGCATGGTGTGGCGGCTCGGCGCCGACTCGTCCACGACGCTGACCACGAGCGGCGACCTGGACTTCGCGGGCACGAAGATCGCGGCCGGTTCCTACAGCCTCTTCGCGAAGAAGATGGGGGACGGCTGGACGCTGCTGGTGAATTCCCAGACCGGGCAGTGGGGCACCGAGCACGATGCCTCGATGGACGTCGCCGAGATCCCGCTCATGGTCCATCCGGGCGAGAACCGCGAACAGTTCACGGTCGTTCTCCACGGACAGGGCGGCGACGGCATGCTCCACTTCGAGTGGGGCGAGACCGTCCTCATGACCATGTTCAAGGCTCAATAGGAGGAGGATCCCCCCCGACCTCACACTTTCCTGACCGCCCGGTCACCCGGCCGGGCCTGACTCTGTCGCTTCCAGCAAGGAGGAACGCCGACATGGCCACCCAGATGCGATTCAGCACCACAGCACGTCGAGGGAGGTGCTGGAGAGCTTGTATCTGTTCGGGGGCGGCTGTATTGGTGGCCGCCCTGCTGTTCGCGACACCGGCTCTCGCCCAGTACGGGCAGATCGAGGGTCAGGTCGTCGATTCGACCGGGGCCGTCCTTCCGGGCGCCACCGTCACCGCCGTCAATCAGGACACCGGGGTCTCCCGGAGTTCCACCTCCGACGCGACCGGCGACTATCGCCTCCCGGCGTTGCTGCCAGGGACCTACACCGTCCGCGCGGAGCTCTCCGGTTTCCAGACGGTGGAGACCACCGGAGTCATCCTGACGATCCAGCAGACGATCGTCATGAACCAGGAGCTGGCGCTCGCCCAGGTCGAGGAGACGGTCACCGTTACTGGAACCGCTCCGCTCCTCGACACGCGGCGCTCCGATATATCGACGTCGGTGTCCGACCTCCAGATCCAGGATCTTCCGGTGGCCTCGCGCCGCTGGGTGGATCTCGCGCTGCTGACTCCCGGCACCAGCCAGGACGCGATCCGGGGCTTCTACTACCGCGGCAACGTGAACATGGGCGCCGGCGGCCGCTACTACGCGAACGCCTTCATCGTGGATGGGGTGAACAACACCTGGGCCGAGATGGGCGAGGCGCGGCAGAACTTCCCGATGGACGCGATCGGCGAGTTCCAGGTCACCACCAGCAACTTCAAGGCCGAGTACGGGCTCGCCACCGGTGGGCTCATGACGGTGGCGACGAAGTCGGGCACGAACAACTTCGCGGGGAGCGCCTTCTGGTTCTTCCGCGACAAGTCGCTGACCGAACTCACCCACCAGCAGAAGGAATTCGCGGCCGAGGATCCGACCTTCGAGAAGCCGGAGTACCGCCGGCACCAGTTCGGCGGTTCCTTCGGCGGCCCCATCGTGGAGGACCGCACCCACTTCTTCTTCGCCTACGAGCGAACGAACGAGGAGCTGTTCTACGACATTGACACGCGCGGCGTGTTCCCGGAATTCGATGGCACGTTCCCGAAAGACGAGTGGCGCTACATGTGGCTCGCACGGGTCAACCACCAGCTCAACGAGGACCACCAGGTCTGGCTGCGGGTGGCCTGGGAGAACGAGTACCGGCCCAACCTGAACGCCCGGGGCATCACCACCGAGGGGTTCGACTTCGCAGTGCCCCGGAACGCCGAGGTCTTCGGCGTCACCTCGGTGACGGGCGCCAACTCGCTGAACGAGTTCCGGTTCCAGCGGGCGTTTTCGAAGTACGAGGTGAGTCCGGCGTTCAGTCACGGCTCCTATGCCGCCGGTGACTTCAGCGCGGAACGCCTCGCCCTCTGTGACCAGCAGATCTACCGCCCCGACCTGCGCACCGGGTCCTGCAACGACCAGATGGGTCCCGAGACCCGCTGGCAGTTCAAGGACGACTTCACCTGGTTCACGCAGGGGCCAGGCGGCGATCATCAGGTCAAGTTCGGAGTGGATTACAACTGGATTGATTTCGAGGCGGACAGTACGGGCCGCTACAACGGCCGGTTCACCTTCGATACGAACGAGCCGTTCGATCCCAACAATCCCGAGACCTTCCCGATCCAGTACCGGCAGCGCCAGCCGGTGTATGACCGGGTGCCTGTGCACCACTTCTCCATCTACGCCCAGGACGACCTGACGAGCGACCGCCTCACGGTGAATCTCGGCCTCCGCTACGACCTTCAGGTGGGGACCTTCAACGAGGACATCCGCGACATCCAGTTCCCGCTCCCGATCCCGTTCCACGATGGCGCCGATGCCCGGGGTGACGGCAACAACTGGGGACCGCGGGTCGGCTTCGTCTATGACCTTTCCGGCGACAACACCGGGCGGACCACGGTGAAGGGCGGCTACGGCAAGTTCTTCGAGAACATCCGGACCCTCACCAACTTCGGGGAGCGCTGGTGGCACCAGGCGCAGGAAATCATCATCAACAACCCCGACTTCCTGGATCCGCTGGGCGGGCGCTCCCGCGAGGAATTCGTCTCCGGCGCTCCACCGAACATCACGATCCTGGACAACAACTACCAGCAGCCCTACGCCCACCACTTCAACCTGGGTCTGGCGCACCAGCTCCGCGACGACATGGCGCTCTCGCTCGACCTGACCCGGGTGGCCACCCGCGCCGATGCGCTGCGGAATGTGAACATCAACTACCCGGTGAACGGGATGCGCCCCTGGCCCCAGTTCAACCGGGTGAACGCGTCCTATTCGCTTCTCGATCACGACTACCAGGCGTTCTACGCCAAGTTCGAGAAGCGCTATGCCGACGGCTGGCAGTTCCTGGTCAGCTACACGCTCGCCAAGAGCGATTCGACGGAACTCTGGACGCGTGGCACCGAACCGTCCGGTTGGGAGGCCGGCTTCCCCGGCTACACCAAGGTCACCCATCCCGGCGGCACCGATCGGCGCCACCGGCTGGTGAGTAGCGCCATCCTCGTGCTGCCGTTCGACATCCGAGTGTCCACGATCATGGACTACCGCTCCCCGCTCCCGGTGCTCGTGAATTCGGGAACGAACCTGAATGGCGACGGCTATTCGGGCGACCTGGCGCCGGGCTTCAACGCGTCGAACACCTACGGATGCCGCAACCTGGATCTCGGTCTCGCGAACGCCTACCGCGCGGACCAGGGCCGCGCTGCGGTGACCGATTTCGCGTGCTCCAACTTCCTGAACTTCGACTTCCGCGCTTCGAAGAACTTCTTCCTGAGCGGAACCCACGGCGTCGAACTGGTGTTCCAGGTGTTGAACGCCTTCGACCGGCCGAACTTCGGCAATTCGAGCGGCAACCTGCGTGCCAGCGGGTTCGGCGACAACGAAGGCTCCCTGGCGTCGAACATCAACGCCCCTTCCCGCCAGATCGAGTTCGCTCTCCGCTACTCCTTCTAGCGAAAGCAACTTCCCTTCCGGGCGGGCGCCGTGTGCGCCCGCCCGGTCGGAGCGCCGGCGCGGGAGCGCCCGGCGTAAGACCCGCCCCCCCCCCCCGCGGCGGGGGGGGTGGCGGTACCCGGGCGAACCATAAACCCGCCGGGGTAAA
>JAPPGX010000191.1:60015-135654 GCA_028877265.1 Acidobacteriota bacterium
CCCCCCCCCCCCCCCCCCCCCCCCCCCCCCCCCCCCACCCCCACCCCCCCCCCCGGGGGGGGGGGCGCCCCCCCCCCCCCCCCCGGGTCGGAGCGCCGGCGCGGGAGCGCCGGTCTTCAGACCGGCACAGCCCGCCGGAGGCGGGCGGAGTCGCGTACCGCTGCCTACCTTGAAGCGCGCGGTCTTCACGCCGCTTGACGGCGCACCGCCCACCAGGTCGCGATCCCCGAGGTGGCGAGGCTCAGCAATCCACCGATCAGGATGTCGATGGGGACGAGCGCCGCCGGCCAGTTCTGGATGCTGATGAAGGTGGGCACGATGTAGGTGGCGTAGGCCGCGCAGCCCAGCACGAACCCGTTCTTCATCGCGCGCTGGAGGTTCCGCTCCCCGATCGCCGGTCCGATGGCCAGATGGCTGTTCGCGAGCGCGATCAGCGCAAAGAACACGAGCACGGCGACCAGCTCGACGCTGCCCAAGGTGTCCATCGACTTCCCGAAACTCCAGTCGTTACCGCTGGCTTCGTGCAGACTGGCGTACATGGCAACCGTCGGCGGCGACATGTTCCACGCCATGTCGATGACCGCGTAGACGACGAACGCCGAGACGAAACGCAACAACCTCCTCCTGGTGACCCCCGCAAGAGACGAGAAACGGCTTCGGAGGGCCTCGAGAGAACTCCCTCCGTCCCGAAGGCGATTCCAGGAGAGGATCCGTCGGTTTCGATCAGCTCCCGGCACCTCGGGGAGCGGGCAGCCGGACCACCGCGATGGCTGCAATCATGGCCGCGCAAGACGATTCTGGTCCGCGACTGTCAGGATAAGAGGCCCCTGACTGTCTCTACTCGTGGGTCCGGGCATTGCTTACCTTTCGGGCATGGATCGAAGGGCACTGCGGTGGGCACCGGCGCGGGTCCGGTAACGGCACGGGCGTTCGCACTCGCCGCGGCCGCGCGGAGCCGCGGGGACCGGATACGTCGACGACAGCGTCAGTCCCCGCACTGCTGCCTGGAGCGTCCGTCGGCCGCGGGACTGTTCGCCGGTGTATGAAAACATGATCGCGGTTGACCGCGAGTCCCCGGAGACCCTGCAAAAGCAGATCCGGCGCCAGATCGCGATCGGTATCGTCAATCGCCTCTACGCGCTCAACCGGCCGCTGCCGTCGATCCGCCAGCTCTCCCGCGAACTGGGGGTCAGCGTGACCACGGTCTCGCTCGCCTATGACTGGCTGCGGCTCGACGGGTTCGTCGAGGTGAAGAAGGGTGCGGGCTTCTTCGTGAACCCGGCGGTCCTGCCGGCCGCGGGCGAGGCGCTCGATCCCGAGCTGACCGGCGGGTTCGATGCGCCGAGGGACGAACTGGACTACACGGCGTTCTTCCGGGGGCGCAGCTTCAATCTCCCGCGGGTGGTGAAGCCCGCGGACTGCCTGGCGCGCTACCGCTATCCCTTCGTCTGCGGGGTGATTGACCCGTCGCTGTTTCCGATCGACCAATGGCGCGACTGCGTGCGCGACTCCATGAACCGGTTCGAGCTGGAGAACTGGGCGACGGACTACTCCTCGATCGATGACGAGATGCTGGTCGAGCAGCTCATCCAGCGCGTGCTGGCGAAGCGGGGGATCGTGGCGCGTCCCGACCAGGTGCTGGTGACGGTGGGCGGCCAGCAGGCGCGCCATCTGGCGCTGCGGCTCCTGGTGTCGGCGGGCGAGACCCTGGGCGTCGAGGACCCGGGTTATACGGACGTCATCAACATGGCCCGCATCGAGGGGATCGCGGTAGAGCGGCTTCCCATCGACGGCGCGGGGCTGATGCTGTCGGAACACATCGACCGCTGCCGGTGCCTGTTCGTGACGCCTTGCCACCAGTTTCCGACGACGGTAACGATGCCGCCGGAGCGCAAGCTCGCGCTGCTGGAGCGGACGCACTGCAACCGGCAGTTCGTGATCGAGGACGATTACGAGGCGGACATCAGCTTCAACCGGACACCGCCCGCGGCGCTGAAGAGCCTTGATGGCTGGGGCAACGTCGTCTACACGGGCTCGCTCTCGCAGTCGCTGCTGCCGGGGCTGCGCATCGGCTATCTGGTGGCGCACTCCGAGTTCATTCGCGAGGCGCGGGCGTTGCGTCACCACTTCGTGCGCCATCCGGCGGTGAACAACCAGAAGAGCGTGGCGCTGTTCATGCAGCGCGGCTACTTCGACCGGTTCGTCGCCAGGATCACCGCCGTCTACCAGGAACGCTGCGCGGCGATGCACCGGGCGCTGGAGCGGCATTTCCCGGGTGCCTCGACGCCTCCGGAATACGGCGGGGGCAGCATTTGGCTACGGTTGCCTGAGGGGGCGGACGCGGGAGTCCTGGCCGGACGGGTGGCGGCCGAAGGCGTCTACTTCGAGACCGGCGGCTTCACCTTCTCGGACGAGCGCAGGAACCGGAACCACATCCGGCTGGGCTACTCGGCAATCGACGAGTCGCTGATCGCGGAAGGCATCGACAAGATCGCCGCGGCGCTGGCGGCCTGAGGTGAAACTCACGTGAGTCCCGAGCCCGCCGGCGGTGGGGGCGAGGCGCTCGGCTGACCCAGCTCTCCCGGCGGCTGCCAGCCGGGATGGGTCGCCGCTCGATCGCCGTGCGACTTCTGGCACAACACCATGTAACGCCGGCGCGGCGTGAAAGGAGAGCGGGGCCAGCGCCGGCGCGTACAGGCCCGAAGTGTGTGTAAAGAAAAACACGAGGTGTGTCTACCCGAACGGTTCGCCGGTTCGTAGAGTCCTGATTCCCCTGGTCGCTCTGGTGAGGGTGCGTCCTGATCGGGCGCGGTTCTTCGAGCGGAGCGAGGGCGACTGCGTTCCCGGCGGGGCGCTCCACGGCGTTCCCGGGTGGGCAACGTGACCG
Organism: Acidobacteriota bacterium; assembly: GCA_028877265.1. GTDB lineage: Bacteria > Acidobacteriota > Vicinamibacteria > Marinacidobacterales > Marinacidobacteraceae > Marinacidobacterium. Next base: position 62,903 of record JAPPGX010000191.1, read on the forward strand.
CGGCGCCGGGAGGCGAACTCAACCCATGCACAACCCAGCGCGAGTCAGCGGCCCTGAGTCCAAATCGGTTGACCCGACTTGCAGGGGATCCGGGATCAACGGGTCCGCGACGCGTCGCTTTTTGCTGTCCCGGCCGCGCCGTCGCGGCCATTTCCGATCTCTGAGTATCGCTCCAAAGGAGTACCAGAACCCATGAGAAAACTCATCTTGTTTACGCTGCTGGTGGCGTGGCCGAGTGCGGCCCTGTCCCAGCAGATCTACGGACGCCTCGAGGGCGCCGCGAACGACGCGCAGGGTCTCGTCCTCCCCGGAGTGACGGTCACCCTCGAGTCGGAAGAGTTGGTCGCGCCGCGTTCGGCGACGACCGACGTGGACGGTTCCTACCGGTTCGCGCAGCTCGTCGCGGGCAGCTACAACCTGACCTTCGAACTCGGCGGTTTCCAGACCGTCGTCTTCGAGGAAGTCATCGTGGTAGGCGGTTCGACCTTCGAAGTGAACGCCATGATGGACATCGCGACGGTCGCCGAGACCGTCACCGTGACCGGTGAGTCGCCGGTGGTGGACGTGAAGACCACCGGCGTTTCGGCATCGTTCGACACCACGCAGCTCGAAGACGTCCCGTCGGCCACCGACATGTGGGCGGTCCTCCAGCAGAGCCCGGGCGTCCGGATGCGCGGCTACGACGTGGGCGGGTCCCACAAGAGCCAGCAGTCCGGCTACGAGACCTTCGGGGTCCGGGGACAGAACCGGATCATCAACGACGGCGTGAACACCACCGAGGGGACCGGCGGCGCGGGCGGTTACTACGACTTCTACGCGATCGGCGAGTTCCAGGTGTCGGCGCAGGGCGCGGACGTGGAATCGAACACCCCGGGCGCGACGGTGAACGCGGTGTGGAAGAGCGGCGGTAACGACTTCTCCGGGACCGAGCACTTCGCTTACGAGCCGCCGGACATGATCGCCGACAACATCACCTCCGACCTCACGAGCCGGGGCGGCACCTCGGCGCCGGTGGTCGAGTTCTACGAGGCGCACCTCGACCTGGGCGGTCCGATCGTGCGGGACAAGGCGTGGTTCTACGGCGCCTACAACCGCTTCGTCATCGACCGGATCATCTCCGGCGTGCCCGAGGACGTGGCGACGGACCTCGGCGACTTCGACATGTTCACGGTGAAGGCGAACTGGCAGATCACCGACCGGGACCAGTTCATCACCTTCCACCACTGGTCGCTGAAGCAGAAGCCCTTCCGCAGTCTGTCCCGCACCATTCCGGCTGAATCCATCCTCGCCCAGGATTCGTGGTCGTGGCTCCACAAGGCCGAGTGGCAGCGGGTGTGGAGCGACCGGCTCTACAGCAACATCCAGGTGAACCACTTCGGGTTCGGCTGGCCGATGACCCCGGCGGTGGATCCCGCGACGAACCCGCCGCGACTCGACGAAGGCACCGGAGAGCGAGCCGGGTCGGGCTGGCGCCCGTTCACCTTCAATCGCTGGAAGCCCCACTCGACAGGCCAGTTCAACTACTACCTGCCGACGGAGAGTGGCAGCCACGACCTCAAGTTCGGCTGGGACGTGCAGATCGACGAGCGTCAGTTCGGCTGGAACGCGAACTCGGGCGCCGTTCGGTACATCGACAACAGTTCGCAGGATCCGCCGCGTCCGCACAACGTGAACGAGATTCATTTCGAGAGCTTCCCCAACCTCAACTACGACCGGAACACCCACATGGACATCTACGTCCAGGACGTCTGGACGCTCAACGACCGCCTGACGGTGAACGCTGGCGTTCGCTTCGGCAGCCAGCGGATCGGATACCTCGATTCGAACAACGTTCCGGGCGGCCCGTGCGACGCGACCCTCGGCTGCCTCCGCGAGATCGCCGATGTTGACGCGAACGTGGCGGCCGCATTGCCGCTCATCTTCGGCCAAGGTGGCGCCGTGCCGGGCGACAGCAGCGTAATGAGTTGGTGGAACCTGGCGCCGCGCCTTGGCTTCACCTACGACCTTACCGGCGAGGGCCGCTCGGTACTGAAGGGCTACTGGGGCCGCTACTACTGGAACATGAATAGCGGCTGGCAGGACTCGAATCCCGGCGGCAACAAGACCGTGGACTACGAGTTCCTCGACCAGAACATGAACGGCCTGTTCGACGGCGTCCACGAACTCGGCGAGCGGCTTGGCGGCAGCACCGGCGCCGGTGTCGGCGTCGAGCGCACTGCCCCGGAGGGGGCCGCGGTGGATCCGAACATCTGGCAGCCGTACGTTGACGAGGTCAGCGTCTCGGCGGAACACCAGATCGGCAACGATCTCGGTGCACGGTTTTCATTGGTACACAAGCGGCAGACGGGCGCGTACGGCGAGCCCATCAACATCGCTCGGATCGGCACGCTTACGAACAGCCAGACGATCGCGTGCCCCGAGGCCTGCGACACCGCCGGCTTCGGCGGCACGGGGATTACGGTGAACGGTTTGCCGGACGGTGCCGACACGAGCACCAACCTGATTACGAACTGGCCCGACGAGTTCGCGGCGTACAACTGGACGACGGTTTCCATGGGCGTGAACCGCCGGTTCCGGAACAACTTCTTCTGGAATGCCTACTTCGACTACCAGTGGCGCCACGAGGGCCGGAGACCCGACAACAAGAGCAACAGCCCGCTGACGACGGACCCGATCGGCGTCGGCCCGACCTACCAGTACGGGTTCATCCCGCTGATCCAGGACCTGAGCAACTGGCAGTTCAAGGCGGCCGGCCGGTACGTGCTTCCCTACGACGTTGGCCTGGCCGGTACCCTGCGTTTTGTCAGCGGCTTCAACTGGGCTCCGCGGCTGTCTGTTGGAGTGCCCAATGTCGGAACACAGACGATCTTCCTCGATAACCTCGACCAGCGTCGGTCGGACAACGTCCAGATTCTGGACTTCCGCGTCGACAAGGCGCTCAACATCGGCGATTCCGCGGAGATCCAGATCATGTTCGACCTGTTCAACGCGCTGAACAACGCGTCCGAGACGAACTTCATCATGCGCGCCGGCAGCGCCTACCGCGAAACCATCGAGTGGATCCAGGGCCGCACTGTCGGCCTCTCCGCCCGCCTGACGTTCTGACGCTGGGTATCAACAACTAGCGCGCTCACGAAACGGCTCGCCGCCCCGCGGGGCGGCGAGCCCACTCTGGGGCCAATGCAGAGCATCCCGGACAGCCCCGCCAGCCTGACCAACGGGTCGCGCCAGCCTGGTTCCGGGGACTGGGTCGGTAACTCTGCCGCCGCCGTTCGGATCCGCGGCGAAATCGCGACTGCCGCGCTCTCCGACGATCCCGTTCTCGTGGAAGCCGAAGACGGAACCGGCCGACGGCTGGCCGCCGAGCTGATCCACCGGCTGAGCCCCGGCTCGACCCCGCGTTCGGCCGAGAACTTTCTCGCCATCGAGGCTGGCGGCAGGCCGACGGAAGAGCTTGGTCCACACGTTGAAGCGGTGCTCGAAAACCCGCCCGGGAACGGAAAAGGGTCGAGGGTGCGGACCCTCTATCTGAGCGGGGCGGAACGGAGCGCGATCGGACGATTTGCCTCCGGGACGGCGGGCGTCGGAGCGCCTCCCCGCTTCCGCCTCATCGCATCAACCGCGCCACCCTCCGCCGTCGGCGGCAACGGGCAAACCAGGCGGCCGCCGGTCACCGCGGACCCGCCGACGATCGTCATCCGGATCCCGCCCCTGCGGGAGCGAAAGATGGACATCTCCGCGCTGGCGCTCAGGTTCTTCGCCGATGCCTGCGACCACGCGGGGGTGGGGCCTTACGGAATCTCCAGCCGGATGATCGCGGCCTACCACGACTACGACTGGCCGGGAAACGTGGTCGAACTCCGGTCAGTCATCGAAAGCGCCGTCTCGACGGCTGCGCTTGCCCACTTCCGGGGCCGGGTCCTGCCGGACTCGTTCTGTGCGATCGCCTTCGATGGAGACCGAAGCGGCAGATCGCTGAAGGAGATGATCCGGGACATGGAAAGGAGCATCCTGGAGAGCACGCTCCACCGGGTCGGCGGCAACCAGGCGCACGCGGCTCGGATACTCCGGCTCAACACGACCACCCTCCACGAAAAACTCAAACGCTACGGGATGTTGCGCGCATTTCGGCACCGGGACCTACCGTCGCCTCGTCAATGAAAAAGGTCGTGCTTCCCGTCCTGCTGCCGCCGGCGCCTGCCGATCGTGGACGGTCCGTTCAGGCCGCCTGACGGCGGAGCGCCCACCAGGTGACGATCGTCGAGGTGGCGAGGCTCAGCAGACCGCCGGTCAGGATGTCGATGGGAATGAGCGCCGCCGGCCAGTTGGCGATGGCGGCGAAGATGGGCACGCTGTAGGTGGCGTAGGCCGCGCAGCCCAGCACGAACGCGTTTTTCATCGCCCGCTGGAGGTTTCGCTCCCGGACTGCCGGTGCGATCGCCAGCTGGCTGTTCGCGAGCGAGATCAGCGCGAAGAACACCAGGAGGGCGACGATCTCGATGGCGCCCCAAGTGTCCATCGGCTTCCCGAAGCTCCAGTCGTTCCCGCTCGCCTCATGCAGACGCGCGTGCATCGCCACCGCCGGGGGCGACAGGCTCCAGGCCATGTCGATCACGGTGTAGACGACGAACGCGGAAAGGAAACGCGCGATCCTGCTCATGTCACAACCTCCTGACCCAGGCTGCACTCACCCGCCGCGCTTGATGACCACCCCCGCCAGCGCCCCGATGGACCGGCCGTCCTCGATCGCGACCTGGCCGTTGACCAGCACCCAGGGCATCCCGACCACCGGACCGTCGGGGTCCATGATGGTCGCGTTGTCCTCCACCCGGTCGTAGTCAAAGGCGACGACGTCGGCCTTGCAGCCGACCCGCAGGCAGCCGCGGTCCGTCATGCCCACGATGGCGGCCGGCAGACTCGTCGAAGAGCGGACCATGAAGGGCAGGGTGATGAGCCCGCGGTCCCGCGTGTAGTGGGCGATCTTGCGGGTGTAGCTCCCCCAGAAGCGGGGATGCCGCCCCGGGGTCGCTTCAAGCGCGATGCCGGCATCCGTCGAGGTCGCCGTGTAGTCCTGCGCCATGTACATCTCCACATCGAACCGGTCCCCGGCGATCGGCCGGATCAGCACCCCGTGGAGCAGTTCGTCGTTTCCGGTGCGGGCGAAGTCGATCAGCGTCTCGGCGACGCTCCTGCCGCTGTCCGCCGCCACTGTGGCCACCGTCTTCCCGATCAGCGAGGGATCCTCCGGGAAAAGGACGACGATCAGCCGGTCGGCGCCTCCGAACAGGTCGATCTGCTGCTCGAGGTCCATCATCAACTCGGCGCGGATGGCTTCGTCGGCGAGGTTCGCCTCCAGGTTTGCAAGGCTCAGCAGCCCCGGCGTCCGCCGCCACTTCGGGTCGTCGAGTCCACCGGAACGGTCCGTCCCCGGGGGCGCGAAACCCCACACGGGGATCACCCCGACCGGTCCGCCGCCGAAGGTCTCGAAGGGGTACTGATCCAGGAAGACCTGGACCCCCTGCGCCCGCGCGAGGTTGATCGCCTGCACGTCCTTCGCGGAGTGCCCCCAGCTCGAGGGTCCCTTGGCCTTGATGTGGGTCCCGACGACCCGGATGCCGGTCTCGCGGCCAATCCGGATGGTCTCGGCCATGCCGTCGGTCCCGGTCAGGGTCGGCCCGTCCACGATGCTCGGCACCTGCCAGCGCGGCATCGGCGACTGGCTGCGCTGGTGCGAGTAGTAGAACCCGTCGTAGTCCGCGACCACGTGGGCGAGCGCGATGATCTCCTCGGTCTCCGAGAAGCGGGCCGGGCGGTATTCCGGGCCCGCCCCGAGGCCCCAGGCGCCGTCCTCCATTCCTTCCCGGACCAGCTCGGCCATCCGGGCGACTTCCTCGTCGGTCGCCGGCCGCTCGTGGTCGTCGCCCATCACTTGGAGACGGACGGTCGAGTGGCCCACGACGGGCACCACGTTGAGTCCCACTCCTTGGCTCTCGTAGGCGGCGATCTCGTCGCGGATCGGCCAGATCGGGTTCCGGCCGTCAGCGCCCATCACCACCGTGGTGATCCCCTGGGCGACCAGGTTCAGCGCCTTCCTCTCCTCCATGTCGTCGCCGACGAGCGACCGGTCGGCGTGGGAGTGGAGGTCCACCCAGCCCGGGGACACATGGAGTCCACTCACGTCGATGGTGCGGGCCGCCTCGTGTCCCTCCTGCCCGGCGAGGCGTCCCACCGCCACGACCTCGTCGCCCCGAATGCCGACGTCCGCCCGGATGGCGGGGTTGCCGCTCCCGTCGAACACCATTCCTCCGACGAGCAGCAGGTCATAGGCGGGCTGGGCGAACCCAGGCGCCGCCAGGAGGCTCGCGACCGCCGCAAACAGCGCACTTCCGAGGACTTTCTTCATGGCATTCCTCCGCTGGGGTGGGCCGGCCATCGTACCGGAGGGGACAGGCTGCTAAGCCCTGGCCCGCCGTGCCCCAACCCCGAGCGCCAACCCGGAAGCCAGGATCAGGGTTATCGCGGCCGGGAATCCGGCCCGGGCCGCGTTGCCGGCAGGTGCCGCAGGCTCGAAGCGGGGCACCTGGTCCCACTTCACCGCATCGATCGGCGCGGTGGCGAAGAAGTGCGGGAAGAAGTGGTCCTTGAGGCGTTCGTGGAAGCGGCGCACCGCGTCCTGGTAGTCGAGTTGGGCCGCAAGGTCGGTCCCGGCGAGGCGATCCAGCGCGAGCTGGGTAGCGAGGGGCGGGGCGAACAGGGACCACCTGCGAGCCCACGCATCCCTCTCGCGCAGCACCTCGCGGTAGGCCCGGGAGGCGTCGCGGGCGGCCTGGTCTCCCCGGTGATTCATGGCGTAATACCAGCCCCACGTGAACACGTCCTCGGGAACGGCTTGGCCGCTCCACTCGGGGTAGTCCCGGTAGAACGACTCCATCGTCGCGCTGGGCGGCAGGTCCCAGGCCTCGTGGTATCCCTGGCGCTGCTGCACCGTCAGCTCCAGCGCTTCCGGAACGGGGTGAAGAACCGCGTTGGCGAGACTCAGGGCCGCCGGAGCCAGGATCGTGAGGACGACCCAGGTGCCCGCGAGGATCATGGCGTTGGCGGTCGATGACCGGTTTCCCATCGCGACTCCGAGGCAGAGGGCGAACCAGAAGATCGTGTGCAGCGCGACGAGCGCGAACATCCAGCCGGCCCGGCCGTCGAGGTCGATGCCGGCCATCAGCGCCCCGGCGGCCATCACCACCGCGGCGACCGCGCCGACGAGAATCGCGCGGGATGCGAGCTTCGCGGCCAGGAGCCTCCGGCGGGGTGCGAACAGGCGGACCAGGTTCCAGGTGCCGCCCTCCCGTTCGCCCGAGATCAGGTCGTAGCTGACCGCGATGATGAAGAGCGGCAGCAGCGCGATGAGGAGGAATGCAAGGTCCAGATAGCCGGCGGCGGCAAGCCGCGGGTTCACGGTCTCGTGCTCGTAGAGCTGCCCTTCGAGGGCCAGGAGACGGATCCGGAGGCTCTCCGTTTCCACCGCGGCCCGGCCCCGTGCCAGGGCGGAAACCGGCAGCGGGGGCTGCGGGGCGGGAAAGGCCACGTAGTAGAGCACCTCTCCCGCGTCGGTGGTCGGCGGATAGACCGAGAGGAGAAAGTCCAACTGGTCGTCGTAGGCGGTCTCGGCCGCCGCCAACGAAGACCGGGCGACTTCCGCGTTCCGCCCGGCGCGCCACGCGCCGTAGATTCCCAGGACGAGCAGAAGGATGATCGCGGCCGCGGTCCCGGCCGACCGGGTCAGCCGCCGGAGGTCGAGCGCCAGCAGCCGCGCCCAGGCTCTCACGACGACCTCTCCGTTCCGATCAGCGCCAGCCGTCTCCGCGCCAACCCGAGTCCGGTCAGCGGCAGGCCGATCCACAACCCGAGCGCGGCCAGGGAGACGGGACGGTCCGCCAGCGCTCCACCGAGCGGCGGCGGCTCGGTCGCGAAGACGGGGAACTGCCCCCAGTGTTCGCGCGACAGCCGTTGCGCCCGGTCGTTCTCGTTCTGGATCTCGCGGATGTGGAGTTCGTTGAGACGCTGAATGATCGTGTAACGGTGCGCCTCGGCCTGGGCGAGGAACGCTTCCATCGCCTCCGGGCCGCTACCGGCGATGCCCATCGACAGGTCCCGGGCCGCCAGGTACGGGGAGAGGAATCCCGACCATGCCATGACCCCGTTCTGGCGAAGATGACCCTTCACCAACTCCTGCCGGTGGTCCTCGAAGACCCGGCTGGTGAGTGCTTCCGATTCCCGGCTGAGCACCCCCCTCCAGTTCACCGGGAGGTCCTCGACGGCGCCGACCTGGTAGCGCTCCAGGTACTCCTCCCGGAGCGCGTTGAAGAAGGGATCGTCCGGGCGGTGGCTATCCCCGACCTCGTTCAGCGCCTGCTCCACCTGAGCAGTGAGCTCGGCGCGCGAGGGAAGCGGATAGAGCGCTCCGGCGACGGAGGCCGCTACGCGGGGGGTGGCGACGCAGATCACCACCCACAGCGCGAGCAGTTGCGCGAGCGCGCTCCGCGAAGAGGTTCGGACGGCGGAAACGAGCACCGTGACGAGCACCCAGCCCGCGAGATAGATCCCGTAGATGCCGGCCAGGACGCCCAGCCGCGTGACGGAAGCGGGGCTGTCGAGCCCCGGCCCGGCCATGACGCCGACGGCCAGCGCGACCGGAAGCGTCGCCAGCGCCCCTACCGCTCCCGTGGCGAGAACCTTGCCCGCGAGGATCTGCGCCGGCGTCGCCCCCTGTGTCAGGAGGACGCCGAGCGTTCCCCCCTCTCGCTCGGCGCTGACCGCGGCGAAACCGGCGACAACCACCAGGAGCGGCAACAGGAGCGCGAGCACGCTCGCCGGGGTGAGGCGTCCGAAGCGCGTCATCCCGGTGGAATGACGCGCCTCGCCAAAGTTGGCCGTGTTCTGGCGATGGCCTTCCAGGTAGATCGAGGTTCCCGCGTAATCGCTCACTCCGGGATCGACGAACTCGAGCGGCGCCTGTTCGCGAAAGACCAGGAACCCGTAGTGGATGACCCGGTGCGGATGGCGTTCGGGCTGTTCCACCCACTGCCGATCGACCATCGCCTGGTAGCGGTCGCGCTGTTCGGTCGCGCCCGTGGCGTGATGCCGGGCGCCCACCACCGCGACCAGACCCAGGGCGATCACGAGCCCCAACAGGAACAGGACGGTGCCGTCCTGGCGAATCGCGCCCAACTGCCGTCGGGCGATGAGCAGGGTGTTGCGGAGGCCTTCCGGCGAGTTGCGCATCGGTCCTCTCTTTCGGTCTGACGAGGGGGGAGCCGTGGTGTTGGTTACCGCCAGCCAAGTGGCGCGGAGTATTGCTCGCGCGGCCGCAGGGACAAAGGCGGTAGCGTCGTCCAACGGCCAGGCTCGCGCCGCCGGCCTGGAACGCCGGGTTCCCGAGCTACGAGGAATGGAGGCCGGCTGGCGCCGTCTCCCATCCCTCGTGCTCAAGGGGTCTCCGCAGAGCTATCGCTCTGCTTCGGAAACAGCCGGCACAGCGACGCGCTGGTAGAGAACGATCCCGCAGATCGACACCGCGCCGCGCACTGCGCGGTCGCGCAGCACGCGGCTGGTCAGAAGTCGGCGTTCCAGGCGCTCCGTCACCGTCCGGCGTCGGCGAGCCCTAGTGGAACCGCAGCGCGTAGCTCAGCCGGAACCCGCGACCCATCTCGGGGGCCCGGTCCTTGATGTACGACGTGTGGTTGCGATAGAGCTCGTTCGTCAGGTTGTAGCCCGAGAACGACAGGATGTGGGACAGGTGCTGCCGCGGCCAGACGTACGAGCCGCGCACGTTGACGACGGCATAGCCGTCGGTTTCGGTCTCGCCGCGGAACCCGTCGGTCTGCCGTCCCGCAAACTCCACCTGCGGGCTCAGCGTGAACCCGCCGTAGAGGATGTCGAGTTTCACCGAGCCTCGGAGCGGCGGAATCCGCGGCAGCGCTTCATCGTTCGCTGTCAGCCGCGCGTCCACGTAGCCGATCCCGAGGGTCAACCAGGTCCGTCCGACGAGCCGGGCGCCGGCCTCGGCGTCGAATCCGGCGAAGCGGCTGTCGCCCTGCAGGATGTCGAACACCGGCAGGTTGTCGATGACCGCATCCCTGCGGCTGCCGAAGATGAAGTTGTCGATCTCGTACGTGAAGAAGTTCAGGTCGCCACGGGTGCGGACCCCCCGGTGCCGCAGGCTCACGTCCAGTCCGATGGTGGACTCGGCGTCGAGGTCCGGGTTGCCGATGTCGAACGAGAACGTGCCGGCGTGGGCGCCGAAGTTGTACAGCTCCTCGATGGCCGGGGCGCGGTGGGAGCGCGTCAGGTTGGCCACCAGCGCGTTTCCGGCGCCGAGATCCGCGTGGACTCCGACCGACGCCGACAGACCCGCGAAGCTGCGGTCGCGCACGTCGGGCGCCTCGGGCCGAGGCTCTTCCTCCTCGTGCCCGTGCTCCTCGTGTCCATGCTCCTCGTGCCCATGTTCCTCGTGCCCGTGCTCCTCTTCGTGCCCGTGCTCCTCTTCGTGCCCGGCTCCACTGCTCCGCGCCGCCACGGCGTAGTCATCGCGGTCGATCCGGGCGCCGAACTGCACTCGAAACCGCCCGAAGGTCAGTTCTTCGTAGGCGAAGGCCGCGAAGGAGCTCAGGTCGGTCCGCGGCGCCAGCGCCTCGGCTCCGGCCGCCTCGAAGTCCCGCACCTGCGCCCAGGCGCCGAATCTCCCCGACAGACGCTCCGTCTGCCGCTGGTCCACGTCGGCCCGGAAGATGTAGACCTGGTTGTCGTAGCGCGTGCCCACGCGCTCCTGCCCGGCCTCGGTCTCCAGCTCGTCATGTCCCCAGTCCACGACGCTCAGGCTGAGCCGTCCTCCCTCGATGACGCTGTTGTCGAGGTCCCTCACCCCGAAGTCGAAGCGCCCGGCGCGACGCTGCCAGTCGAGTTCGATATCGGTCGTGCCATGCATTTCCTCCTCGTGCTCGCCTTCGTGCTCGTCATGATGTTCGTCTTCGTGTCCGCCGTGCTCGTCTCCGTGGTCATCGTGGTGCACGTGGAACTCGCCGACGATCGGAACTCCATAGCGGCCGTCGTTCACCGTCACGCCGGCGCTGGTGAAGAACCGTTCGCCGGTCCAGCCGAGCCCGGCCTGCGCATGGGTCGCCTCGGTCGCGGAATTCTCGACGACCCCCGCGGGCGTGTCGTAGTCCTCCGTCCGCCGCGTGCTGCCGGAGGCCCAGTAGTGGACTCCGTTCTGCTGTGCGTGCTGCACGCTGACGTTCCCGCCCGCCTGCGCGTTCGGACTCCCCACGTCGGCGCTCAACTGCGCCCGCGTGCCTTCCGTCGGCGACGCCCGGTAGCTCTCCTGGGGCGTGATCACGTTGACGAGCCCGCCGACCGCGTTGGAGCCGTATAGCAATGTCGCCGGCCCGCGGACGATCTCGACGCGTTCCACGCCGTTGGGGTCGATGGCGACGCCATGGTCGCCGGACTCGCTCGACAGGTCTCCGGTGCGGACGCCGTCCTCCAGGATCATGACCCGGTCGCCGTCGAAGCCGCGGATGATCGGCCGGTTCGCTCCGGGACCGAAGCCGCGCACCGCAATGCCGGGCTCGTTCCGCAGGGCGTCGGCGAGATTCGTGGCCGACTCCTTGGCGATATCGAACGAGTCCATGGTGGTGACCGCGTTGAATGCCTCGAGCGCGGTCTCGGTGCCGTCCACCGAGGCGGTCACTGTCACGTCCTCGCGAACGGGTGAGAGACTGAGTTCGAAGTCCACCGTCGCCGTCCCGCCCGGAAGGACGGTGACCGTCTGCCGTCCCGCGGTGAGGAGCTCGCGTTGCGCGAGGACGTCGTAGGAGCCGGCCGGCACGCCGGCGATCGCGAACCTTCCCTGTCCGTCGGTCAACGCGAATTTGCCCGTGCCCACGAAGAGGACGACCGCGCCGTGAACGGGGCCGTACTCCTCAAGAGTCACGGTGCCGCGAACCGCGCCGGTCTCCTGCGCCGCCACCGGCGCAGTCCCGAAGGCCGCCAGCAGGCCGGCTGCCAGGAAACAAGTCAGAAAAGAAGTGAATTTGGATCGGTACATGGTTTGTCCTCCCGATTGCCTGCCCTCGGCAAGACGGTTCCGGCAGATGCCGTGCGTACCGCGGCGAACCTCGTTCTGAGGGCGTCCCGAACGGGGTCGGGGAACGCGGTGGCCGCGGGGGGACGCGCCCGGTCAGGCGACCGCTGGCGCGCGCCGGCCCGACGCCCGCCGCTTGGCGGCGGACGAGCACGGCGTGTTCTCGGAACTACGCGGGAGGAGCGCGGGCGGGCTGGCGAAGGTAGAGCCGGGATCGGACCCGGACGACCTCGCGCGCTCGTTCAGGCGGATCCGCAGCATCGGCGAAGCCGATCTGCAACGAGCCGGAGAGCTCGGTGGCGGGCTGGTGTGGAGTCTGGCAGACCGCGCAGTGCTCATCGACGGAGTGCTCTTCGTGACAGAAGACCTCCGCCGCGGCGGCACCGGCCACCACCAACACCAGGAGAGCGATCCAGGCGCTCCAGCCAAGGCTGCGCCGGGCGAGCCTCGGGTGCGCGGTTCCTCGTCGCATTGCTGTCGAATCGAACGGGCCAGTATACGGGCGACGAGTGTTTGCCGTAAGCCTCGTTTCGCCTCCGTCCCTGGATCATCGGTCTTCCACGTCCGGCCAAGACGCCACGCAGAACGCCTCGCAAAGGCGCAATTCGGCCGGGATCCATCTCCCGTCGGGCGCCGCCTGGGTTCTTGCCACGGGCTGCTAACGTCCACTCAACATGCTGGACCGACTCTCCGCCTGTCTCACATTGCATCTGGTTTCCGGGTTTCTGGTGATTCCCTCGGGAGCGGCAATCGCGCAGCCCGTCCCGGTGGACTCCTCGCAGCTTGGCGGTCTCCAGTGGCGCACCATCGGGCCCGACGGGAACCGGCTGAGCGCCGCCGCTGGCGAGTGGGGCAACCCCGATGTCATCTACTTCGGCGCCGCGTCCGGGGGGATCTGGAAGACCAGCGACCGGGGCGTCGCCTGGGAGCCGGTCTTCGACGACCAGGAGGCGGCTTCGATCAGCGCGCTCGCCGTTTCACCGTCCCATCCCGGCCAGGTGTGGGCCGGGACCGGCGAGACCTTCATCATCCGGCCGGCGCTCGCGATGGGGAACGGCATCTACCGTTCCACCGACGGCGGGCGGTCCTTCCATCACCGGGGCCTCGAGGCAACCGGGCGCATCGCCCGCATCCTGGTCCATCCCGAGGACCCGGACCTCGTCTACGCCTGCGCCCTGGGCCACTCCTATGCGCCGCAGCCGGAGCGCGGGGTCTATCGGACGCGGGACGGAGGCGCGAACTGGGACCTGGTGCTCCATGTGGACGAAGACACCGGTTGTTCCGACCTGGCGATGGACCTCCGCCATCCCGAGCGGCTGCTGGCCGGGATGTGGCAGCTCCAGATCGACACCGGCGGGCTCCGGAGCGGGGGGCCGGGCAGCGGGCTCTACCGCTCGCGCGACGGGGGCGACTCCTGGGAACGAATTTCGGGCGCGAAGTCCGATTCCGCCGGAGGCCGGGGCCTGCCCGGCGGCGAAGACCATCCCATCGGCAAGGTCGCCGTGGGGATCGCCCCGAGCGACCCCGACCGCTGGTACGCCCTGATCGAGGACGAGAGTCCGGGCTTCTACCGCTCCGACGACGGCGGCGATTCCTGGCGCCTCATGATGACCCACCACGATCTCGCCGAACGGGCGCCCTACTACGTCCGGATCGCCGTGGATTCCGCGGACGCCAACCGCGTCTATTTCGCCTCGGTGCTCTTCAGTACCACCGTGGACGGCGGCCGCACGTTGATCGAGACCTCCTACCGCGCCGGCGGCGACAACCACGACGTCTGGGTGGATCCCTGGATGCCGGAGCGCATCCTGGTCGGGCACGACGGGGGCGGCAGCATCTCCGAGAACCGCGGCGCGAGCTGGCGCCGGGTCGTACCGCCGGTGGCCCAGATGTACCACGTCACCGTGGACGACCGGATCCCCTACCGCGTCTACGGGAACCGCCAGGACGGCTACTCCTACCGGGGCCCCAGCCGGACCCCCGGCGGCGGAATCCCGCTCGGACTCTGGGAGGGGGTCGGGGGCTGCGAGAGCGGCTGGGCTACCCCCGAACCCCACGACGACAACGTGGTCTGGTCGGGGTGTTACGACGGCGGGCTCGAGATCTACGACGACCGCACGGGACACGTCCGTGACATCCGGGTCTGGCCGGAGGCGGGCTACGGCTGGGCGCCCGCGGACCTGAAGGTGCGCTGGCACTGGAACTTCCCGATGGTCCTGTCGCGCCACGAACCGGGGACCACCTGGGTCGGCAGCCAGTTCGTGCACAAGAGCACGAACCGGGGCCAGTCGTGGGAGACCATCAGCCCCGACCTGACCACGAACGACAAGTCGCGCCAGCAGGACTCCGGCGGCATCACCGTCGACAACCTCTACACCTTCGACGGCTCGGTGCTCTTCGCGCTCGCCGAGTCACCGGTCCAGGCGGGCCAGCTCTGGGCCGGAAGCGTGGACGGGAAGGTCCACGTCACCACCGACGGCGGGGAGACCTGGCTCGACCGCAGCGGGAACGTGCCGGAGCTCGACCAGGACGCCTGGATCAAGTTCATCGAGCCCTCGCACCACGATCCGGAGACCGCCTACCTGGCGGTGAGCTGGCACCAGTCGGGCGACTTCCGGCCGCACGTCTACCGCACCCGGAATCTCGGGGAGAGCTGGGAGCGCATCAGCGGCGGAATCCCCGAGTCCCCGTTCTCGTTCGTCCACGTGGTGCGGGAGGACCCGGGCCGCGCCGGCATCCTCTTCGCCGGCACCGACAACAAGGTCTGGGCCAGCCTCGACGACGGCGAATCCTGGTTCTCCCTCCAGCTCGACATGCCGCCGGCGCCCATCTACGGGATGGTCATCCAGGAACGCTTCCAGGACCTGGTGGTCGCGACCTACGGCCGCGGCTTCTACATCCTGGACGGTATCGGTCCGCTTCGGGATCTCGCCGAGGCGTCGAACGATCCGCTCCGGGTCTTCGATTCGCCGACCGCGTGGCGGTTCCTGCCGCGGCAGAGCATCAAGTCGGAGCCGGGCAGCCTGGTGACCGGCCGGAACGCTCCCTATGGCGCTCCCATCTCCTGGTGGCTCGACGAGGATGCAGCTTCCGATCGGGCCGAAATCGCGATCGTGAACGCCGCAGGGGAGACCGTGCGAACGCTTCGCGGTCCCGGAGCCGCCGGGCTTTCACGGGTGTACTGGGACCTCCGCGGTGATACCCCCGACCGGGCCACCCTCCGGACCCGGCCTCCCGACCGGGACTGGGTGGAAATGGGCGAGGACGGGCAGCGCCGGATCCGCACGTGGGACCTCGACATCTTCCCCGGTTACCGCGGTCTGCTTCAGCCACCCGGGTCCTACACTGCGCGGGTCACGGTGGGGGAGCACGCCGCGGAGACCACCCTGCGGGTGGAGGTCGATCCCGCATCCGCCGCCACCCCCGACGACATCGGGGAGAAGTACGCGTTCCTGAACGCCATCCACGACCAGTTGAACGAACTGGCGGAGATGGTGGACGAGCTGGAGTGGGTGCGCCGCGAGATCGAGGGGCTCCGGGAGCGCCACGCCGGCGACGAGCGGTTCACCGCGCTGCTCGAAAGTGCGGGTGAGATCGCCGGCACCGCGATCGCCATCGAGGGAAGGTTCTTCGACGTGGGGCTCACCGGAGCCCGCGAGGACGCTTTCCGGGCGCCGATGCGGCTCTACGGCCGCCTTGGCGCGCTCGCGAACGACGCCGGCTGGGACGGCGCCGACTTCGCGCCCACCGACCAGCAGCGCGAAGTCCACCGGGTTCTCACGGAGCGGTTCGAAACGGCCCGCGGGGAATACCGCCGGTTGATGGACGAACAGCTTCCGCCATTCTGGCGGGCGCTCGCCGAGGCGCGCGCAGGAGACGGCGGTCCGGATTAATGAGCGAAGAGCGCTCCCGTTTCGGATCCCGGAATCTCCTGGCGGGGGTCGCGCTGGCTGCCTACGGCTGGTTCGCCGCCGCCTACGGGCCCGACGGCTCGTTCCCCGGATCGGACTTCGGTTCGCTCGCCTACGGACTCTCCCGGCAGGGCCTCTGGTTTCTTCCCATCGGGATCCTCATCCCGCTGGTGCTGCCCCGGATGCGAGGCGTCCTCACCGGTTTCTTCCTGGTTCTGTTTCCGTCGCTGTTGATCGGAGCCGTAATGACCGCGCTCGTGGTCGCGGCTCCGGACGCCGCTCCCTGGTTGGTGCTGGAGAGCTTCGACTTTCCGGAAGTGGCAACGCTGCTCGCGCCGTTGACCGGAATGTTCGTCGGCGCGCTGTTCGGCGCCGTCATCGCGCGGGGGCCCGGCTCGGCGCTGGTCCTCATTCCGGTGCTGGTCGCCATCGCCGCGGTCCTCCTCGCGAGCGTCGCCGTGCTGCTCCTGCTGATCACCGACCGGGTTGCGGTGACGGATCCCATCGGGCCTCCCGGGTCTCCGGACGGCCAGTACCGCGACGCCTTCGCCGACTTCTATCGGGACGGAGCGCCCGGCTCGCAGGCGGCGCTGAACGCGGCCACCTTCGCCGCCGGCTTTCGCCTGGCGCTTGCCGCCGTGGGCGTGGACCCGGGCGTGCGGCTCCACGCGGCCCCGGCCGGCGATGCGATGGAAATCGCCGGCTCGATGCCGATTGCCCTTCCCGCGTTCGGCGGGCGTTTCCTGAACATCGCGGCGACCGCGGCGCCGACCGTCGAGGACGGCGAGTTCCGGGCCGCGTTCCGGTCCGTCCGGGTTGGAGGCATCGAGGCGCCGGCCGTGCTCGTCCGGTCCTCGTCCCGGATCCTCTCACGCTGGCTGCGCGGGAACACTGCGGTGGCGGCGCTGCTGGCGCCCTTCGATGAGGTCCGGGTTGCGGACTCGACGATCGTGGTGCGCTGGCGGGAGAGGGAGGACACGGGTGCGGGAGTCCATTCGCGGGTGGGCGGTTACCTGACGCTGCTCGTCCGGGACGCCGATCTTCTCCGGGAGCAACCGGACCGGACCTCCGCGGTGCTCAGGCGCACGTTCGCGCTCGCCGCCGTCCGTTCGGTGGGGGGCGACCCGCTGGCCGAGAACCGGGCCGCCCTGCTCGCCCTCGGGGGGGCGTTCGGACATCCCTCGCTGCTCGACCTGGCGCGCGTGCCCGGTGGAGGGGAGGAAGCGCGAGGACTCCTGGACCGCCTGCCGCTCAGTCTGCACGGGCGTCGCGACTGGGCGCGCCATTTCTTCCTGAGCGCCGGCATGGTGCAGGTGGCGCCCGACGGCGTTTCGGGCGGGGCCGGGCTCTTGAAGGAACAACTCGACGCCGCGGAGGGCGGGACCGGGTTTTCCTTTGCCGACCTGTTGATGGACGAGGCGGGGACCCGCTTCGGGCTCACCGCGACCGGCGATGTGGCGCGGGCGCGCTGGATGCAGGTGCGGCTCGCCAACGGCGTCCGGGAAGACGACCTCGCGCCGACCGATGCCGGGTTGCCCGAAGGGCTCAGCGCCGCGCGGCTGGAAGCCGAATTCGGCGGGGTGGGGGGCGAGGGCTTCCGGGACGTCGAGGCGGAGATCGTGCGCCTGGTGGACGCCCTGCCGCTCTACCGGATGCAGATTCCGGGGGCGCCGGCCGGCATCGCTCCTCCTTCGGGTACCCTGCCTTAGCAGCCTGTGGACAAAGTCACGCGGCATTCGAACGCCGATGCATCCCGCCTGAACCGCGCCTCTACGAGGCGCTCTGCGTTGCGTTTCGGTCGGAATACACTCGGTATTCCTCCCTCACGCGCCTGGTCAGCCGGGCGCCTCGGCGTTCTCGGTACTCACGTCACTTCATCCACAGGCTGCTAAACGCCATGAGGCTGATCGATCGAGCGCACCTCCCGGGAGACCGGGACCGCTGATGGCCGACACGGCCTCGCTGCTCGACAGTTGGGAGAGCGAGGTCCAGGCGGCCTGGCTCTACCTGGTGCTCGCGGAGATCGAGACCGGAGAGAACAAGCGCCTCTTCGAAGCGCTCTCGGCGGACGCGCTGGAACAGAGCAAGTCGTGGGTCAAGGCGATCGAGGACGCGGGTGGTTCGCCTCCCGGCCCCTACGAGGCGCCCTTCCGGGTGCGGCTCGTGGGCACGCTGATCCGGCGGATCGGCCCGCGCTCGCTGCTGCCCGCGCTCGCCGCGCTGAAGGTGCGCGGCCTCTCCGTCTACCGGGCGGCGCCGTCGAGCCTCGAGGTGCTCATCGCGCAGGAGGCCGGTTCGAGCGTCCGCGCGGAGTCCCGCGATCACCTGCTGGGCGAAGAGCAGCGCCACCTCTACACCCGCGGGGCGGTCGCGCTTCACGCCGCGATCTTCGGGGCGAACGACGGGCTGGTGTCGAACACGGCCCTCATCCTGGCCGCGACGGGCGCCGGCGCCTCTCCGGGCACGGCGCTCCTCATCGGCGCCGCCGGAATGGTGGCGGGCGCCGTTTCGATGGCCACCGGGGAGTACCTCGGGGTGCGCTCGCGGATCGAACTCTACGAGCGGCAGATCGCGCTCGAGGAGGAGGAGTTGCGGCTCTACCCGGACGACGAGGCCGAGGAGCTGGCGATGATCTTCGAGGCGCGTGGTCTCGAGCGCGAGGCCGCCCGCGATCTCGGCAAGCGCCTGATCAGCGAGCCCGCCCGCGCGCTCGATGTGCTGACGCGCGAGGAACTCGGCCTGAATCCGGACGATCTGGGTTCGCCCTGGGCATCGGCGCTGGCCTCGCTGCTGAGCTTCGGCGGCGGAGCGCTGGTCCCGCTGCTTCCCCTCGCGCTCCTCCCGGCGCTCGGTCTGGGCAGCGGCCCCGCACTGCTCGGAGCGGTGGCCCTGAGCGGGGTGGCGCTTTTCGTGTCGGGGGCGGCGACGAGCCTGTTCACGGGCCGTTCCGGCATTCGCAGCGGCTTTCGACTGGCCTCCGTGGGGCTTGCGCTCTCGGGTGTCCTTTACGGTCTCGGGCTCGTCGTCGGGGCGAGCCTCGGCGGCTGAGGGCGACATGTTCAGGGGACGAGCGTCTGGTGCGGCGCTCGCCGCCCTCACGCTCCTGCTGGCGCTCGCCACGGGATGCGGATCGGATGACGCTCCCGCGCCCACGGCTCCGCCGCCTCTGGAGCCGCCCCCGGTCGGGCCGCCGCCGAACACGCTCGATCTTCCCGACGACCCCGGACATTTCTTCCTGGAAGTCTGGGAGGGCCCGGGTTTCGTTCCCATCGAATACTCGCTGGGACGGCCGCCCCGCTACGCGGTGACCGTCGGGGGCGAGCTCTATAGCGAGGGGCCGACCATCCAGATCTTTCCCGGCCCGCTGCTGCCGAACATCCAGGTGGGGCGGCTCTCCGCGGAGGACTTGGCGGCGATCATCGAGGCGACCGCGTCGACCGGGATCTCCCAGCTCGGGGAGGTGAACATTCCCCAGCCCACCACGGGTCCCGTGATCGCCGACGCGCCGACCTACGAGGTGGTGCTGCGTGACCGGCAGGGTTCGCACCTGCTCCGCATCGAGGCCCTGGGCTCGATATCGCACACCGATCCCCGGGTGATCGCGGTCCGCGAACTGATGCAGCGCCTCGACGAGGCCATCGCCGACACCGAGGCCGAGGTCTACCTCGGCGAACGCGTGCAGGTGTACGTCAGCGAGGGTCCCATGCCTCCCGAGCCGTCGGTGCTGAACGAGCGGCCCTGGCCGCTTCCGGACCCGCCGCCCGGGGACGAGGATGCGGAGGGCTTCGAGTGCCGGGTGTACGGGGGACAGGTTGCCGCGGGTCTCCTCGAGATCTTCGCGGACGCCGACCATGGAACGCGGTGGGACTACCACGGCGCCCTTCACCAGATCCTCGCCCGTTCCCTGCTGCCTCACGAGGAGGGGTGCCGCACTTCGTGAACGGCGGCGCAAGCTTCCGGCGTGCGGCGGCCCTGCTGCTCGCGGCGGTGCTGTGGTCGGCTCCCGTTTCGGCGTTCCAGGAGTTCGACGCCGGGGAGTTCCACGCCTACGTCGAGCAGGCGGTCGCCGACTGGGACGCCACCGGTCTCGCGGTCGCCGTCGTCCGGGGGCAGGAACTGTTGTTCGCTCGCGGTTACGGCGTCCTCGAACTCGGCAAGCCCGACGCGGTGGACCCCGACACCCTGTTCTCGGTCGGCTCGACCACCAAGGCGATGACCGCGGCGACGCTCGGCATCCTCGTGGATGAGGGGAAGCTGGCCTGGGACGATCCGGTGCGCCGGCACATCCCCGAGTTCGAGGTTGACGATCCCTGGGTCAGCGAGGCGATGACCGTGCGCGACCTCCTGACGCACCGCGGCGGGCTGCCGAACACCGATCTCTTCTGGTACGGCCAGGACACCGACATGGACGAGATGCTGTCGCGGCTCCGCCACGTCGAGCCCGCCTACTCGATGCGGTCCGGGTTCATCTACCAGAACGTGATGTACGCGACCGCCGGCGAGGTCGTGAAGCGCGTCTCCGGGATGCCGTGGCATGACTTCGTGGACTCGCGCATCTTCGACCGGCTGGGGATGGAGCGAACGGTGGCCCTGCTCGCGCTCACCCGGGGCCGCGGCAACGTGGCCTCGCCCCACCATGTGGTGGACGGCGAGACGGTGGTGATCGAGAACGCGCCGGTGGATTCGGTGGCCGCGGCGGGATCGGTCTGGAGTTCCGTCCGCGAGATGTCGCTCTGGCTGCGCATGCTCCTCGCGTCCGGAGTGGCGGCCGACGGCACGCGGATTCTCAGCGAAGCGGTGGTCGAGGAGATGTTCCGCCCCCAGGCGCTGGTGGACCGGGCCGGTTTCTACCCGACCCAGCAACTGACGAAGCCCAAGTGGGTGACCTACGGCCTCGGCTGGTTCCAGCAGGACTACGACGGAGAGGCTCTCGACTTCCACACCGGGAGCATCGACGGGATGGTGGCCATCGCCGGCCTGATCCGGGACGAGGGGATCGGCGTCTATGTCCTCGGCAACCGCGACCACGTGGAGGTGCGGCACGCGCTGATGCTGCGCGGTCTCGATTCCCTGCTGGGAAAGCCGTTCCGGGACTGGAGCGCGGAGCTGAAGGAGGTCTACGTCGGCCTGGCCGAAGCGCAGGAGAAGACGCTCGCCGCGCTGCAGGCGGCGCGGACGGAGGACTCGCGGTCCCACCTCGAGCCGTCCGCGTACGCCGGGACCTACCGCCACGAGGTGGGAGGCGAGATCGTGGTCCGCGCCGGGGAGGAAGGCATCCGCCTCGAGTACGGCCCGGGTCTTCAGGGGCCGCTCACCCACTGGAGCCACGAGACCTTCCGGGTAGCCTGGGACGCCCGCTGGCGCGGCGAGTTGCTGGTGACCTTTGACCTCGATTCCGCGGGGAATCCCGCCGGCCTTTCGCTCGGCGAAACGAGGTTCCGGCGCGTCGCGGAGTAGCCTTGACGGCACTGTCGTTCCTTCCTATCCTGCTCGCACGAAGATGAGGTCCAATACCAGTTTCTGGCAACGTCTTCCCGGCGCGAATCGCCCCGTCGTCAAGAAGATCGCCGGCGCGGCGTTCCTCTTCTTCCTGATCAAGGGCCTCGTCTGGCTCGGCGTGATTGCGGCCGGAGCGTGGGCCCTGACGCGGTAGCCACGAGTTGTCGGCCATGACCGGAGGACTCGCGGATCGCCTCAAGGCGGGGACCGCCGACCAGCACGCTGCGGCGGAGAACCACGTCTTCCAGCAAGACCTGGTCCGGGGCGAGGTTTCGCGCACGGCGCTCGTCGCGCACCAGTCCGCGATGCTCGATCTCGTCCGCCTGATCCACGCGCGCCTCCTCGCCCAGGGGCCGGACTGGCAGGACTTCGCCCAGGCCATGGGTGGCCACGCCGGGAGGCTGGCCCACGATCTGGAGGAACTCGGCGGCGAATCTCAGGAACGGCCCTCCCGGGCGGTCATGGAGTTCGCCGGTGCGTTGGGCGGCGCGCGCTGGACTCCGGAAGCGACTCTCGCGGCCTTCTACGTGATCGAGGGCTCCATGAACGGCAACCGTTTCATCCGCCGCGTGCTCGTGGAGAACCGTCCGGAGCTGGCCGGTTGCCTGCGTTACTTCGATCCCTACGGTCAGGGTCAGCGGGCCCGCTGGAAGGAGTTCCGGAGCGCTATCGACAGGATCGGTGCGACGCTTTCCGACCCCGAGGCGGCGGTCCGCGCCGCGCGGGAGACGTTCACGCTGGCGGGAACGTTGGCGAGCGAGGCCCAGGCCGCGGACGCGGTAGCCGCCTGAGGCGCCAGGAGACGAAACCCGGGATCCGATGGCCGACTGCTGGATCGCGCTGACGACCCTGTCGAGCCGGGAGCAGGCCGAGCAACTGGCTGAGGCGCTGGTGGCGGAACGCCTTGCCGCCTGCGTCAACGTGCTCGGACCGGTAGCGTCCATCTACCGGTGGGAGGGCAAGGTCGCGCGCGACGAAGAAGTTCTTCTCCTCATCAAGACCACGAAGACGGGCGTCGCACCGCTGCAGACACGGGTGCTCGAACTCCACCCCTACGACACCCCTGAATTCCTCGCCTTCGAGGTCGGCTCCGGCTCGGCCGGGTACCTGGACTGGGTGGTGGATTCGGTCGCATCGGCCAGGCCGGACGAAGCGGAACCCTGACCCTGGGCCGCGCGGCGGCGCGCGCTGCCGCGCCCGGCGGCAACGCATTTGCGCCGGCCCCCCGCCGCGACCCATATTCAGTCTGCGGGAGGCGACGGACATGAGGCATGGTCGGACGGGGGCTCTTTCGGTATGGCCGCTTGCCGCGGCACTCGGTTGCGCGCTGCTGCCGGCGCTTGCCTGCACTCCGGACCAGGCCCCGCGAACGAGGCTGCTCATGGACGACGGGTGGCGCTTCTTTCGGGGCCGGGCGGAGGGATTCGTGCCGCTGCCTCAGGGGAATTCCGTCGAGACCTGGCGATTCCGGATGAGCGAGGCGGGGGAAGCGGAAGCGGAAACCCTGGCGGCGCCGGGGCTCGACGTCTCCGGTTGGCCGGAAGCGGCCCCGGGCGACGATGTGTTCGCGGGACAGCCGGGATTCGCCTGGTTCCGGGCGGAACTCGGTGCGCTGCCGCCGGGGCCCACCGGCCGGCCCCGGATCTACTTCCAGTCGGTGGACGACAACGCCACCGTGTACCTGAACGGCAACCGTCTGGTGTACCACGAGGGTGCCGGGGCGCCCTTCGAGGTCACCCTGGACTCCGGTCAGGCCTGGAACCCGGGTGGGCCCAACGCGTTGGCGGTGCTGGTGGAGAACACCGGCGGCTCCGGCGGCATCGCGGGCGCCTCCTACTACAACCGGCCGGCCCATTGGCAAGACGACCCGGCAATGCGGTCGGCCCCTACGGCGGCGCCGGACTTCGACGACAGCGGCTGGGAGGAGGTCCGCGTTCCCCACGACTTCGTGGTGGGCGGCGAATTCGATCCCAGGGGGGCCGACAAGCCCGGCGGGAAGCGTCCCGGCTTCAACGAGCTCTGGTACGACCGGGACCATGGTTACAAGCCGAAGGGCGTCGGCTGGTACCGCCGGTCTTTCGACCTTCCGGCGGCCGACCGGGGAAAACGGATCTGGCTCGAGTTCGACGGGGTGTACCGGAACAGCGATGTGTGGGTGAACGGGGAGTGGCTCGGCCACCACTGGAGCGGCTACACCGGGTTCCACTACGACATCACGGACGTGGCCGATTTCGGCGGCCGGAACGTCGTCGCGGTCCGCGCTGACGCGGACTGGGACGAGGGCTGGTGGTACGAGGGCGGGGGCATCTACCGTCATGTCTGGCTGACCAAGCTGGACCCGCTGCACGTCGGGCGCTGGGGCACCTTCGTAACCACGCCGGAGGTGACGGACGAATCGGCCCTGGTGCAGGTCGAGACCACCCTCGTCAATGACGGGGCCGTGCCGGCGGACGGCGCGCTCCGGATCGCGCTGATCGACGCGGAGGGCACCACGGTCGCGACCACGGACACCACCGGCACTGTTCCCGCCCGGGGTGAGCTGGAGTTTCGCCAGGAGCTGGCGATCGAGGATCCGACGCTCTGGTCCCTGGACGACCCCTACCTCTACACCGTGCAGACCACCGTGGAGGCGGGCGGACGGGTCACGGACCAGACCGGGACGCCGTTCGGCGTGCGGACGTTCCGCTTCGGCGGAGACGGTTTCTTCCTGAACGGCGAACACGTGAAGATCAACGGCGCCAACCTCCACACCGACTTTGCCGGGGTGGGAGTGGCCCTCCCGGACCGGATCAACGTCTACCGGCTCGAGAAGCTCAGGGAGATGGGAGCGAACGCCATCCGCACCTCGCACAACCCGCCCGCGGCCGAGGTACTGGACGCGGCGGACCGGCTCGGGATGCTGGTGCTCGTCGAAAACCGACACATGGGCACTTCGGACGACGTGATCGGTGACGTCGAGAGCATGGTGCGGCGAGACCGGAACCATCCGAGCGTCATCGGCTGGAGCATGAACAACGAGGGCCTGCGGCAGGGTCCCGAGGTGGCCGGCGAGCAGCTGCGGGCGATGCACGCCGCGATCAAGCGGCTGGACCCCACCCGGCCCACGACGGGGAGCGTGGGTCCGCTGACCGGCGCCACTTCTCCCGACGAGATCGGGACGGAGCGGAATCTCATCAGCCTGGCGGAGGTCATCGATGCCCGGGGGTTCGATCCGGCCAACTACGACGAGTACCACGCCGCCAACCCGGACCGGCCCATGCTGGCCCTCGAGGCCGGCTACGACCTCACCACCCGCGGGGTCTACGTGGACGACGAAGCCAGGGGCCACCACAGCTCCTATGACACCTCGGCAGCGGAGACGTGGGGACGGATCGCGGGGACCGACTACGTCTCGGGAGGTTTCGTCTGGAACGGAATGGATTACCGGGGCGAGCCGTTCCCCTTCGACTGGCCGGTCGTCACCGCCCAGTACGGCTTCATGGACACCTGCGGCTTCCCGAAGGACAACTACTACTACTACCGGTCCGCCTGGAGCTCGGACCCGCTCGTCCACCTGTTCCCGCACTGGAATGCGCCGCCCACCGCAGATGACGGGACCGTGGAGGTCCGGTCCTTCAACAACTGCGAAGCCGTCGAACTGTTCCTCAACGGGGAGAGCCAGGGCCTGAAGGACCGCGAGCCCTACTCGGGCCTCTCGTGGGAGGTCCCGTGGGAGCCCGGGTCGCTCACGGCGACCTGTTACCGGGACGGGGAAGCCGTGGCGGAGACCCGGCGCGAGACCACCGGCGAGCCGGCCGGAATCGTGCTGGAGCCGGACCGGTCAACCATCCATGCGGATGGCGAAGACGTGTCGCTGGTCAAGGTCCTGATCGTGGATTCGGAGGGTCGGAACGTCCCCACCGCCGGCAACGAGGTTCAGTTCCGGGTGGACGGACCGGGAGAGATCATCGGGGTGGGGAATGGCGATCCGTCGAGCCACGAGCCGGACCTGGCTGAGAGCCGCCGTGCGTTCAACGGCTTGGCCCTCGTCATCGTCCAGGCATCCAGGGAGCCCGGGACGATCCGCCTGATCGCGGAGTCGCCGGGGCTCGAGACCACCGCCGTCGAGATCACCGCGGCAACGGCGCCGATCCGCCCCCGCGTGCCGTAGGGAACGCCGGTCTTCAGACCGGCACCGCTGCGCGAGAGCGCAGCGAAACCGCGACTCTGTACCGCGCGGTATGGCGCCCACGGCTTGGAACGCCGGCTTCAGCCGGCACAGCCCGCCGAAGGCGGGCGGCGAGACCTCATTCGCCGGGATGGCGCGGCTGCGCACGCCAATCCACCAGGGGTAGCGAAGAACCGCCCGCGGCCCTGCGGGCCGCTGTGCCGGCTGAAGCCGGCGTTCCGGGCCGGCGCCACCATCACGACTAGGAACGTCTCACCCGGACGCTCCCCGGCCCCGTCTACTCCGCGATCCGCACCGCCGCGAGCTGCGCCCGGAGCTCCTCGTTCCCCGGCGCCTCCACGAACGTGTCGAACTCCAGGAAGTAGTTCCCCGGGTCGTAACCCACAAAGACGGTGACCCGGTCGCTCTCGCTGGTGATTCCGGTGCGGGAGCGGTAGCCCTCGGCCCTTTCGAGGTGCTCATGCCAGGGCGTCACGTCCTCCACGAAGAAGCTCACCGTCACCGCCTTGTCCTCGGTGAAGGAGTGCATGCCGCGGGTCGAATCCACCAGGCCGATGAATCCGGCGTAAGAGGTGCGCAGCCCCTTCACCCAGCCCTGGTCCAGGCTCTCGGGGAAGCCGAACGTCGTCTGGTACCAGTCGAGCATCTCGGGGATGTCCGGGTAGTAGAGCCAGACGATCATGGCCTCGAAACCCATTCCGGGCCCGGCCGCCGCCTCGTTCCCGCCGAGCGGCTCGGTAGTGTCCAGGATGGGCATCAGGTCCACGTTCTCGGCGTGGGGAAGGAAGCGCTCGAACTCCAGGATGTAGCCGCCGGGATCGAAGACCGTGAAGCCGTGATGCGGAGCCTCGGGATCGGCCCCCTCCGCATCGAAGCGGCTCCGGAAGTTCGCGCCCGCGTCGTCGAGCCGCGCCTGCCAGTCCGCCAGCCGATCCGTGATGAGGGCGAAGGCCACCGTCTTCGGCTCGTCGGCGCTGTGCATCCCTTCGGCCTCGTCCACAAGCGTCAGATACGCGGACTCCGCGACCTGGAAGATCTTGGCGAACCCGAAGTCGGAGGCGAGCGGGAGTCCGAGCGTGTCGCGATAGAACGCCTCGGCCTCGGCCAGGTCGCTGTAGTAGAGGAAGGCGTTCTGGGCGAGGATCGGGGGCAGGGGTTCCGCCGGGTCCGCTGGCGCGTCGGCCGTTTCGGGCGGCGCCGAGCAGGCGGCGGCGAGGATCAGGGCAGGAAGAAGGCGATGCATGGCCCGGAAACTAACACCGGGCTTTCCACCCCGACAACGGGCTCCCTCAGGACGGCTTCTCCCAGAGGACCCGGCCTCCCACGATCGTCATCTCCACCTCGATGCCGAGCACCGCTTCCGGATCCACGGCGCGCGGATCGTCCGAGAGCACCACCGCGTCGGCGAGCATCCCCGGCGCCAGCGTGCCCTTGACGTCTTCCTCCCGGGTCACGAAGGCGCCGTTCCGGGTGTAGCCGATCAGCGCCTCCTCCATGGAGATCGCCTCGTCCGGGCCGTACACCTCCCCGGACATGCCCTTGCGCGTGGTCGCGGCGTAAAGCCCCACCATCGGACCGATGGGAAGGATGTCGCTGGAAAGGACCATGAACACCCCCCGGTCCATCGCCGAGCGGACCGGGTTGTTCCGTTCCACCCGGTAGCCGTCCAGGTATTCACGGTAGCGCCCCTCGAGGGTGTAGGTGAAGTTGGGCTGCTGGATGATCAGGATCCCGAGGTCCGCCATCCGGTCCAGCGTCTCGTCGGACGGCGGCACGGTGAAGTGGTTCAGGGCGTGACGGTGGTCCGGCCGGGGCACCTCCGCCAGCGCTTCGGCGAAGGCGTCCACCGCCAGCTCGATCGCCGCGTCACCGATCGCGTGGAACGCGAACTGCCAGCCCATTGCGTGCGCCTCGCGGACGATCTCGCGGAACTCCGCCTCCGGACGCACGAGGCTGCCGCGGTAGGTCTCCTCGCCCCGGTAAGGCTCCTTGGTGAAGGCCGCCGGCCCGGTGAAGCCCCCGTCCACGAAGACCTTCAGCGGGCCCACCCGCAGACGCTCGTCGCCCTCGCCGCTCAGCCGGCCGAACGCCTCCATCGCCTCAGTCCCCGCCCAGCGGATCTGCACGGCGGCGCGGGGCAGCTCTTCTCCGAACTCGGCGTAGACCGATTCCCATTCCCCGAAGCCCGAGGGCGCCACGCCGGCGTGCACGATGCTCGTGATTCCGAGGCGCAGCAGGTCGCGGAGCGCGCCGACGAAGCTCTCCCGGAGCTCCTCCGGCGTCGCGTCGGGGACGAGCCGGGAGACGAGGTCCTGCCGTTCCCGGATGACGCCGTTCAACTCGCCGTCGGGTCCGCGCTCGATGACCCCGCCGTCCGGCTGCGGCGTGCTCCGGTCCACGCCCGCGAGCGACAGCGCGAGGCTCGACGCCACCGCGCTGTGGCCGCCCGCCCGGGTGAGGATGACCGGGTTCTCGGGAGCGGCGGCGTCGAGGTCCGCCCGGAGCGGCCGCCGCTGCTCCCGGACCTCGTCCTCCGACCAGCCGTAGCCGGTGATCCATTCGCCGGGCCCGAGTTCGTCGGCCTTGGCCGCCACCACGTCCTGGAGTTCCTCGATCGAGGAGAGGCCGCCGAGTGGGATGTGACGCCGCGCGCGGCCGCGGATGTGAATGTGCGCGTCGTTGAACCCGGGCATGGCGGTGCGTCCGGCCAGGTCGACTTCGCGGTCCACCGCATACTGGTCGCGGAGCTCGTCACCGCCCACGGCCAGTACCCTGCCGTCGCGTACGGCGAGCGCGGTCCCCGTCGTCTCCGCCTCGTCGAGCACCAGGACGGTCCCGGAGTGGAGCAGCAGGTCGGCCGGTTCCGGGGAGCTGCAGGCCACTGGAGTGGCGGCGGCTACGCAACCGAGAGCGGCCAGCCGCAGCAGCGTGGAACCCGCTGCCGGTTTCCGCCTCACTGCTGGATTTCCACCTCGGCGGCCTCCCCGAGCCCGAGATAGATCCGGACCCGGACCAGTTCACTCCCCCGGACCCGGAAGAACGCGGCTCCCGGGATGTACCAACGGGTCCCGTCGTCGAGGCGGGTCGCGGCGATCGTGAACTGAGCCGCGATCAGCGGCCCTCCCCACGGCCCTTCCGCCTCGGCCCAGACGGTTTCGGAGACCTCGGTGGCGGTCGCCACCTCGGGACGGATGGAATGGTCCTTCCACTCTCCCAGCAGCCGGTCCACCAGCAGCCCGACCTTTTCGCGCCCCCAGTAGGTCGCGGATCCCCGCTGGTGGTCCCCGGCCGGACCCTGAATGTGGAGCGCGTCCTCCGCGTAGAGGGCGAGAAGCGCCGCCCGGCTCTCCTCGCTGCCGTCCAGAGCGTCCACCAGCCGGAACCACCGTTCCGCCAGTTCCCGCCCGCCGGGTTCGGCTTCGCCGTCCTGGGCGCTGCCGACTGCCGCGGGCGGCGCCCATCCCAGGGTCAGTAGCACGATTCCGGCCGCCAATCTCGGGAAAACGCGGGGCCGGCGACTCACGAATCGGAGCATACCGCCGCGCGCCGGCAACCCAGTCCGTCTATCTGGCAGCGGCGCAACGGGCGATGAAGTGCTCCTGCTCGTCGCTCAGGGGCGGGTCTTCGGCACACCGCGTCAGCGTGACCGCCGCCTCGTCGAAACGGTCGAGTGCAGTGAGGGCCTCGGCGCGGAACCAGAGGGCCCGCGCCTCCTGGGCCCGGTGGGAACGGCCCACGCCGAGGTTCTCGGGATAGGTGAGCGCCCGGTCGAAGTGGCCGAGAGCCGCCTCGGCATCTCCGGCCTCGAGCGCCTGGCGGCCGAGTTCGACCTCGGCCCGCGAGAAGAGTTGCCACACCGTGGCGTCGCCCTCCCGGAAGTTGACCCGGGTCGCGTCCAGCATGGCGATCGTTTCCTCGAACCGGCCGGTGGCGTTCAGCGCCCGGGCCAGTTCGATGGTGACGTCGTGGCGGCGGCGAACGTCCGCCGGGACGATCCGCAGCGCCCGCACCGCGTCCGCCGGACGTCCCTCGGCGAGCAGCAGCCGCGCGAGGTCCCGGTAGAGGGTCTGGTCGGCCGGCCGGGCCGCGATCGCCTGCCGGAGGCGGTTCTCGGCCTCGGCCGTCCGACCCGCGACCTTCCAGTGCACCATCCCGAGCGCCCGGTGGGCGGTCGAGAGGCCCGGGTCGAGAGCCGTCGCCGCCTCCCAGGCCGCGGTCGCCTCCTCGAAGCGGCCCAGTCCGGCCAACAGGTGGCCGAGGAGGAGGCGCGGGGTCGCCGACGCCGGAAGATGCTCCGCCGCGGACCGGAGCACCGGCAGGGACTCGGGACGCGAGGGGAAGGCGTAGTCGAGCGGCGCGGCGAGCGCTTCGTCGCGGTAGCGGCGAGCCGCTTCGCCGCTCGCCCACTCCGCCGCGTGGAACAGGAGCACCGGTCCGGGCTCGAACCCGCCGTCCCCGCGGAGGCCGTCGAGCACCTTGAGCGCCATGTCCCCGAGCCCAAGCTCGGCGAGGGTCACGAGCAGTTCGGTGAAGGCGAACTCCGGCTCCCCCGCGAGCGCCGTCATGGCCCTCGCGGCTTCGGCCCGCGCCGGGCCGCTGGCGGTGTGGAGGCGCACCGCCCAGGGAATGAGTTCGACGGTGCCCCGCTCGATCATGCGTCCGGCGAGGTCCGCGGCCCGTTCGCGGTCGCTGCCGCGAAGGTGCGCGAGCGGTAGCAGGTCGCGGCCACCGCGCCGCAGCGCCGGGACTGCTTCGGTGGCATTGCCCTGCCGGACCTTCACCCGGCCGATCAGGCGCCAGGCCGAGGCTTCGACGCCGGCGAGCTTGGTGGCCAGATAGGCCGAGTCCAGCGCGCCCGCATCGTCACCGAGCCGGTAGCCGGCGACCGCGTGGAGGAAGCGCGCGAAACCGTGCTCGGGGTCCGCGGCGGCGACCCCGGCCAGCCGGTCGGCCGCCCGCTCGTAGAGCCCGGCCTTCAGGTCGAGTGCGGCCAGTCCGACCGCGGCGTCCGCGTGGCCGGGCGCCAGCGCGAGCGCCCGCTCGTAGAGCCGGCGGGCCTCGGCGCGGTTCAGGTCCTTGTCGGCGCGTTCGGCGGCCTGGAACGCTTCCTCGGCGTTTGCCGGTTCGGTCGCCTCGACGAGCGGCGGTGGCTCCTCGACCGGGATCTCGAGCGGAGACCGATAGGCGAGGACACTTCCGCCGTCAGCGGTTACCGCGACTTCGATCGAGGCCGCGGGTGGCCCCGGCCATTCGACGGTCGCGACCGCCTCCGGGACCAGGTCGACGGTCGTGGAGTGCGCCGTTCCGCCGCTGCTCAGCCGGATGTCCGCTCCGGGCAGTGCTCTCGTGGCGAGGAACAGGAAGCGCGTCTCTCGATCGCCCTCGATCCGCTCGACCACCAGGTCGGGGGTCGCGTATTCGAAACCCTCACCGAGCCCGAACACCGGCGTCCACTCTTCGCGCCAGAAGACCCGCTGGCCCGGATGGACCCAGGCGTAGTCCGACTGGGTGGGCAGGGGACCGCTCTGCACCTCGATGTAGGGGCCGTCCTCGTCCGTGAGGGCGCGCTGGTTCATCATGCCGTCGTCGCCTTGGCCCCACGTCCAGCCCTTCTTCCCGGGCAGCTCGCGATGGTCCGCGGTCTGGACGATGCCCCGGTCATCCCCCGAGTCGTAGGCGCCGAAGAAGTCGTGGACCGCCCGGTAGGCGAAGATCGAGGTCGGTTCGGGATAGTTGGGAAGCCGGGTCATGTCCACCCCGTTGTCTTCGGGGAACCGGTAGAAGGTGGTCCCGAAGTGGTCGGTGGCGAGGGACATCGGATAGACGAAGCGCGTGCCGTCGCGCTGGGGGAAGGCGGTGTTGTTCCAGAAGTAGTAGGGATGGGGGAGATCGGTCGGGTTGAAGATGGTGATCTCCTGGTCGAGCCGGGCCGTTCCCGGGCGGAGCGTGAGGCGCACTTCCCAACCGGTGCGGAAGCTCTGCTCGATCTCGCCGATCACGAGCGTCGCCGAGCCGTCCTCGTTCTGGACTCCGGTGACGTTCACCGGCGAATAACTGGTCACGGTGTGGCCCTGCGGACCCCGGTTCCACTCAATGCCGCCCGAGATCCAGGCGCCCCGGAGCGCGATCAGGCCGGGCCGGATGACCCGGTTGTTGTAGAACATCTGTTCGTTCTCGCGCTTGTCGAGGACCCACTGGATGCGGCCCCCGATCTCGGGAAGACAGGCCACCTTCAGGTACTCGTTCTCGAGGAAGAACGCCCTCCAGGTGTGGTCGGCCCGTTCCGTGCCCAGGTTGTCCTGCATCGTGTAGGGATAGACGATGGAGTTGTCGGTCTCGCGGAACTGCGGGTTCGGATCGTCGGGAAGGAGCGCGTAGGTCGGGAGGGTGAGTTCGCCTTCCCAGACGCGGACCGGCTCCTGGGCCGCCGCGGAAACGGAAACGGCGGCAGCGAGAAACAGCGCCTTCAGCAGGGTCGGGGGGCGTGGAGCGAGCATGCGCGTCACCTCGTCTGGGCGGGAGAGGCTATACGGGTTCGGCGTCAGGGTTCTGTCGCAAGAGAGGACCCGGACGAATGTTCATCAGGGGACCAGACGCAACGGGCGGAAGGCCTCCGGCACGTGGAAGCTGGGGCTGCCGGTCGGGGACCAGGCGGCGAAGACGGCGCCCGCTTCCGGGGCCTCGGGACCGCCGGGCCGCTTGATGCGGAAGACGTTGAAGCGGATTTCGGTGCCGGGGGCGGGAGGACCGGAGAGATCGAGGCCGGCCCAGGGCAGGAACAGGGTTCCGACCCAGCGGTCCTTCGACGTCGCCACGGCCGTCCTCAAGCCGGTGACCGAGTACCCCCGATCCATCGGTCCGATGGGATCGGAAGCCGTCTCTCCCGGTCCGAGCCTCCTCAGATCGCAGACCACGTTCGCCGGGTTGAGCTCCACTTCGACGTAACGGCCGTCGCCGAGGGGATCGAGGAAGATCTCGACCACCTCCTCTTCCCAGAGCCGGTCGTCGCGCTCCGTCATGGTGAACCACGGTGCGTCGTCCTCCGAGTCGAACCGCAGGTGGAGACCGTGCTCGTTCCAAAGCGCCCGGAACCGGGTCCGGTAGGGCTCGGGCCCCCACACGACTTCCCGGGCGCGTTCCCACTCCGGGGCGTCCCCGGCGAGGAGGGAGGCGGCGCCCGCCGACGTATTTCGGGCTTCGTAGAAGGGTTGGGGCTGCCACCCGAGCATCAGCAGGATCAACGAGACCATCGGTGCCGGGAATCGTTACTCAGTCTGCGTCTCGGTGACCGAAGGCCAGTGTGCAAAGAGTTGGAGTCGCCCGATCCAATGGTCCGAATCCTCGGTCGGAACCACCGGCAGGAGTGGGTTCCAGTGGATCATCATGGAAATGTTTTTCAATGACTTGAGATCGTAACGGAGCCTTGCTGAAGCTCCGAGAACAGGGCATAAAATTTGCATATATGCATAAAAGTCACGAGATTCGCGTGGCCTGAACGGGAGTTCCAGAAGTTCCCGGAACGCCGCGTGGCGGGCGGTGTTCCATGGGGTGTTGACGGGCTTCGGATTTCGCTATCCGTCTACCTGGCTTCAGGAACGGAACCCGTCCCCCGGAATAAAACCGCTCGTTAGGGAAGACGCCCTTGTTCGGCGTCCCGAGTCCGGGAAAGCCTTGTCAGTTTCCAGCAGTTCTTCTGTTTCTCGAAGGGAGGAGGCGAACGATGCGTTTCAGGAATAGACCAGTTCCAGCAGCTGTGGCGGCGGTGTCAGTCGTCGTCCTTCTCTTTCTTTCTGCGGCGCCGGAAGCGGGGGCGCAGGGAGCCGCGGCGCTCATGACCGGCACCGTGCAGGATGAGACCGGGGCGGTGCTGCCCGGGGCCACGGTGACCGCGACGAACCAGGAGAGCGGTGTACAGCGGGTAACCGTCACGGATGAGTTCGGGCGCTACCGGCTCCCCGCGCTGATTCCGGGCGTCTACCAGATCACCGGGCAGATCTCCGGTTTCGAGACGCTCACGATGACCGACATCACGCTGCAGATCGGCCAGGAGGCGAGCCTCGACTTCACCCTCGGGGTCCGCTCGATCGAGGAGTCGGTCACCGTTACCGGAGCGTCGCCGTTGATCGAGACCACGAAGTCGGAGATCGCTCAAGCGGTCACCGATCTCCAGATCCAGACCCTCCCGGTGAACACCCGCGAGTGGATCAACCTTGCGATGCTCGCCGCCGGCGTGAGCCAGGACAACATCCGGGGCTACTACAACAACGCCAACATCGGCGGCGGCTCGCGCTGGTACTCCAACGCCTTCGTGGTGGACGGGGTGCGGAACACCTGGGCGGAACAGGGAGAGCCGCGCCAGAACTTTCCGATGGATTCGATTGCGGAGTTCAGGGTCACCCAGTCGCTCTACAAGGCCGAGGAGGGACTGGCCAGCGGCGGACTGCTCACCGCCGTGACGAAGTCGGGCACGAACACGCTGACCGGCAGCACCTTCCTCTACCTGCGCGACAAGGCGCTGAACGCGCTCGGCGAATTCGAGGACGAAAAGCCCGCCTTCAAGCGCTACCAGTTCGGAGGCAGCCTGGGCGGTCCCATCGTCGAGGACCGGACCCATTTCTTCTTCTCGTACGAGCGCACCGAGCTGGATCACTTCTTCACCGTGAACACCGGTGGCGCGCTGCCGGCGGAAGAGGGCACCTTCCCACGCGACGACTACCGGCAGATGTACGTCCTTCGCTTCGACCACCTCTTCAACCCCTACCACTCCATGATGGTCCGCTATGCGCAGGAGGACGAGCGGCAGGAGGACATCGGGGCAGGCGGCACCCGTCTGAAAGGCTCCGGCTTTACCCAGCACATCCCCCGCCGCGCCGTGGTCGGCACCTACTCGTGGATTCCGAACAACGATGCGCTGAACGAGTTCCGGGTCCAGTGGGCGTTCGCCGCCTACCAGATCTGGCCGGGCAGTTCCGCCGAGAACTTCACCGAGAACGGCATCTGGAGCGAGGCGCGCTTCAACGCGCTCGACCAGGTCATCATCCGGCCCAGCTCGCGTCGGGGCTTTTCCTGGGCCGACGTTGGGCCCGAGGTGCGTCTCCAGTTCCGCGACGACTTCTCCTACTTCGTGACGGGCCGGGGAGGCGAACACGCCATCAAGATGGGCGTGGACTACTCCTGGGTGGACTTCAGCGACGACTGGTCGGGGAACCCCCGCGGCACCTTCCGTTTCCCGACCGACGCGCCCTATGACCCCGGCAACCCGGAGACCCATCCCACCCTCTTCACCGCGTCCGGTCCCTTCGCTCTCCTCCGCGCGTTCCAGTACGGCGGCTTTCCGGCCGAGTGGAACACCAACGTCAAGTCCGCCTACTACTCCGCGTACATCCAGGATGACTGGAAGCCCAATGACCGGATGACGCTGAACCTCGGCCTCCGCTACGACCTCCAGACCGGCGTCTTCAACAAGGATCTGGACCGCTCCATCTCTCCTTTCATCGAGCCGGACGCGAGGGGCGACAACAACAACTTCGGTCCCCGCTTCGGCTTCGCCTACGACCTTACGGGGGACGGCCGGTCGGTGATGCGCGGGGGCTACGGGCTCTACTACGACAACATCCGCACGTTGCCGCAGTTCGGTGAACGACGGAACTTCCAGTACATCAACCTGCAGATCCGGAACCCGGGGTATCCCGATCCGTTCGGCGGCCGGGACTTCCTCGAGTTCGCCTCCACCGCGGCCCCCGGGATCACCATTACCGACAACGGCTACGTGAACCCGTATTCCCACCAGGCGAACGTCAGCTTCACCCGGCAGATCAGTTCCGACCTGGCCATGTCGGTGGACTTCAACTACACAAAGGGAAATGCGTACCGCTCGGTGCGGGACATCAACATCTTCCCCGGGCCGGGCCTCGCGCGCCCCAACCCGGAGTACGCGCGCATCACGGAAGTCGGGAACCTCGGTGGGACGGAGTACAAGGCGATGTTCGTCCGCCTCGACAAGCGGTTCGCCGACAACTGGCAGTTGATGGCCTCCTACACCCTCTCGAAGTCGGACGACTATCCCGACGGTTTCCCCCAGGATCACACCAATGTGGATAACGACTGGGGGCCGGACAGCACCGACCGGCGTCACCGGGCGGTGATCAGCGGCATCTGGATGCTTCCCTACGGCATCGAGTTGAGCGGTATTGCCGACATCCGGTCCGCTCGCCCGGTGAACATCACCGCGGGCACCGACCTGAACGGAGATGCGATCAGCGGTGACCGGCCGCCGGGGGTGACCCGAAACCAGGGCTGCCGCGATCTCGATTTCGGCGCCGTCAACGCCTACCGGCAGTCGATCGGCCTCTCCGCGGTGAACGAAGGCGCCTTCGAATGCCCGAACTATTTCAACGTGGACTTTCGGCTGAGCAAGCGCTTCAACATCGGGGGACCCCGGGATCTGGAACTCTTCGTCCAGGCGTTCAACCTGTTCAACCGTGCGCATTTCGCGATCCCGGTCGGTAACGTGCGTTCCGGCGCCTTCGGAACGTCGGTCAGCGCCGGGTTCCCGCGCCAGGTCGAGCTGGCGGCAAGGATCCATTTCTGACGTTCTCGTCGATGCGGAGCGCTGGAGCCTGCCAGCCAGCGCTCCGCTCAAGCGCCCCCGACCCATCGGGGCGCGTATGATGGAGATTCGGCCGGCCGCGAACCTTGCGGATCGGCCTTCAGGCAAGGGAGACGGACGGATGAACAGAAAACGACTTTTTCTGACCATGGCGAGTGCGGGGTTGGGACTCGCGCTGCTGCTCGGACCGGTGCTCCATGAGCCCGCCGAAGGCGGCGGGATGAGCGTCAACGGGATGGTGGTGACTTCTCATCCGCTCGCCGCCCAGGCCGGGCTCCGGATGCTCCAGGCCGGCGGGAACGCCTTTGACGCGGCGGTGGCGAGCGCGGCCGTGAAGGCGGTCGTGGAACCCCTCATGTCCGGCCTCGGTGGCGTGGGCGGCTACGCGCTGATCCATGACGCCGAAAAGGGGGAGATCCGGTCGGTGGACTTCATCGGTGCCGCGCCCGCAGCGGCCGAACCCGAGGCCTTCACTGCGGGCAGCCGTCTCTGGGACCGGACCCATCCCGCCCGCGACAGCTTCCTGGCGCCGCTCGTTCCCGGAAATCTCGCTGGCTGGGCGGCGCTGCTCGAGGAATACGGCTCCATGTCCTGGGCGGAGGTCCTGGCTCCGGCGATCGAGTACGCCGAGGGTGGCTTCGCGGTGTCCCCGGCGGTTCACGGTCCATTCGGAAGCAGCGGTTTCGGCGCCGATGTCGCCCGCTATCCCTACGGCGCCAGCATCTTCTTCAAGGACGGGAAGCCTTGGCCCGTGGGCGAGGTCTTGAAGCAACCCGATCTGGCCAAGACCTTCAAGGCCATCGCCGCCGACGGGCCGGGGGCCTTTTATGGCGGGCCGATCGCGGAATCCGTCGTGAACTTCTTCCAGCAGAACGGGGGCATCCTCACCGTTGAGGACTTCGCGAACTACCGGGCGCGGTGGAGCGAGCCGCTCTCGACCACCTACCGCGGCTACACGGTGTACAGCAACCCCCCCGGCGGCTCGGGGATGACGATCCTGCAGACCCTGAACATCCTGGAGCAGTTCGACGTGCCGGCGCTCGAGCACAACTCCGAGGAGTTCGTCCATCTGGTTGCGGAAGCGATGAAGCTGGCCTTCGTGGACGAGGACACCTGGAACACCGGCAAGGACTACGCCGACATTCCGCTCGACCGGCTGCTCTCGAAGGAGTATGCGGAGCAGCAGGCGGCTCGGATCGATCTCTCCCGGGCACAGTTCCATGCGGCGGTCCGTCCCGAGAGCGACGCTCCCACCGCGGTGGAGCACACCACGCACCACACCGTGGTGGACAAGGACCACAACGTGGTGACGATCACCCAGACGCTGATGCTCCCCGCCGGGGTGGTGGTGCCCGAGACCGGGGTCATATTCAACAACGGCATGTCCTACTTCAGCCTCGATCCGGAGAGCGTGAACCTGATCGAAGGCGGCCAGCGCCCGCGCTTCGTGATGAGCCCGACGATCGTGACCCGCTACGACAAACCCTATTTCGCGCTCGGGTCGGCGGGCGGCTGGACGATTCCCCAGACGATCCTGCAGGTGCTGGTGCGGGCCCTCGACTACGACATGGACGCGGCGGCGGCGGTGGATGCGCCGCGTTTCGTTGTCCGCTACCTGGCGAACTCGATTCCCTACATGGATGGGACCGACCTCGTGCTGGAGAAGGATTTCTCGGACGAGGTCCGGGAGGCGCTGAACGCCAAGGGGCACCGCCTCCGTGAGCCTCCCAACCGGATCGGGATGCTGAACGCGATCAGGATCTTCCCTGGCTCGGGAGTACTGTCCGGGGGGCCTGACAAGCGCCGCGAGGGGGCCGCGGCAGGCTGGTAGCCGCCCGGGACCGCCGGCCTCTCTCGTTTCCGGACCCGCGTCCTCTGAAATAGACTCGGCTCATGGGGCTCGGCAGAATGTCCCGGTGGGCTTGAGGAATCGCGTTCTCCTGGCGGCGATCCTTCTTGGCGGGGGATTTGTGTTTCCGGCGGCGGGCGGTTGCGCCCTGCGGTCGGGAGGTTCCCCCGACCTGGCGCAGGAGGCGGCCCCCGAACTGCCCTCCGACTTTGCCGAGAATCCAGCCAGCGGAGCCCGCCAGGCGCAGG
The DNA here is from genome assembly GCA_028877265.1 of Acidobacteriota bacterium. Taxonomy (GTDB): domain Bacteria; phylum Acidobacteriota; class Vicinamibacteria; order Marinacidobacterales; family Marinacidobacteraceae; genus Marinacidobacterium. The sequence continues at coordinate 101,326 of JAPPGX010000191.1, forward strand.
AGTGGTGGCGGGCGTTCGCCGATCCCGCGCTCGACCACGTGGTCGAATCGGTACTGGACTCCAATTTCTCCGTGGCGGAAGCGGTAGCGCGGGTCGAGCAGGCCCGAACGCGGGCCCGGCTGGCCGACGCGGCGATCCTGCCCACGGTCGGAGCGAGCCTCACCGCGGAAACCTTCGACCTGCCCACGAACGCCGCGATCGGCGCCCAACTCGAGGACCTCGGTCTCGATTTCCCGCTGCCCGACCGGCTGGGCTTCCCGACCTATACCCTGGGCGCGGACTTTGCCTACGAAGCGGATTTCTGGGGCCGCGTCCGGCACACCGCACTCGCGGCGGGATCCGAACTGCTGGCCTCGGAGTTCGACCTGCGGGTCGCCCGCATCGGCATCCTCGCCGAGACGATCTCGGCCTACTTCGAAATCGGCCATCTCCGGCAACAACTCGCCATCGCTCGAGGGCACGTGGAACTGCTCGAGGAACGCGAGCGGCTGGTCGAGAGCCGCTACGAACGTGGGCTTGCCGTCTCGCTCGAACTGCACGGCGTGCGTCAGGCTCTCTCGAGCGCCCGGGCCGGCGTGCCGCAGGTCGAGAATCAACTCGCCGAGACCGAGTCGCGGCTCGCCGTGCTGCTGGGAGGCTACCGGGAGGATGTCGCGGCGATCCTTCCCGAATCCCTCTCCCCGGAATCTCCAGCCGAACCGGTGCCCGCAGGCATTCCGGCCGACCTCCTTTCGCAGCGCCCGGACGTGCAGGCCGCGGGTCACCGGCTGGAAGCCGCCGGACACACCGTCGAAGCCCGTCGGGCCGCGTTGATGCCGCAGCTTTCGCTCTCCGGATCCATTGGACTCCGGAGTACGGACGCCGGAGGCCTCTTCGACGTCAAGCAGTGGTTCACGAACCTCGCCGGCAACCTCCTTCGTCCGGTGTTCGACGGCGGCCGGCTCGCGAGCGGCGTGGAACTGGCCGAGGCCCGCTTCGACGAGTTGGCGGCGGCCTACGGCCGGACCATCGTTACCGCGGTCAACGAGGTGGAAGCGGCCCTGGCCACCCTCAGGAACGAAGGCCGGCGGCAGGAATCTCTCGCCGCGCAGCACGAGGAGGCCCGCGCCTCCGTCGAAGCTCAGTCCAGGCGCTATGAGGCGGGCATCAGCGGCTATGGCGATCTGCTCGATGCGAATGCCAGACTGCTGGATGCGGAATCGGCGCTCGCGGGTTCGGCGCGGAACCTGGCGCTCGCCCGCCTCGCCATCCACCGGGCTCTGGGGGGCGCCTGGACCGCCCCGGACGAGATGGCCAGCGCGCCGGCGAGCACGCCGGATGCCCGCGCCAAAGGACCGGCCGACCGATGAATCGAACGAAGGGATTCATCCTGGCGGCGATCATCCTGCTGGGATCGTTCGGGATCGCAACCCTGCTGATCGCGCAGCGGCCGGAGCCCGAGCGGCGCGAACCTCCCTCCCGGATTCCGTTCGTCGTCACGGCGCCCGCGGTCGCGGGTTCGGGGCCGATCCCGGTCCACGGCGCCGGGACGGTCCGGCCCCGCGTCCAGGTGGAGGTGGCCGCCGGGGTGAGTGGACGGGTCGTCCGGGTTGATCCGGGCTTCGAGAGCGGCGGCCGGGTCAGCGAGGGTCAGGCGCTCTTCCGCCTCGACGACGCCGACTACCGCTTCCGGGTGGAGCAGGCCCGTTCCGGCGTCGCCGTACAGCAGGTGGAACTGCTGAAGGTCGAGGAGGAAGCGCGGATCGCCCGCGAGCAGTACGAAGCGTTCCAGAGCCGCCGTGGCGCCGCCGGGGACGCGGAAGCGAGTCCCCTGGCGCACTGGGAGCCGCAGCTCGAGGCGGCGCGGGCCGGTGTGGAACGGGCCCGCGCGCTCCTCGCGGAAGCCGAACTCCTGCTCGCGCGAACCGAAGTTCGGGCGCCCTTCGACGCCGTGGTGCGCTCCGAGAGCGTCGGGGTCGGACAGTTCGTGACCGCAGGGGTCGGCGTCGGCCGGATTTACGCCTCCGATGCGGTCGAGATCGTCGTCCCGCTGTCCGACGCCGATGCGGCGCTCGTCCCGGGTCTGTGGGACCTGAGGCCGGGAGTCGCGGATCGTCGGGCGGCGGCCCGGGTCACCGCGGACTACGGGACCGGCGCCTATGCCTGGGACGGGTACGTGGACCGGGTCGAGGCCGCACTGGATGAAACGACGCGCACCCTCGATGTGATCGTGCGCGTTCCGAACCCCTTCACGGGTGGTTCCCGGGTGCAAGCGGGAGAAGCGAGCGCGGACGCCGGATCCGCGCCGCCGCTCCTGATCGGCCAGTTCGCGAACGTCGAGATATCGGGGATCGCGCCGGAGGAGTACTTCCGGATCCGGCGGCTGGGGCTCCGGCCGGGCAACGAGGTCTGGGCGGTGGACGGCGAGGCGGTGACCATCGTTCCGGTCCGCGTGCTGCAGCGCTTCGACGACACCGTCTACGTCACCGGCGGGCTGCAGGAAGGCCAGGAGGTAGTCCTGAGTGGCATTCAGTTCGCGACCGAGGGACTGAGGGTGCGGACCGCCGCGAACCCGGACCCTTGAACCTGCGGGACGTTGTAAGGCCCGGAGCGCAGGTCGATCGCCCGCAGTCGGATCCGCCGGGGTGGGGCGGAGGAGGAAGGACCTTGGGCGAGAATGCCGGTCAGGACGCATGAGTGAAGACGTGCTCTCCCCGTTCCCGGAGGGTTGGTATTTCGTTACCACCCGGGGATCACTGGAGAAGGCGAGGCTCATCCAGAAGACCTGGATGGGAAAGGACATCGTCGTCTGGTGCGACGACGCCGGCGGAATCTCCGTGGCCGAGTCGGTCTGTCCTCACCTGGGGTCCGAACTGGGCCCCGCCGCCGGCGGCCGAGTGCGGGATGGCCGTCTCGTGTGTCCTTTTCACGGCTACGAGTTCGACGTCAGCGGGCAATGCGTCGCCACGCCCTTCGCCCCGCCGCCGAAGACCGCGAGGCTGAGGTCGTTCGAGACTCGGGAGGTCCTGGGCATCGTCTTCGCCTGGTGGGGAATCGACGGACGGCCCCCGCAGTGGAGCCTTCCCGAGGACCCGCCGGCCGGCGCCGACTGGTGCGAACCGGCGTTCCGGACTCTCCGGTTTCGGGGGCACCCCCAGGAAACGAGCGAGAACGCCGTGGACATGGCGCACCTCCGGTACGTGCACGGCTACGGCAACGTCGGCCGGGTCGGCAAGGTAACGGTGGACGGCGCGTATCTGCGGAGCTGCTTTGATTTCAAGCGCACCCAGCGCATCGCCGGAGCCATCAATCTCACCTTCGACGTCTCCGCCACCGCGCATGTCGTCGGACTCGGATACTCGCTCGTGGAGTTCCACGAGCGCTCCATTGGAATGGACGGACGCCTCTGGGTCCTTGCGACGCCCGTCGACGGCACGCTCATCGACCTGGTGCTGGTCGGACAGTTGCGAAGAATCCGGAAACCGAAGCGGCTGATCGTCGGGTTGCGGTTCCTGCCGCCTGCTCTCCGTACCGGGACCATGAACAAGCTGATGCTGTTCTTCCAAAGGCACGACGTCATGCAGGACGTGGAGATCTGGAGCCGGAAGCGGTACCGGTCGCGCCCGAGCCTCAGCCGGGCCGACGGCGAGATCGGGTTGTACCGGCGCTACTGCAGGCAGTTCTACTAGCGCGGCCAGGCGCCCGCCTGGCTCAGGCGCTCCGGAACCGCCAGCCGTACATCACCCGGCCGTAGAAGTTGAACCACTTTCTGGCCTCCGGGTCCTCGAACGGATAGTCCGCGCCGAGCTGTCTCGCCGTGACGAGGCCGGACACGAAACAGGTCTCCTGGCTGTTGACCAGGGTGTGCGCGCCACAGTGCCAACTCCGCCGCTTTCCCTGGACGAAGCGAAACAACTGGGTCAGGAAGGCGACGTGAGGCACGTCGTGCACGATGTGCTGAAACCACCACCTCTTGACGATCCTGCTCTCGTCGATACGGCTGATCGGGTTGTAGGTCACGAGACACGGCTTGTCCGACGTGTTCGCCCAGGGCTGCTGGTTGTGCATGATGTAGGTGATCTCGTAGTTGTCGGGCCGCGCGCCGTACTGCTCGATGTGGTTGCTCCGGGTGGCGAGCGGCCTGGCCTCGTTGTCGGGGAGGACCGAGGCGTCCGAATGCACGACCGTGTGGTTGTGCAGTTCGCTTTCGTACCGGATCGAGGAGAGGAGCCAACCCTCCAGCCGCGTCGGCCTGTCGAGGAGCATCAGCGTCTGGTTCGCGTTGCACGCGAAGACGACTTCGTCGAAGGTTTCGGTCCTTCCGTCCTCGTCCTCCACGACAACCTCGTTACGGCGCCGGTGGACCCTTCGCACCGGCCGGTTCAGATAGATCTTCTCGCGAAAGGCTGCGGACAGATCCCGGTAGATCCGCCGGGTGCCCTGATCCCAGGTCTGCATCGGCGTCGCGGTCTCGATGTCGAAGAAGTCCAGGTACCGCGAAAAGAGCGACGCCGGCATGTCGAACACGTTCGTCGCCATCAGGAAGTTGACGAACATGGGCTTCAGGACCTTGTACCGGAAGTCCCCCGAGTACCTTCCCAGGTTCAGCAGCGCTCCCATGCTGACGTAGTTGAACGGGTTAAGGGAGCTGAGCAGCTTCGACCTCGAGACGTTGAGCCGGCCGAACCACTTCAGACGTCTCAGGAGACGCTGGAACTTCTGGATTTCCGGTTGCAGTTGCCTCCTGATGTCGGAGTCGAAGTCGTGGGCATAGATTCCGCCTCGATACTTCACGCTGTAGTTGAACCGCGTTTCGAGCAGCTCGATGCCGTGCTGTTGCATGAGCAGGACGAAGTGGTGGTATGCCGACGGTATGCACGCGGTGACCGAGATATCGAACGGCACCGTGCTGCCGTCGTCCTGCGGCATGTCCGCAGTGATCGCATTGCCGCCGAGCTGCGCCTGCGCTTCGAAGAGCCGAAAATCGAAACGGTCCCGGTGGCGGTTGAGCGCCCACGCCGTCCCGAGCCCCGAGGCGCCCCCACCGACAATGGCAACCCTTCTCGGCGCGCCGCCCTTCGCTTCACCCACATTCCTACTCTACCTTTGGGGTGCGGCCGCCCCGTCCGCTCGCCGCCGCCGCAGTAGGCGGTCCGGGGACCCTGCCGACCCCTTGCCCGCCCGCTCCATCGACTAGACTCTGACCCGGACCATCCAGTGGCGGCGGATCGGTGGGGCTGTCGAGCCGCCTCGGCTGGAGGTTGAGCACCATGAGCGAGGGCACCCGGTTTCCGATCCGAATCGCCGAGGAGTTGATCCTCCTCATGCTGGACGAGCAGAGCGGCTACCTCGAGATGGTTCCGAACTGGGACTTCTCCTGTGTCATGGCCGGGGCCGTGCTCGCCGACCTGGCCCTGGAGCGTCGCATCGAGACCGACCTGGAGCGGTTGTACCTGGTCGATCCCTCACCGACCGGAGATGAGTTGCTCGACCCGACGCTCAAGGACATCGCCGAATCCGACGAAAAATCGGACGCCCAGTTCTGGATCGAACGGAACACCCGCCAAGCCGACGAAATCGTCGCAGCCGCCCTCGAGCGCCTGGTGGAGCGGAACATCCTTACCCACGAGAGCGGCGGATTCTGGGGGCTCTCGCGCTCTGTCGCCCGTTCAGGGACTTTTCCGACCCAGGCTGTCGCGACCCGCCGGGAATCCAAGGTGAGGGTCCTGAGCGTCATCCTGAACGACGAGATCCCGGACCCGCGGGACGCCATCCTGGTCGCGCTGATGCACACCTGCGGCGGCTTCAAGCTGCTGCTGGAGGAAGAGGACTACGAAGAGCGGCTCGCCCGCATCGAACTCGTCGCCAAGCTGGACCTCATCGGACGGACGGTCGCCGCCGCCGTGAAGGACAGCACGGCGAGGCCCAAGACCCGTCGCGTCGTTCAGACGAAGCCCATTCCCAAGCCTGGGTATCTCGTACTGCTACAGCGCGACTTCCTCTCCGGCAACATCTCGAAGGCGATGTACGGCATGTATCGAAAACACGGGCCGGTCGTCAGGATGCCCTTCAAGATCCGCGGCAAGCCCGTCGTTTCGTTGATGGGTGCCGATGTCAATCACTGGGTCAATCGGCACGGACGGTTCTATCTCCGCTCGAAGGACTACATCGAAGGGCTGGAGCACGCGTTTGGCGCATCCCGGAGTCTCCCCGGAATGGATGGCGCCGAACACTATCGAATGCGCAGGGAACTCCAGACTGCGTATTCCCGCGCCACGCTCGCGCAGCGGCTGCCGGAGCTGATCGACGACTGCCGGAAATCGCTGAGCCGTTGGAAGGAAGGGGATGTCTTCCGCGCCACCGAGAGCTTTCAGAACCACATCAGCAGTCAGATCTCCAATTTCGCGATGGGAGTGGATTGCAGCCACTATGTCGACGAACTGTTGGCCTTTGAACACCGTGCACTGATAACGCGGGTCCAGGGCGCATTGCCGGATTTCATGCTGTCCACCCCAAGAATGAAACGGTATGGGAAGCGTGTCAGGGAACTCCAGGAGGCGATCACCGCGGGACACACGACGGCGCTGCGCAAGGGAAAGCCCCGGGATCTGGCCGACGCGATTCTCGATCTCCACAAGAGGGACCCGCAGTTCCTTCCCGAAACGGACCTCACCTTTCCCTTCGTGGCTTCCATGGTTGCGAGCATCTATCTCGGCAGCGGACTGGCCTTCACTGTTTACAACATGGTTCGAAACCCGGACGTGTACGCGAGGGTCCGGAGCGAGGCCGAGTCGCTGTTCGGCAACGGTCGTGAACTTGCGGGAGATGACTTCAATCACCAGAGCATCGACGTCACGGTGCGTCTCTGCATGGAATCCTCGCGTATGTACCCGGTGATTCCATGGCAGTTGAGAACGGTCATGAACGAGTGCATCGTCAGTGGTTACGAGATACCGCCGAAGACGATGTTGCTGATTTGCCAGACTGCGCCGCACTATGCCGAGGATCTGTACCGGGATCCGTTGAAGTTCGATATCGATCGGTACTTGCCGGACCGGGCCGAGCATCTGCAACCGGGCGCCTATGCGCCCTACGGCCTGGGTACGCACATGTGCCTCGGCCACCGGTGGGTGGAACTTCAGATGGCCGTCAACGTCCTGCTCATCGCGCATCACCTGCAGCTCGAAGTGGTGCCCGGCAACTACAAGATGGGAATCAATCCGTTCCCGACCTTGGCCCCCAACAGGAAGCTGAAGTTCCGCGTCGCCGGGGTCCCGCGTCCCGTGTGACCGCGGGGGCGCGTAACGGCGCGGCCGACCCCGGAGTGTTTCTCAGGACTCGCTTCCACACGTATCGATGAGTTCCGATCCAGGCAACCACGCGGAACCCCGTGGACCGATCGCCTACATGGCGAGCAACGGCGTGGCGTCCAACTTGCTGATGTTCGGCATCCTCGCGGTGGGCCTCGTGTCGCTGACCGGCCTCGAGCAGCAAGCGTGGCCCACGGTGCCTTTCAACCAGTTCGAGATCTCGGTGCCGTTCCCGGGCGCAACGCCCCAAGAGGTGGAGGAGGCCATCGTCGTCAAGATCGAGGATGAGGTCAGGGGATTGGCGGAGGTGAAGACGGTCCGGTCCGTAGCGGCCCCGGGAATGGCGTCCGTCAGGGTCGAAGTCAACTCCGGTACGGACATGGGCGCGAAGAGGGACGAAATCGAGTCGGCGGTCGCGCGGATTCAGACCTTCCCGGGTGGGGCCGAGCGGCCCCAGATCCGTGAAATGACGAACGCCCAGAGCATGATGCGTCTCGTCCTCTACGGCGACGTTCCAGAGCGCTCGCTGAAGGAGCTCGCCCACCGGATCGAAGACGATCTCGCGTCGCTCCCGAACGTGTCCCTGGTCGAGACCAGCGGGGTGCGCAACTACGAGATCTCGATCGAAGTGCCGCTCGAGCGGCTGCGGGCCCTTGGGCTCACGCTGACCGACATCGCCAACACGGTTCGCCGCGGTTCCCTGGACCTGTCGGCGGGCAGCATCGATACCGCGCAATCCCGGGTGCGGATTCGGACCCTCGGCCAGAGCTACGACCAGCAGGACTTCGAGGACATCGTCGTCCTCGGCCGCGCCGACGGCACGGTGGTGCGCCTGGGTGAGATTGCCGAGGTGCGCGACGGCTTCCACGACTCAGGTTTGCTGGTGCGGTACCAGGGCGAGCCAGCCGTGTTCGTCGAGGTTTCGCGAGCCGATGGCGAGAGGGTGATGGACGTGGCGCGCGCCGTTCGGGAACACGTCGCGAACGAGATAGCGCCCTCGCTCCCGGACGGCATGGGCATCGACATCTGGAACGACGACTCTTCGGTCTTCTCGGAACGTGCCCTCCTTCTCCTCAAGAATGGAGCCTTGGGGCTGTTGCTGGTCCTGATCGCGCTGGGTCTGTTTCTCCAGCTTCGGCTGGCGTTCTGGGTCGCCGTCGGCCTCGGCGTTTCCGCGATCGGCGCCCTGGCCGCCATGATGGTGTTCGACATCCCGCTCCACGAGATTTCGCTCTTCGCCTTCGTGCTCGCCATCGGCATCGTCGTGGACGATGCGATCGTCGTGTCGGAGCACATCCACGAGGAACGAAAGCGCGGCACGCCGGGACTCGCGGCGGCGATCCGGGGCGCGCGACGCATCAAGGTGCCGCTGGTCTTCGCGGTGCTGACGACCATCGTGGCGTTCCTTCCGCTGCTCTTCATACCCGCGGGGTTCGGAGAGGTGTGGAAGGCACTGCCGATCGTCGCTATTGCCACGCTGCTCTTTTCGCTGGTCGAATCGCTCCTGGTGCTGCCCAATCATCTGTCCCATCATCTGCACGGCCCGGATTGGGCGCCCCGGACGGGCATGGAGCGGTTCGTCGCCCGGATCCAGAATCGGGTCGATTCCTGGTTGAACCGCTTCATCCAGGGACCCGTGGACCGCGGGATCCAGTTGGCGACGGACTGGCCCGGGGTGACGGTTTCGGCGGCCGTTGCGCTGCTCGTCCTGAGCATTTCCCTTCTTCCGGCCGGCATCGTTCCCACCACCTTCGCGACGAAGGTCGAAGGCGACTTCGCGATCGCCACCCTTGAGATGCCGGAAGGAACGACCGCGCCGCAAACGTACGCCGTGGCGCAACACCTGGAATCGGCCGGCCGCCGGGCCGTCGAGCGGCTCTCCCAAAGCCGGCCCGCTGACGCGCCTCCCCTCTTGTCCGGAGTTACGGTCGTCGTCGGCCAGCGGTCGCGGCTCGAAACCGGAGGCCTCAATCCCTCGCCCACTTTGAACCCGGAAGCCAATGTCGCGACCATCGAGTTCAAGCTCCTGAGCGCCCAGCTGCGGAGCATCACTTCGGGAGACGTCGTGCAGGCATGGCGCGAGGAGGTGGGTGTCCTGCCTCAGGTACGCGCGGTCACCTTCATCAGCGAGATCTACACATTGGGCAACCCCGTCGAGGCGGCGCTGTCCCACCCGGATCCGGAACGCCTCAACGAGATCGCGAATTCCACCGTCGCCGGCCTCGGCAGGGTCGGAGGCGTCTTCGACATACGCTCGGATCACACTCCCGGGATCCCGGAAGTCCAGGTGGGACTACTTCCCGAAGCGCGCACCCTGGGCCTCACGCTGGATGATCTTGCCCGGCAGACGCGAGCGGCCTTCTTCGGTGAGGAGGCCGTGCGGGTGCAGCGGGGACGTGACGAAGTTCGGGTCTACGTCCGGTTACCCGAGGAGCAACGGAACGCGATCACCGACGTCGAGAGTTACCGGCTCCGGACGCCAACTGGCGCCGACGTGCCGGTCAGCCGCGTGGCTTCGCTGAGTTCGGGCACCTCGCCGCCGGCCATCCGGCGCCAGGACGGCCAGCGGATTGTGACCGTTACCGCGGATGTCGATCCGAGTGTGACTTCCGCCGCGACCGCCAACGACATTCTGGAGAACACCATCCTGGCGGGGCTCATCGCGGAGAACCCGGAACTGACCTATACCTTCGGAGGGGAACAGCAACAACAGCTCGACTCCCTGGGCGGTCTCTATCGCGGATTCGTGATCGCGCTGCTCCTGATCTTCGCGCTGCTGGCCATTCCCCTGCGCTCCTACACGAAACCGTTCATTGTCATGGCCATCATCCCGTTCGGGTTCGTCGGGGTGATCCTGGGTCACTGGATGCTGGGGGTCGCCGTGAGCGCGGAGTCCTTCGTCGGGATCTTCGGGTTGGCCGGCGTGGTCGTCAACGACTCCCTGGTGATGATCGATTTCACCGACCAGAAGCTCCGGGACGGCATCCCGGTGCGAACCGCGATCATCGAGGGCGCGAAGGGACGCTTCCGCCCGATCATGCTGACTTCCCTGACGACCTTCCTGGGTTTCACCCCCCTGATTCTCGAGGACGCGATTCAGGCGCAGTTCTTTGTTCCCTTCTCCGCCTCGATCGGTTGCGGCATTCTCTTCACCACGGTGATCATCATGTTTCTGGTGCCCGCGCTTTCCTCGATCCACCTGCGCCTTGGCTCGGCCCGGCAACAACTGGCCGCCGAGGGTTCCGGTTGACGGGGCGGGCGGACGAAGAGCCCGTCGGGGCGCCGGGCTAGCCCGAAAGGGGCCGGCGCGCCACGAAACAGTAGAGCGGGGTGAAGATCCCCGTCTTGCCCCCCGCGACGTAAGCGTCCGCGGTCCGGTCCAGGAGAGCCACCACCTCCGCCGAGCCCCTCGGGAACGCACCGAAGAACTCGGCCAGCCGGACTCCCCACCGCAGCGCCTTGCGGCCCATCGGAATCCGGCGGAACGCGCTGCCGGGCAACCCGCGGAGGGTTTCCATGGGCTGATACCACGGCGTGTCCTGACGGTGCCCGTCGGCGGCGAGGTCCTCACCCTCCAGGACTTCGAATCCTGCGGTTGCGAGCGCCCGGTTGACCTCCCCGAACGTCGCAATGTCCTTGAGCGCGATGCCGTGCATGAGCTCCTGCTTGATGGCGCGGTGCCGGTCGTCCCCCGGGTCGTACAGGTCCGTCATGCACATTTCCTGGCCCCAGAAGAGGGCTCCAGGTTTCAGCACTCGGTAGATCTCGGCGAACGCGCCCGCCTTGTCGTCCGCGTGGCAGGTTGATTCGATCGCGTAGCCGCGGTCGAAGGTCCGGTCCGCGATCGCGCTCATGTCCATGAAGCTGCACTGGAGACAGTCGGTCTGGCCGGCGAGCCCCGCGGCCTCGTTCAAGCGCCTTGCGTTGTTGCACTGGACTTCGCTGGCGTTGATTCCGACAACGCGGACTCCAACCTCCCTCGCCACGCGGCGCATCGGACCGCCGATCCCGCATCCGACATCCACGACGGTCATGCCCGGACGCAGTTCGAGCCTGGACATCATGAGTCTCTGGTGCCGGATCTTGGAGTCCTCCAGGCTTTCGCCGGGCGACAGCGGCGCAAAGTGCAGGGACTCTCCCCAACCCATGACCATGAACTCGGTGCAAAGGTCGTAGTACTCCTTGACGGTCCGCGTGTGGTCGTACCCCCCGTCGGCATCCCCCCGGGGGGATGCCCTGTCGGTCCATCCTTCGAAGTCCCGCACGCGGTTCGTGACGTTTGATCCGCCGAACGCAGTTCTCAACCCATCGGATAGCCCACGGATTTGTCCGGTGAACTTCACGGCGTGTTCTGGCCCGGTTCCGGCTCTCGCAGGCCACCCGGACGTGCGAAACCGGTTCTTCGCACCGGGGGCCGTTGAAGACGGGGCCCCGCGGGTCGCGGTTCCGCCAGCGGTCGCGGGGACGCACGGCGGATAGCCGCCACGTCAGCCGGCACCCGGACTTCCCTCCCCCCCAAGACAGTGGATAGTCTAGTGGAGGCGTTGCGGACCCCGGGAGCACGCCGAAGGAGATGGACGGATGCGCAGGAAACGCCAACTCTCGCTGTTTCCGGCCGTATCCGGGGTGCTCTCTGGACGCCCGGACCACCGCCGCGAAGGAGCCGCTGCCGGTTGGTGACGTTTCGCTATCTCCTTGTTGCGGGCCTCCTCGGGTTCGCCGGTTGTGCGCCGGGGCCGGCGGAAACCCGTTTCGAGGTTTCCTTCCCGGCGGAGCTTCACGAAGGACCGATCACCGGCAGGGCCTACGTGGTCATCGGGACCGAGCCGGACATCGCGGCGATCCGGCAGCGGAGCCTCGGTCACCAGCCGGTGTCCGCCGCGCGCGGCGTCCCGTTCTTCGCGGTGGACGTCGAGGGGCTGGCGTCCGGCCAACCCGCGGTGATCGACGGTTCCACCCTGGGATACCCGGTTGAGCGCCTCGCCGAACTCCCCGCCGGGGACTACTACGTGCAGGCGCTCCTCGTCCCGTACACCGAGTTTCACCGCGCCGACGGGCACGTGATCTGGGCCCACCGGGACGAGTGGGAAGGGCAGCACTTCAACTGGGCCCCCGGCACCCTGCTCAGCGACGCGGAGAGAGTCCGGCTCGATCCGGCGAGCGGCTTCTCCTTCCGCCTGCGCCTCGTCGAGGAACTTCCCGAGATCGAGGTGCCGCCCGACGACATGTGGGTGCGGCGGGTGAAATTCGAGAGCCCGATGCTCAGCGAGTTCTGGGGCCAACCGGTCTATCTCGGAGCCACCGTGCTGCTTCCGGAGGGATACGACTCGCATCCGGACACCTGGTACCCAACGGTGTATCAGCAGGGCCATTTCAGCCTCGACCCGCCGTTCGGGTTTTCGGCGGACCCGGTGGAGGAATCGGCAGCCGCCCGCGCCGCAAGGCTCGAACGCGGGGTCGAGAACGGTTTCGAGTTCTTCGAGTCCTGGCGGTCTCCAGGCTTCCCGCGGATGGTCGCGGTCACCTTCCAGCACCCGACCCCTTATTTCGACGACTCCTACGCGGTGAATTCGGCCAACAACGGCCCCTACCAGGACGCCCTCATGACCGAGTTGATCCCTTACCTCGAGGAGCGGTTCCGGATGATCCCGGAGGGGTGGGCGCGCCTGCTCACCGGCGGATCCACCGGCGGATACGAAGCGCTCGCCCTCCAGGCGCACCGGCCGACCGACTTCGGGGGCGCCTGGGTCTTCTATCCGGATCCCATCGACTTCCGGCGGTTCTTCCTGATCAACATCTACGAGGACGAGAACGCGTTTCGCGCGCCCGGCTGGAGTGACGGGCAACTCGCTCCCGAGCGCTACGCGTTCCGCGACGATGACGGCCAGCCGCTGCAGAGCATCCGCGAGCTGAGTCGACTGGCGTCCGTCCTCGGCAGCCGCGGGAGGTCGACCGACTATCTGGAAGCTTGGGAAGCGTCCTTCGGGCCCGTCGGCGAGGACGGCTACCCCCGTCCTCTCTGGGACAAGCGGACCGGTGTCATCGACCGCGAGGTGGCGCGCTACTGGCGGGAGAACGGCTACGACCTCCGCCACTACCTCGAGACGAACTGGGGAGAGATCGGCCCCGACCTGGTGGGCAAACTCCACTTCATCTGCGGGGACATGGACAACTACTACTTCAACCACCCGGTCTATCTCATCGAGGAATTCCTGGAGGCCACCGAGAGCCCCCACTACGGCGGTTCGTTCCGCTACGGGCGGCCCAACAAGGGACACGGCTGGACGCCGATCACGAACGCGGAGCTGTTCCGGGAAATGGCGGCGCACCTGACGCGGAACGCGCCGCCGGGCGCCGACACCCGCGGGTGGAAGTACTGACCGGCGGTCGTCCGCCGTTCGGGCTGAGACTGCGGCTCCCCGGAGCGTCGGTTCCAGAGCATGCGTGAGGCCGGACCGGACCGGGCCTTCCGGCGGTTGCGGCTGCTCCTGGCGGCGCTCCTCTTCGTCGGCTACGCGGGCTACTACCTCGGCCGGGTCACGGTTCCGGTGGCGCTGCCCCTCATCGGCGAAGCCTTCGGTTACTCGAACACCGAGGTCGGCCTGATCCTCTCCGTGTATTTCGCGGTGTACGCCGCCTCGAAACTCGTGAACGGTTTCCTGGGCGACCGGATCGGCGGCAAGGCGATGTTCTTCATCGGACTGTTCGGGTCCGTCCTGATGAATGCGGCCTTCGGTTTCGGCCGGGAGCTCTTCCTTTTCGTCGCGATCTGGGGGGTCAACGCCTATTTCCAGACGATGGGCTGGCTCGCCGTCATGCCGATCATGGCCCGCTGGTACCCGAGCCGCGAGAGCGGCCGCGTGATGGGCTTCATGTCGATCAGCTATCAACTCGGCGACTTCCTCGCCCGGGCCTCGGCCGCGGTGCTGATCGTGGCGCTCGGATGGTCGGGACTCTTCTGGGCGCACGCCGTCCTGCTCGCCCTGTTCGGCCTGGCGCTCTTCCGTCTCATCAGACCCGAGCCGCCGTCGGCAACCTATCCGGCCGGGCTGCGGGAGGCGCAGCCGGAGCCGGCGGCTCCGGGAGCCGAACGGAGCCGATCGCGCCACCGGATGCTCACGAGTCCGGCCTTCTGGATCCTGTGCACGAGCTACGTCCTCCTTTCCGTCGTCCGTTACAGCTTCTGGGGCTGGTCCGTGGACTATCTGGTCCAGGCCGGTGCCGGGATCGGCGCGGCGGCCGCGACGTCCGCCCTCTTCCCGCTGCTCGGCTCGGCCGGATCGATCACCGCGGGGTGGGTCTCGGACCGGCTGGGTGCTCGCCGGGGGCCGGTGCTCGCCGTCATGTGCGCGGTGCTGACCCTTTCCATCTACGTCTTCAGCCGCCTGCCGGTCGCGGAGGGGCCCTGGCTCGCGGCCGCCCTTGGGCTCGTGGGCTTCACGCTCTACGGCCCGTATTCGCTGATGTCGGGGGCCATGGTCATGGACTTCGGGGGGACGGAGGCCTCGGCCTCCGCTTCGGGCATCGTGGACGGGATCGGGGCGGCCGGGGCCGTCTTCGCGGGAGTCGGGATGGGGTACCTGATCGATGCCTATGGCTGGGACGGCGCGTTTGGCATCATCGTGGCGATGGCTTCGGTCGCGACCGTCCTGAACGCTCTGCTCTGGAGCCATAGGCCGCTGCGCGCGGAGCGCGGCTGATCCGGGGGAACGAACATGCAGGCATCACGCTGGCTGAATGCGGTGGACACCCACACCGAGGGAGAGCCCACCCGGATCATCACCGGCGGGGTCGGCCATCTGGCCGGCGACTCGGTTTCCGCGAAGCGGGACTCCTTCCGGCGCCACCTCGACCATCTGCGCACCGCGCTCGTCGCGGAGCCCCGCGGACACAAGGACATGTTCGGATGCGTGCTGACCGAGCCGGCGGGTCCGGACGCCGAGTTCGGCATGTTCTTCATGGACAACGGCGGCTACCAGGACATGTGCGGTCACGCGACCATCGGGGTTTCGACGGCGCTCGTCGAACTGGGGATGGCTCCCGGTGAGGGCCCGCGCCGCCGCATCCGGTTCGAGACCCCGGCCGGACCCGTCGAGTCCGTGGTGGCGGTCGAAGACGGGCGGGCCGTCTCGGTCACATTCCGCGGCGTCCCCTCGTTCGTGGCGCACCTGAACGCCTCCCTGCCGGCGCCCGGGTTCGGCGATCTGAAGGTCGACGTCGCCTACGGTGGCAACTGGTTCGTCTTCGTGGACGCCGGCGAGCTGGGACTCGAGGTTTCACTCCGGAACATCCGCGAGGTCGTGGATCTGGGGATGCGGGCGCGGGAAGCCGCGAACCGGATCCTGCCGGTCCGCCATCCGGAAATCCCCGGGAGCGACCACATCAACATCGCCACCGTGCTGGCGCGCCCGGAGAACCCCGCGGCGACCTATCGGAACGTGCACGTCTTCGGGCCGCGTCAGTTCGACCGCTCCCCCGGCGGCACCGGCAACTGCGCCCGCCTGGCGGTGCTGCATCGGAAAGGAGAGCTGGGCCCGAAGCGCTCGGTACGCATCGAGAGCGTGACCGGCGGGACGTTCGTGGCGCGGATGCTTGGGGAGACCCGGGTTGGGGACCGGCAGGCCGTCGTGCCGGAAATCACGGGCTCCGCGCACGTCACCGGGTTCCACCAGTTCCCGCTGGATCCCCGCGACCGCCTGGGTCACGGGTTCTCGACGGAATCGGTGTAACCGTCGAGCGACCCCGGCGGACTTAACCGGGCTCTTCGACGAGGGACAACGTCAGCTCCGCGAACGGCTCCTCCCGCACACTCGCGGGCAGTTCCTGAATGAGGCCGATCGGTTCATGGGGTGTGACATCGGCGTTCCGGGCGGTGAACGTCGCCCCGCTGTCGGTCCCCGAGTCGTAGCCGATCAGCTCCACCCCGATTCGTTCCATCCAGCATCCACCGGCTTCCATCAGGGGCATCCCGCTCACCCCGACGAACCAGTCGGGGCTGGGTGCGATCATCGAGACCAGAGTCATCAGCGGGTGTTCTGCCGTCGCCTCGAAGATCAGCCCGACCGATCCCGGCGACGGGAAGGAGGCCTCCGAGCCTCTCACGCAGGTGGTGCTCCCACCGCGATCCGCCTCCGCGTCGATTTCCCGGCAGAGCGAGGACACGCTGCCGGTCTCAGCCATGTTCTCGATGCCCGGAGTGGCAATGCCGCCGGAACTCCAGAACGAAACCTCCGGCGCGTGGGCTGCCCCGGCCACGCGGGAAAAGTGCGCTCCCGACGGGAAGGGCGGCTGGTTGCCGTGCGAGGACGCATTCCAGACGGCCCGGAACGTCACCGCGTAGGTCGCTGAATCCGGGCACTCGGGTTCGGGTTCCGGCATCGGCGTCGGAGCCGGCGAAGGCGGAGCCGGGGGCGCAGGCGCCGGGGGAGGCGTCGGCGCCGGCGTGGAAGGTGCATCGGACCCGCACGCCAGCGCGAACAGAGCGAGGACGAGACAGGCGAACGCGCCAAGGCGGGAAGTGCGCGTGACTGACGGGAGCATCCCCCGCCACGGTAGCGCAGCGCCCGACGGATTCACCGAGCAGCCCCGTCCGCGCGCCGGTCAGCGGATCAGGAAGGGGAGTTCTCCGACTGCCGAGCGATTGCGGCTGGCGTCGGTGACCCGGATCACCGCGGTGTATCTCCCGGCCCGGAGCGGCCCGGTCTGGAGCGGCAGCATGATGGGCGTCCCTTCCAGGCGACGCGGATCGAGATCGAAGCGTCCCGGCCGTTCGGCCTCGACGGCAACGTCGCCGATCGCGTTCCGGATCTCGTAGGCCACCCGCACCTGGGAGACCGGATCCTCGTTCCCCGGAAAGATGAAGAAGGCCACCCGGGCATCCTCCGCCTGCGCGAACGTGGCGACGGGCCTCACCGGCGGGCCGACCGCTTCCGGTGCGTGAGCCTCGGCGACGAAAGGAAAGACGCTCGAGAGCGAGAAGGTTTCTCCGAATCCGGTGGGGATGACCAACGCGGACGACCCCGCGTGCACCCTTTCTCCTCCCCGCTCCACCACCAGCTCGAGCCGGTGTTCTCCGGATGGCAACTCCGCGGGCGTTGAAACCCAGAAACGCCGGATGTCCACCCGCCCGGCCGCCTCGCTCAGGACCGCCCCGCCGGGCCCCACCACGCGCAGCCGCACCTCGGCCGGCTCTTCCAGGTATGACTCCGGCAGTGCGGCGGCGAGCACCCCGAAGGCGCCGTGTGGACTGGGGTTCAGCAGGTATGCGTAGGTGTTCAGATCCTCCGGGAAGGCGTAGTCGTAGTCGCCGCGCGCGGCCGCTTCGACCACGTCGCCGCGGCGCCGCGCGAAATAGCCCGGTCGGGCGATGACCCGCAGGTCGGGCCGATCCCGTACCCGGACCTCGATCTGCCGGTACTCGCCGTCCAGTTCCGTCTTCGTCGGTGAAAACGACAGGAGGTAGTAGAGCTGGTTCTGGATGCCGATTCGGTTCAGGGCGACGGCGAAGTTGGTCTGGTTCGGGAAGTAGGTGCCCCCGGTCGCCACCGCGAGGGAGGCGGTGCCGCCCTCCATCGGGACGTTGGCCGCCGCATCCATGCGCGTCAAGGGGTGGTCGTCCGGCTCGACCGGCAGGGGATTCCCCATCACGTCGAAGGCGTTCAGCGCAGGATTCAGGATGTTGTTTTCGAAGCCGTACACCCCCGCGAGATTCACCGCGTAGAGCGTCGCATTGGCGTGGTTCAACTGGAGGATCGCATCCCGGAGCGAGTTCGTTTCGTCGAGGGCGCGCCGTCCCGGGAACTCATCCACCTCGGTTCCGGCGATCTCGCCGACGACCTGGCGTGGATCCGCAAAGGTCTGGAGGTCCATGGACAGGAACACCACGATCTTGCGGCCTTCCACCCTCTCGAGCGCTTCCGCGAGCGCGAAGAGCATGCGGAACGAGTCGCGGGCGTCGATTTCGGGACCGACGGGACTCTGGTAGGTGCCCGGCACGATCCGCCGCACGTTGGCCAGCGTCTGTTCCTTTCCGGAATAGAACTCCTGGAGAACCCGGACGGTGTGCGCGAACTCCAGGATCATGGTTTCGTCGCCGTCCACCATGTGCTGGGACACGAATTCCTCGAGGCCCCGCTTGGCGCGCCGCAGGTTCACGGGGTCGGCGCCGCGACGGTTGAAGACGATCACGAACCGGCGGGGCGACGCGTTGCCGGCGTCGTCCGCCTCGAGTTCCGGCGCCGGGGGCGGGACATCGTCCGGGACGGCCTCCCCGAGTTCGTAGCGTTCCCAGTCCACGACGTCGAGGCTCGCTACGCGCTGCTCCTCTCCGTCCTCGAACAGTTCGAAATCCCCGGGGCTCAGACCGGGAACGGGGTTCCCGTCGCCGTCGAGCACCAGTACGTCCACGATGACCCGGGTGGCGGCGGCCCGGAACCGGAAGGTCTGGCCGGCCGCCGCGGCGGCAGCAAGGACGGCCCCGAGGACGATCAGCCCGCAAGCGAGTCTCGTCCCTCGGAGGGTCTTCACCGAGTCGGGTTTCCGGAGCATGGACAGTCTGCCCGCGGCCCTATTCCGGGGCGGAGCTCGGCGCCGGCAGCACGGTGCAGCCGCTGCATCCCGGGACCCGGACCTGCAGGACTCCGGATTCTCTCTCGCCGGCCTCCGTTTCTCCAACACGCCGCACGAACGTCAGGCGGTACCAGACCCGGTGGCGGGCTTCGATGCAGTCGAGCGGCCGCCGGAACCCGGTGGCGCGGGCGAAGTAGAGCCCGCCGGTTGCAGCCGCCAAGCCGGAAAGGATGTCGTCCTCCCTGCGGGGCGAGACGGTTCGGACACGGCTTTCATGGGAGGTGGAGGAAAAGGCCCGGAACGGGTTCGACTCGTCGCGTTCGGCCGTCAGGATGCGCTACTCGTGGTCAGTTGGGGACCACGTGACCCGGGCGGACGACCACCCGCAGACCGGGAATCTTGCGCACCCGGACTTCGTGGGCTTGATAGCGGCCGGGGACGTTGCTGCCGAAGGGCTCGAAGCTGAGTTCGTACCAGAGCCGGTTCGAGTACTCGATGTCCTCCAGGATTCGGGCGAAATCGGTCGCCCTGGCGGTGTAAGTTCCGCCGGTGTCGGAAGCGAGGGAAGAGAGGAAATCATCGCCAGGCCGATCGAAAGCGTTCATTCTCCGGCCGGACAGCGAAGCGGATGAGTTTCGCACTCGGCGTGCTGTTATCCCGCGGCCATCCCCATAGTCCCTCATCGGACCGGAGTACTCGTCCCGATTGGACACGAGAATGCCTTCCTCCTGGCGCCGCGCCCCTTCGAGATGGATCGTGTAGAGGGAGGCGTTCGCCGCGCTGAAGACGTGAGCGAGCATGCTTGGAGCGTCATCCGAGCCTGCCTTGGACGAGGGAAAGTCCGCCCAGCCCCAGGGCGCTACCGGTTCGAGATCGCCTCCCGGAGTTCCGACAAAGGTGCTGAGGCTCCCTGAGAAGACCACGACCACTTTCCTGCCCGGAAGCTCGCGGAGGCGCTCGGCGAGCGCGGAGAACATGAAAACAGCGTCTGCGGTGTCCTCGGCGGGCCCGAGGGCACTCCGGAAACCCATCGCGGGGATGTTCTCCACCTCGGGAAGCAGGTCGCCGGGCCCCCGCCGCCAACCACGGGTGATTCGCGGCGCCGCGGCGAAATCGATGACGAGCGCTTGGTCCCGACTGCGGAAGCGTGTCGATACGAACTCGGCCAGTCCATCCTTCACGCGCCGGAGTTGGGCCGGCAGGGCGCCACGCCGGTTGACGACGAAGACGAAACGGCGGGGGCCCACGTCGGCCTCGACCATCCTGGCGTCGGAGACCGGACGGACCCGCTCTCCGATGATGACCTCGAAGTCCCCGCGGTTCAGTCCGCGCACCGGGTTCCCATCCTGGTCGAGCACCAGCGCGTCCACCATGACCCGCGCCTCTTCAGGGGGCGGGACGGCGAGGGCGGACGACGCCGCGAGCAGAACCGCGACCAGCGCGCCCGGGGCGACACGGGATCGTCGCGAGCCGCCCGCCCGCGAGCCGGTATTGGCAAGTACCACCTGTTTCTTCGGCATGGGAGCGACCTCCGTCCGGATCACGACGCGAAGAACATGTCCGGACCCGCAGATCCGGGCGTAACGGGATGTCACGTCCTTGCAATTTCGTTGCCACGAGCGCCGGCCTGGAGCGCCGGACTCTGGCCGGCATCGCGGCGACAGGCCGCGAAACGCACCCCGCCACGGACCCGTGTGACGCGAGCCTCGGAGCGCCAGCCTCCGGCTGGCATCGCCGACCGCAGGGAGGCGAAACAAGCGCCGCCACCGATCCAGGTGGCGTGAGCCCGACCGCACGCGGCGCACCGCCGCCCGAGAGAAGCCGAGCGGCGCCCATCAGGCTGAACGCAGCGCCGCGAGCACTGGTTTCGCGCTCCCGCGCGATGCCGGCCGGAGGCCGGCGCTCCGAGCTCAGATCCTGAACAAATAGTTCAGCTTGACCGAGAGGCTGCGGTTCCGCACGAAGAACATGTCGGACCACTCGTCGACTTCCGTGTAGACGAGGAAGAAGTCGGTGCCCGGTTTCGGGATCCAGTTGAAGCGGACGTTCGAGGCCAGATCGCCCGTCGTGTTGTTGTACTGGAAGAGGCCGAGGAGGATCAGGTCGTTGCGGAGGGCGAGCTGCATCCGGGTGGAAACGAGATGGGTGTCGAGGTCCCCGCGCGGCAGCCGGATCCGGTTGTAGGCGTAGTTGCCGCGCAGCCCGAAGTTCTTGTTGATCCGGTAGTTGCCCCCGAGCCGCCAGAGGTCCCGCGTGCCGCCCCAGAAACCGCCGAACTCGTAGCTCGCGCGGACCGATGCGTAGCGGCGCCGGTAGGTGTTGAGCGAGAACTGCATCCTTCGGAACGGGTATTCCCCGGCAGGGACGACCACGTCGCTGATCGAGTAGTCGTAGGTGGTGAACTCGTACTGGTCGGTCACTTCTACCGAGATTTCGTCGCCGCTCTCGAAGGTGGCGCGGCTGGTCAGGCTGGCGCGCCGCGTTTCCAGGACGTTCTCGAGGTTCAGGGTGTTGTTCAGGCTCGCCTGCAGGTGGACCTGCCGGAGCCGCGGGACCTCGGGACGGGGCGAGACTCGCGCCTGAAGGTACGTCTTGCGCATCCCCTTCCGCTGCACGAAGCCGATTCCGGGGTCGAAGTTCTCTCCGATCTCGATGAACTTGACCGTGCCTCCCAGCAGGTCGTCGTTGTAGTCCAGCCGACCGGTGGCGAGCCCCGTGCTGCTCTGCCCGGTCTCCTCGAACACCTGCGCCCAGATGCCCTCGAAGCTCCACGCATCGCGAAAATGGAGGCTCGTGTCCAGCCCGGCCACCCGGTTGAAGGCGCCGTCGCTGCTCCGGTCGGTGAAGACCGCGCCGATCGTGGAGCGGGAGAAGATGTCCCGCCGCACCCTGGCGACGGTGAAACGCTCGGCGACGGAGTTCTCGGTGGCGCCGGTCGACATTCCCATCAGACCCACGGTGTAGGCGCCCTGGCGTCCGGAGAGCCGGGCGCCGCCCGTGATCGGGACTGCGTGGCCGTCGTCGGAGAGCCCGATCCGCCGGGTGAACACGATGTCGGCGTCACGCCGCTCGCTGAAGGTGAAGTTGCGCTGGCCCTCGAGGAAGATCTGCCGTTTCTCGGGAAAACGAAGCGAGAACCGGGTGAAGTTGATCTGGAGGTCGTCCACCTCCTCCTGGGCGAAGTCGGTGTTCCAGGTGAAGTCCGCGGTGAGGCCGGGAGTCACGCCCCACTTGAGGTCGAGTCCGCCGTCGCTGCGCCCCCGGTCGCCGGTCCACTCCCCGCCTCCGTTCACCTGGCCGAGCGCGTAAGGCCGGATCTCCACGTGGCGGCCGGGCTGGATTCCTTCGATTCCCCGGAGCTTGCCGAGTTCGGCCGGCCGGTACCAGGTGGAGTCGTTGGGGACGAAGGGCCAGTAGACCTCCTCGGTCTTCACGGGGATGTTCCGCTTGAAGCCGACTCCGAACACCACCTCCTGGCCCGGCAGGTGGCGCCGGAAGCGGAGGGACTTGAACGGGATCCGGATTTCGGCTGTCCAGCCGCCGGGGATCGTCTGCCCGCGCGACTCCCAGACCGCGTCCCAGTTCATGTTGCGGGTCTCCGGCCCCTGGCCGTTCTGGCTCATGTCGAACAGGATGCCGTTCGCGTTGGTCGCCAGGAAGATGGCGCTGCGCTGGTCGTTGTAGGCGTCCAGCATGACGGCCACCGCGTCGTCGCTCCCGATGTTCTCGTCGCGGAACATCGTGCGCGGACGGCTGTCCTCGGCGGAGCGCCGCGCGTGCGCCGTCTCGTGCCCCTCGTCCATGTTCTCGCCGACCGTGCAATAGAACCCGAAGTAGAGGTTCTCGTCGTCGTAGGCGACGCGCACGATGGTCCGTTCCGTGGAGGGCAGCCCCTCGTCGGTTTCCTGTTCGTAGAAGTCGCCGATCGGACGGGCGCGTTCCCAGACCGCCTCGTCCAGCCAGCCGTCCATCTCGATGGGTTCCCGGACCCGTTCGGCGTGGATCTCCCACGTCCGGGCTCTGAGGGCCCGGACCCGTTCCTCCCGGGTCATGCGGCGGAGTTCCGCGCCGCTCGGCGACGTTGCCGGAGGCGCCGGCAGACTGGCGGCGACGGACGAACGGCCAGAGGCGGTACTGCCCTGCAGCCGGTCGCCCTGCGGGTCGTCCCTGTCCTGGCCGGCGCCGGCCGCAGCCAGTCCGAGCGCCACGATTGCCGACGCGCCAGCACGCCGGGTGCGCACCGTTACCGGTCCTTCGTGGGACACCGCACTAGTTGTCGGGCCCGGCGCTCACGTTCCCGGCGCTGCTCGCGAACCGGGTGGCGATCTCGGCGAGCCAGGGCTCGATGGCGCGGTAGAGGGTGTTGCGGCAGTGGAAGCGGTACAGGTAGGTCTTGCCGTCCACCAGGTTGTAGATCACCCACTCCAGATAGTCGGCGAGCTGGGTTTCCACCGAGTAGAGCACCGCGATCCCGCGGCCGTCGTCGAGGATGTCGTGGCGGAGCATCCGGTAGTTCTCGCCGAGGCTCTCGGCGGCCGCGCTGTAGAAGCCCTCGAGCGTCGTCCCGGGTTCCGCGTTGGCGACGGTGACCTCGAGGGTCGCGTGCACCGTGGTGCCGTCGGTATCCACCGCGAGCGGTCCGCTCCGGAAGCCGACGAAGAGCGTTTCGCCGGGTTCGCGGAGAAAGTGGGAGCGCGTCCAGCTCTGCGGGTACCCCAGGGCGAGATCGAACTCCGGATCCTCGTATACGTCGAAATAGTCGGCGGACTCGATGGAAAAGCCCTCGTACATGCGGTCAAGAGTCGGCCCGTAGGCCTGGACGCTCCGCGCCTCGCCGGTGGCGAAGACTCCGTAGAGGAGTCCTTCCCGCTCGATGAGGAGCAGTCGCCCGGATTGCGGCCGCCGTTCCCACTCGAAGGTCCAGAGAAAGCCCTCCTCCGAACCGATCCGCACCGGCTCCTCCGAGAGCACGATCTGTTCGCCGATGTAGAACCGGTCCGCGACCTCCCGGAGCGTCTGGTCCGCCGGGGCCGGACCGGCCATGACCTGCACCTGGATTCCGTCCCGCTCCGGGACGTCCACCGAAGGACCGCTGAAGGTGGTCATCCGGTAGCCGCCCTGCTGGTTGGCGGCCGAGGTCCATCCCTGCGGAAGGGGCAGGGACACGGCGATGTCGGGCACGTACACGGTGATGAGGCGCGGCTGGCCGGTTGGCAGGCAGGAGAGCGAAAGGGTCGTCCCGAGCGCCAGGACCAGGAAACCGGCCATCCCCCTCACGCCGGGGAAACCGGTTCGCGAAAGGCCGGTGCCGAGTGTGGTCATCACCGACCACCTGTGGCGAGTGCATCACGCCATCCATTCGCGGCGCAAGGCGCCGCGGGGGAGGGGTTTCCCCTCCCCGCGAAAAAGGATGGCGCGGATCGCGGAGCGAACCGCGCCATCACCCGTGGGAGGGGCGCCCCGCGCCTGAAACCCTCCGGCGGATGCGGCGTGTGCATCACGTCGAGTGTCACGCGGGGTGCTCTTTTCACGGGTGGCTTATTCCAACCGGTAGTTCGGCGCTTCCTTGGTCACCACGATGTCGTGCGCGTGGCTCTCCCGGTGCCCGGCGCCGGTCACCTGGACGAAATCCTCGTACTCCATCAACTCCCGAATGTTGCGGCAGCCGGTGTAGCCCATGCCGGAGCGCAGGCCCCCGATGAGCTGTTCCACGACTCCGGCGAGCGGTCCCTTGGTCGGCACCCGGCCCTCGATGCCCTCCGGCACCAGCTTCGAGGCCGGCCGGCCGGCCTGGTAGTAGCGGTCGGCCGACTCGCCGCTCATGGCGCCGAGCGACCCCATCCCGCGATAGCTCTTGAAGGTGCGTCCCTGGTAGAGGATCGTCTCGCCGGGGCTCTCGTCGCTGCCGGCGAGCAGGTTGCCGGCCATGACGCATTCCGCCCCGGCGGCGATCGCCTTCACGATGTCCCCGCTGAAGCGGATCCCACCGTCGGCGATGACCGGCACTTCGGCGGCCGTGCGCACCTGCCGGATAGCCGAGAACTGAGGCATTCCGGTCCCCGCCACCACCCGCGTGGTGCAGATCGAGCCGGGGCCCATGCCGACCTTCACCCCATCGGCGCCGGCTTCCTTGAGGTCGCGCGCCGCTTCGGGGGTGGCGATGTTCCCGGCCACCACGTCCACCGTATCGGGAAGCGCCGCCTTGAGCCGCCGCACCGTTTCGAGTCCGCTTTCGGTGTGGCCGTGGGCGGTGTCCATCACGATCGCGTCCACCTGGCGCTCGGCCAGCAGCTCGGCGCGGGCGATCGCGCCATCCCCGACCCCCACGGCGGCGGCGCAGCGGAGCCTGCCCAGCTCGTCCTTGGTGGCGTTGGGATAGGCCATCGCCTTCTGGATGTCCTTGACGGTCAGGAGCCCGGCCAGCGCCCCCCGGTCGTCCAGCACCGGCAGCTTCTCCACCCGGTGCTCGTGGAGAATGGCCTTGGCCTCTTCGAGCGTGGTCCCGAGCGGTGCCGTGTGGAGCGGCGCCCGGGTCATGAGTTCGCGGACCCGGAGGTCGTAGCGGGATTCGAAACGCAGATCCCGGCTGGTCAGGATGCCCACCAGCCGGCCGTCCTCGATCACGGGGAGCCCGGAGATGCCGTGCCGCTGCATCAGCTCGAGAGCGGCCGCGATGGGGGCGTCGGGAGGGACCGTCACCGGATCCACGACCATGCCGCTCTCCGAGCGCTTCACCTTGGCCACCTCGGCGGCCTGCGCCTCGGCCGAGAGGTTGCGGTGGATGACCCCGATGCCTCCGAGCTGGGCGATGGCGATCGCGAGGCGGGCTTCCGTGACCGTGTCCATCGCGGCGCTCACCAGGGGGATCGCGAGGCCGATGTGGCGGCTGAACCGGGTGCCGAGGTCCGCTTCGGCCGGGAGCACGTCCGAATAGCGCGGACGCAGCAGGACGTCGTCGAAGGTCAGGGCCGGGCGCGGCAGGTTGGGCAGCTCGGTCATTGGGGTCTCACGCGGCGTGGCACTTCTTGTACTTCTTCCCGCTGCCGCAGGGACACGGGTCGTTCCTCCCCACCTTCTTCTGGCCGCTCTTCACCTGGACGAGGCGGCCGCCCGCCGGCGCGGCGGCGGGCGCCGGAGCTCCCTCGGGAGCCTGCAGACCGCCGCCGCCAGCCCCTACCGCGGCGAGGCCGGCGCCCGCGTTCGAACCCGCTCCGCTGAACGTAAGCGGCCGCCTCGCCGGCGCGGGCGGTTTCGGGGCGGGGGCCGCCCGGACCGCCTTGAGCACGAACAGGAGGCGGACCGTTTCCCGCTCGATCCGGTCCCACATCTCCTCGAACAGAACGAAGGACTCCTTCTTGTATTCGATCAGCGGGTTGCGCTGGCCGTAGCCGCGGAGTCCGATGCCCTGCTTGAGGTGGTCCATCGCGTAGAGATGGTCCTTCCACTGCGCATCCAGGATGTGGAGCATGATGTAGCGCTCCTGGATCCGCATCAGTTCGGCGCCGATCTCCGCTTCCTTCTCCGCGTAGCGGGCGGGCACCGCCTCCTCGAGCAGCGACTTCATCTCATCCCGGCCCAGTTCATTGAACGCGTGTCCGTCCGGCGACTCCGGGATGAAGCCGTACTGGCCGCGGATGCCTTCCTGGAGACCCGGGTAGTCCCACTCGTCCGGGTCCGTCTCGGTCGAGAGCCAGGTGTCGATGAGCGAATCGGCGGCGACCGCGGCGAGGTCGAGGACGTAGTCGCGCTGGTCCTGCCCTTCCAGGATGCGGCGGCGGAGGCCGTAGATCGCAACCCGCTGCTTGTTCATCACGTCGTCGTATTCGAGGAGGTGCTTGCGGTAGGCGAAGTTCTGCGCCTCGACCTGCTTCTGCGCGCGCTCGATGGCCCGCGTCACCATCCCGGCCTCCACCGGAACGCCTTCCTCCATCCCCAGACGCTGCATCAGTCCGCTCATCCGGTCGCTGCCGAAGATCCGCATCAGGTCGTCCTCGAGCGAGAGGAAGAAGCGGGAACTGCCGGGGTCCCCCTGGCGGCCGGCGCGGCCCCGGAGCTGGTTGTCGATCCGGCGGGCCTCGTGGCGCTCGGTGCCCACGATGTGGAGGCCGCCGAGCGCGACCACGTCGTCGTGGGCCGCCTTCGTTTCGTCCCGCGCCCGGGACACCGCGCCTTCCCAGACCGCGGCCTCGGCCTCGGCCCAGTCCACCCCTTCCTTGCGGAGACGCGCCTTGGCGATTTCGTCCGGGTTCCCGCCGAGCAGGATGTCCGTCCCGCGGCCCGCCATGTTCGTCGAGATCGTCACGGAGCCGCTCCGTCCCGCCTGGGCCACGATCTCGGCCTCTTTCTGGTGGTACTTGGCGTTCAGCACCACGTGCTGAACCTGCTGGCGCTTCAGCACCCGGGAGAGCCGCTCGCTCTTCTCGATCGAAGTGGTGCCGACGAGGATGGGACGGCCGCGCTGCTGCTCGGCCTTGATCTCCTCGGCGATGGCGTTCAGCTTCTCCCGCTCGGTCCGGTACACGACGTCCGCATGCTCCACCCGCACCAGATCGCGGTTCGTCGGGATCGGGACGACTTCGAGGTCGTAGATCTTCTCGAACTCCGCCGCCTCCGTCTCGGCGGTTCCGGTCATGCCCGCCAGCTTTCCGTACATGCGGAAGTAGTTCTGGAAGGTGATGGTGGCGAGCGTCTGGTTCTCCCGCTCGATCTTGACGTTTTCCTTGGCTTCGACCGCCTGGTGGAGGCCGTCGGACCAGCGCCGTCCCGGCATCAGGCGTCCGGTGAACTCGTCCACGATGACGACCTGGCCGTCCTTCACCGTGTAGTCCTTCTCCCGCTTGTAGAGAGCGTGGGCCCGGAGCGCCTGCAGCAGGTGATGGAGAAGCGTCATCTGGGCCGGGTCGTAGAGGTTGTCGACGTGCAGGAGTTCCTCGGCCTTCGGCACTCCCTCCTCGGTCAGGGTGACGGAGCGCGACTTCTCGTCCACCGTGAAGTCGAGCTCGCGGCGGAGTCTCGGAATGATCCGGTCCACCGTGTAGTACAGGTCGGTGGAGTCCTCGGCGGGGCCGCTGATGATGAGGGGGGTCCGCGCCTCGTCGATGAGGATCGAATCCACCTCGTCCACGATCGCGTAGTGGAAGAGCCGCTCCACCTGCTTGCCGTCGCGGTCGCGTTCGGTGCGCGGGTAGGTGCGATGGACGAAGTTCTCGGCGCGGAACTTCATGTTGTCCCGCAGGTAGTCGAAACCGAACTCGTTGTTGGTCCCGTAGGTGATGTCGGCCCCGTAGGCCGCGCGCCGCTCCTCGTCGCTCAGGTCGTGCTGGATCACACCGACGCTGAGGCCCAGGAACTTGTAGAGGCGGCCCATCCACTCCGAGTCGCGGCGCGCGAGGTAGTCGTTCACGGTGACCACGTGGACGCCCTTGCCGGAGAGCGCGTTCAGGACCGCCGGGAGGGTCGCCACCAGCGTCTTGCCCTCGCCGGTCTTCATTTCGGCGATGCGGCCCCGGTGCAGGATGGCGCCGCCCAGGAGTTGCACGTCGAAGTGGCGCATTCCCAGCGTACGCCGGGCGCCTTCCCGGCACACGGCGAACACGTCGGCCATCAGCTCCTCAAGGGGCTCACCGTTCTCCGCGCGGGTGCGGAGCCCCGCGATCCGGCCGGCGAGTTCCGGATCCTCGAGTTCCTGCAGCTCGGGCTCGAGCGCGCCGACTTCGGCGACCCACGACCGGAGCCGTTTCAGTTCCCGGTCGGATTTCTTCCCGACGATCTTGGTCAGGACGTTCTGAAACACGCGTCGGAGCCGGGTAAACCGGATGAATTTAGCATTTGGGGAGGGTCAGAGAGGTGGGCGTTTCCACCTGTGCTCGCCCCCGATCAGCTTCAGGTGCTCTCGTCGGTGCGCCATTCGGGGGGAAAGTGTGAAAGGGGGGCTGGCCCCCCTTTCACAAGAAGACAGCGCGAATCGGAACTCGTCTGCCGTCCCGGAGTGGGCTTGTGGTTCAGCCGGATACAACATGATGCGGCGAGTTCCGATTCGGAGGCACGAAGTGCCGTTCGGCCGGTGGACGGGGCCCCGCCTCACAAGGATTCAAGATCTCCATGAATCGGTCTGGTGGCCCCGTCCGCCGGCCGACCAGCGCGCGGCGCGAAGCGCCGGGCGGCTCGGGAGGGGGGCTCACGCTCGAACAAGACAGGCGACGAACGCTTCGGGAGGCCATCTGCCCCCCTTCCGAACCGCTTGACGGTTACCGGGTGTAGTCGACGATGTAGTTCAGGGGGTCCTGGGCGCGTTCGTCGATCCACACCTCGTAGTGGAGGTGGGGCGCCCGGCTGCGTCCGGTGTTCCCGACCAGGCCCAGGACCTGGCCGCGGCGAAGCCGCTGGCTACGTCGAGCATCGATCCGGGACAGGTGCGCGTACCGGGTCACGGCGCCGAAGCCGTGCGAAACCACGACGTACTTGCCGTAGGTCGGCGAAGTGGCGGTTTCGATGACGAGTCCGTCCGCGGTCACGCGAACCGGGGTTCCGGTCCGCGCGTTGAGGTCGAGACCATAGTGCCGCTCGATCTCTCCGGTGAACGGATCGTTGCGCATCCCGAACCCGGACGACATGTACCCGCGAATCGGCCAGATGGAAGGGGTCGAAGCGAGCAGCCTGCTCTTCTCCCGCATCGTCCGCTCGAGCGCCACGCTCTGCTGGTCCAGGGTCGCGATCCGGCCGGACAGGTCCTCCAGGCGGTCGCTCACGTAGTCGTATCCGGCCGGTGAACTCACCGCGCCACCGATTCCGCCGATCGGAGTCGGAATCGGCTCGGCTCCCGCGATGACCGCCAGCTTGCGCATCTGCATTTCGAGGGATTCGATCCGGGTGGCCATGCGCTCCGTATCGTCGGCGTAATCCCGATTCAACTGCCGGAGAGCGTCGCGTTCCTCGACCAGCGCCACCGAGGCCGGCCCGGGACTCACGAGAAGCCAGCCATAGTGCCCGACGAATCCGAGAGCGACCAGCACTGCGAGCGCCGCGATCCGTCGAAGTCCCGGCGTGATCCGAACCTCGCGAGGCGTGTGGTTCCGCGCCCCGAAGACGATGATTCGCGTAGGGGGTCGGTTTGGATCCGCGTCCGAATCGCGAGACGCAGCCCAGCTACGGAGCCGTCGGAGCATGGGTACATTCCGCCCGAACATGAAGTAACGGCCGGATTCTGACCCGGTTGACTTCGTATTTCAAATCTGCGTCACACGCGAGGAGGAGGTGCGGGACGGTGGGAGTCGGTGGGCCGCAGCTGGAGTCGCGGCAGGTCGTCTTCGACCCACTCGACGGCCCCGCCGGACTCGAGGGTTTCGAGTTTCTCGAGGCAGCGCGCGACCGGGTCTCGCAAGGGGGAGATCTCGACGAACACCGCGTCCGGCGGCAGGGCGTCGAGCGCCGCCAGCCCGCTCGAAAGCAGGCTCCCGGCGCCCCGGTAGCCGGACGTCTGGAGGTGATACATCCCGGCCGCGAGTTTCACCAGCGCTTTCAGGATCTCGCGCCGCACTCCGCGGGCGCCCGCCCACTCCTCCTCGAGAACGTCGTGGCTCTCGTAGTAGGCCCGCTCGTTGAACAGCCGGGCCGCTTCGACCATGGCGGAGCCCTCACCGGAACGGAGCCCGGCGCTTTCGGTCACGGGCTCCCCTCGACTGTCCGGGCTTCGGCAGCCCGACCGGAGTACCCCGCGGCCCCCGGTTCACTCAGATCCGCGGACGCCCGGAACTGGATCGCTTCCTCGAAGTGCAGCGGCTCGATCCGACCGCTTCCCGCAAGGTCGGCGATCGTGCGCGCCACCTGGAACGCGCGGGTGATTCCCCGCGCCGACATTCCGAGCCCGTCCATTGCCCAGGAAACCAGCGAGCGGAACGGGCCGGAGGCCGATACGTCCTTCACTTCGGCGATGGACATCCGGGGCGGTGTTTTCGCGGTGCGGAACCGCTCCGCCTTTGCCTGGCGAGCCGTGCGCACCCTCTCGCGGACCGTGGCGGTGGTGTCTCCGGCGGCCGGTCCCAGAACATCTCCGGAGGTTACCGGCCGGACCGTGAGGTGGAGGTCCACCCGGTCCAGCAGGGGGCCCGAGATCCGCGAGCGGTAGCGCGCCACGAAGGCGGGCGGGCAGCGGCAGGGCCTCCCTCCCTCCCCGAAGTAGCCGCAGGGACACGGATTCATGGCCGCGGCCAGTTGGAACGACGCGGGGAAACGGACCGAGTGGCGGACCCGGCCCACGTGAATGTCGCCGCTTTCCAGTGGTTGGCGGAGGCACTCCAGGACCGGTCGCTGGAACTCGGGAAGCTCGTCCAGGAACAGCACCCCGTGGTGCGCGAGAGTCACTTCTCCCGGGCGGGGTCCCGGTCCCCCGCCCGCCATGCCGGCATAGGAGATGGTGTGGTGCGGCGCCCGGAACGGGGGCCGGCTCGGCGGTTCCGAGAGCGGCTGGCCGATCGCCGAGCGGATGCGGGCCACGTCCATCGCCTGCTCGGGCGAGAGCCCGGGCAGCAGGTCCGGCAGGATGCCGACCAGCAGCGTCTTCCCGCTTCCCGGAGGCCCGGTGAAGAGGAGGTTGTGAGCTCCGGCCGCGGCGATCTCGAGGGCCCGCCGGGCGCGCGGCTGCCCCCGGACCTGGACCAGGTCCACGCCGGTGCGCGAAACCGCGCGGGTTTCGGCCGGGGGACGGAAGGGTGGAGGCCGTTCGAGGGCGGCGAGCAGGTCCGCTGCGGCGTGCAGGCTGGCAGCCGGATACACCCGAATCGCAGGGGCCATGGCCGCCTCGGCGGCGTTTTCCGGATGGACGATGGCGGAGCGCATCCCGGCAGCCGCCGCTTCCCAGGCGATCGGCAGTCCACCCGGCACGGGCCGCAGCGAGCCGTCGAGCGCCAGTTCACCGAGCAGCAGGGTGTCCGCCAGCCGGTGGCGCGGCACCACGCCGGTCGCCGCCAGGATCCCGAGCGCAACCGCCAGATCGAATCCCGCTCCCTCCTTGCGGACCCCCGCGGGAGCCAGGTTGACCACCACATGTCCGGGGGGGACGTGGAAGCCGCTGTTGCGCAGGGCCGCCTTGACCCGCAACTGTGCTTCACGGATGACGGCGTCCGGGAGACCCACGGTGCGGAACGAGCTCTGGTCGGCCCGCTGCAGGTCCACCTCGACGCGGATCAGCAGTCCTTCCACGCCGCGGACCGTCCCCGTGCGGGTGACCGCAAGCAATCGTCCGCCGCGGGTGTTCCGTCTAGCGTCGGAGTTCTCAATCTGTCGCACGGAAACACAGACGCAATTCCGGACGTTTTTTTCCCGCTGGCGCGGCAATTGTGGAAAAGTCGAAGCGAAGGTGCACTCAAGCGGCCGTTTTCCGCCTCCTTTTTCCCCACGGGATACGATTCAGGGCCGGCGAGCGCTTCGCCGGGCGGCCCGTCCGGGCGGATCACTCGGTCCGGAGGCTCCGCCGGGAGGGCCGGCCCGAGGCCGGCGCTCCAACCGCTCCATCAACTCATGGATCTAGTCACCCTGCTCTACGCCGTCGGGGCCGGCGTGCTGTCGTTCCTGTCGCCCTGCGTGTTGCCGCTCGTGCCCGGCTACATCTCTTTCGTCTCGGGAACCTCGCTCAGCGAACTGGCGGAGGGAGCGCCCACCGGGGACGCGGCGGCCCGCCGGCGCCGGGTCATCGTGAACACCGTCGCCTTCGTGCTGGGCTTCTCCATCGTCTTCGTGGCCATGGGAGCGTCGGCGACCTACGCCGGGCAGTGGCTCGCCGGGAACCGGGTCTTCCTCGGACGGATCGCGGGAACGATCATCGTGCTGTTCGGCCTCCACGTGATGGGCGTGCTGAAGATCCCGTTCCTGAACGTGGAGAAGCGCTTCCACTCGAACCGGGAGCCCGTGAGCCTGCTCGGCTCCTTCGTCATCGGGCTCGCTTTCGCCTTCGGCTGGTCCCCCTGCATCGGACCGATTCTGGCGACCGTCCTGGTGGTCGCGGCGAACTACGAGACCGTGAACCAGGGCATCATCCTTCTCAGCGGCTATTCGCTGGGGCTCGGCGTGCCCTTCCTGCTCACCGGGATCGCGGTGGACCGTTTCTTCGCGATATCGAAGAAAATCAAGCGTCACATGCGGGTGGTGGAAGTGGTCGCCGGAGTGCTCCTGGTCGTGATCGGGGTGCTGGTGTTCACCGACAGCCTGCAGGCGCTCTCGCAATACCTCACCTTCCTTCCGGTCCTTGGTTGAAGGCGGAGTACTCCATGCCAACCTTGCTCTTCGTTTTCCTGATGTTCGTGTCCGGCTCGCCGGCCCAGGAGGTCTGGGTGGTTCCGGACGAGGCCCGGGCGGTCGAGAACCCGGTTGCGCTGACCGACGAAGCGCTGGCCGCCGGGGAGAAGTCCTATGGCGCCCGGTGCGCCTCCTGCCACGGCGATACGGGCAAGGGCGACGGCAGGGCCACCCGGTTCATCAAGCCGGCGCCCGCGGACTTCTCGACCCTCGAAGCGCGGGACCGGATGACGGACGGCGAGATCTTCTTCAAGATCACCGAGGGCAAGAAACCGATGCCGGGCATGGCCCGGACGCTCAGCGACGAGGAACGCTGGCAGGTCGTCCACTTCGTGCGGACGCTGCAGCCACCGCGCTGACCAGACAACGGAGGATGACGATCATGACCGGTCCCAGGAACCTGCCCGCGCGGTGCGCCTTCGGTCTATTGGTCCTGCTTGCGGGTCTGTTCGCGCTTACCGCGTGCGGCCCGCCCCCGCCGGGCGCCGGCGGGGGAGCCGGGGGGATGGCGGCGACCGCCCCCGACGTCACGCTGCCGCTCGTCGACGGGAGCGGTGACGTGAGCCTCCGAGGCGACGGCGCTGGCAAGGTGGTCCTGGTGGACCTCTGGGCGACCTGGTGCGTCCCCTGCGTCGCCGAGCTTCCGCACCTGCAGGAACTGTCGGAGGAGCTGTCCGAAGACGACTTCCTGATGCTCGGGATCCTGCTCGAGTCGGGTGATGCGGATGACGTGGCCCCGTTCATTACGGAGAAGGGCCTCACCTACCCGAACGTGATGGGCTCCGGCGAGGTGCGCGATTCGTTCGGTCCGTTCCTCGGTTATCCGACGAAGTACCTCATCGACCGCGACGGCAACCTGGTGAAGCGCTACCTCGGCGCCGTC
Organism: Acidobacteriota bacterium; assembly: GCA_028877265.1. Lineage (GTDB taxonomy): Bacteria > Acidobacteriota > Vicinamibacteria > Marinacidobacterales > Marinacidobacteraceae > Marinacidobacterium. The sequence goes on from JAPPGX010000191.1 coordinate 135,355, forward strand.
GGCGAGATCCTGAACGAGGAAATCGGCAAGCTGATCGAAACCGGCTCGCTGGACTGAGGGACCGCGAGCGCCGGCCGGTCCTCGCGGTAGCGGCCTTCAGACCGGCGTCGCGCGCCGGCAGGCGCGTGAACTGCGTACCGCCATCCGGCGCAGCGTGCGCGACACCGACGGCGCGTCGGCGTCAGCGCGCCACGTCGCCGAGCTGTCCCTCGGATGCCGCGACCGCCGAAGCGACCGTGAGGTCCCCGGTGACGTTCGTCGCCGTGCGGATCATGTCCAGGACCCGGTCCACTCCCAGGA
>JAPPGX010000191.1:135754-156491 GCA_028877265.1 Acidobacteriota bacterium
CCGGTGACGTTCGTCGCCGTGCGGATCATGTCCAGGACCCGGTCCACTCCCAGGATGAGGGCCACGCCCTCCGCCGGCACCCCGATCGCCTGGAGGATGATGACCAGCATGATGATGCCGGCGCCGGGGACGGCGGCGGTCCCGATGGAGACCAGCACCGCGGTCAGGACGATTGTGAGCTGACCTTCGAGACCGATGGACAACCCGAGCGACTGGGCGATGAAGAGCGCCGCGACGGCCTGGTAGAGCGCTGTCCCGTCCATGTTGATGGTGGCCCCGAGCGGCAGCACGAAGGACGAGACCTCTTCGGAGACCCCGAGGTCGCGCTGGGCCCGGTCCATGGTTACGGGCAGGGTGGCGCCGCTCGAACTGGTCGAGAAGGCCACGAGCTGCACCTGGGCGGCCGCCGGGAAGAAGCGCCGCCAGCGGATGGGCGTCAGGAACTTGAGGATCAGCGGATAGACGACGAGCATCTGGGTGGCGAGGCCCGCGATCACCACGATGCAGTAGAACCCGAGCGCTCCCAGGAGCTGGGCCACCTGCTGCGGATCGTCTCCGGCCATTCCCGTGATCGCCCGCGCGATCAGGGCGAACACCCCGAGCGGCGCGACCTTCATCACGATCCCGACGAACTCGACGACGACCGCCTCGAGTCCCTGGAAGAAGGCGAGCAGCGGAGCGCCCTTCTCCTTCGGGATGCGGAGGAGCGCGATCCCGAACATCAGCGCCAGGAAGACCACCTGGAGCATGTTGCGGTTGCTCGACGTCGAGGAGATGACGTTGTCCGGCACGATGTCCTGGAGGATGCTGAGCGGGCCGCGCTCCTCCATCATCGCCTCCGCGGCGCCCTGGCGGCTCGCCGCCGCTTCCTCGTACTGCGTCGCCAGTTCGCCGCGCAGGGCCTCCGGCACGTAGTCGCCGGGACGAACCAGGTTGGCGTAGCCGAGGCCGATGCACACCGCGAGCGCGGTGGTCGCCACGTAGATGACGATCGTCTTGCCGCCGATCCGGCTGACCTTGCGCATGTCGCTGAGCGAGGCCACGCCGATGACCAGCGACGCGATGACCAGCGGCACCGCGATGAGCTGCAGCCCGTTGAAGAAGACGTCTCCGAACGGCGAGATCCAGTCATCGGTGAACTCGCCCCAGCCGTTGGCGGCGGCGACGATTCCGTAGATGACGCCGAGGGCGAGACCGAGAACGATCTGCACCCAGAGTTTCCGATACCAGGGAGTGTTCTTCATGGGATATGCGCGTCCTTTCGTGGTGCCCCGGAACCGGGGTTCCCACCGCATCGACCCGGGCAGCAGGCTCCGGACCCACCTGCCGGCAGAGCCCGAGCCGGAGACTCTACCCGGCCCGCCACGGTTTCAGTTCTTCGGAGCCGAGTCGCGGAGGACGAACCGCCCCAGGCGGCCGAGACGCGCGAGCCGGATCGGTGGCTGCCCGCCGCTCTTTCGGCCGTTCGCCCCGACCTGGATGACCGCCTCGCCGGAGAGGATGAGCAGCAGGTCCTCCCCCAGGATGCGCCGCCGGTACCCCTTGAGAGGCCGGGCGTCCTCGGCTTCCTTCGGGTAGGCGGCGACGATGGCGCGCAGTTCCTCCTGGGTCGCCAGAAGTTCAGGGGCGACCCCGTGTTCGCTGGCGCGCAGCTTCAGCCAGGTCTCCAGAAGCAGCGCCAGCGACTCGGGCGCCGGCCGGCGTTCTTTCTTCCCCTTTCCCGTGAAGGGAACCGGTTTTCGGGCGCCGGCGCCGAGCAGCCGGAGGATCGCGTCCGGGTTCTTCTGCAGCACCGCGCGGATCTGCTGGATGGTCTTCGGGTCTCCCTTCGGGGGACGGCCGGCCACCGATTCGTAGGGGGCGAGCAACTGCTCCCGGTTCCGGGGTTGGCGCCGCGCGAGGTCGCGCACCGCCCCGTCCTTCAGGATCCATCCCCGGGGACGGTTCGAAGCCCGGGCCCGCCGCTCTCGCCAGGCCGCCAGCTCCCGCAGCGAACCGCGCTGCGACGGGGTGAGGCTCGGGCTGTCGAGGGCGCGATAGCACTCCTCGGCGGGAGGCATCCGGTAGGAGTCCTCCTCGGTGAGCGGAACCATCTCCTCGCGAAGCCAGTCCAGACGCCGGAGCGCCTTCGCCCGCTCGGTCAGCTTGTTCCGCAGCGGCAGCAGGTAGCGCACGTCCGCGATCGCGTACTCCACCTGGCGGGGGGTGAGCGGACGCCGCAGCCAGTTGGACATCTGCTCCTGCTTGGACAGCTCACGCCCCACGAAGCCGGCAACCAGCGTCCGCAGGGCGATCTGGACCTTCTTCCCGTGCCCGATCACCGCGGCGGCAATCTGGGTGTCGAAGACGTTCTTCGGGACCACGGAGGAGAGCCCGTAGAAGATGTCGAAGTCGTGCTTGCCGGAGTGAACGACCTTGAGGACGCCGGGATCCGGGATGAGCGCAAGGAGCGGGTCGAGCTTCTTCACCTCGAGCGGATCGATCACGGCCTCCACGCCCGGAGCCGCCACCTGGATCAGTCCGAGTTCCGGGAACAGCCGGTTCTCCGGGATGAACTCGGTGTCGAGGGCGAATTCGCCGGCGGCCCGCAGGTCCGCCACCAGCGCCTCGAGCCCCTCCTGATCCTGGACGATCCGGACTCCGCCGATCTCCGCGGGCGAAGGGGTCGTCGCTCCGGGGGCCTCACGGGGGCCCCGGCGCGACGGCGGCTTCGTACCGTCCCCCGCGGATCGCTCGCGGACAGCCACTGCCGCCGAGCCTCGGGCGCCGGACCCGTCGCCCCGGGTTCTATTCCGGAACTTGCTGTGTTCTTCCAAGGCTCTCCGTAGCTTGTCCTTCCCCACGGGCGCCGGGCGCGCGCCCGGGATCACCCGGCCGGAAGCGTAACAGCCTGTAGCAAGACCCACGCGGCGTTCGAGCGGCGATGCATCCCGCCTGAACCGCGCCTCTGCGAGGCGCTCTGCGTTGCGTTTCGGTCGGAATACACCCGGTATTCCTCCCTCACGCGCCTTGTCAGCCGGGCGCCTCACCGCTCTCGGCGCTCACGTGGGTCTCGCCACAGGCTATTGCCGTCCGCATCGACCGCAGTCCCGGATGTGCAACGATACGGGCCGCCCGCACGGTTCACGAGCTTGGAAGACCCCGGCTTTCTCAGCGTCCTCCCCCCGGTCCTCGCGATCCTGGTCGCCCTGGCGACCCGCCAGGCGGTGCTCGCCCTGCTCGCCGGCGTCCTGTTCGGAGAGCTGGTGCTCGGAGGCGGGAACGTCTTCGCCGCGCTCGCCGGCACGGTGACGCGGATCACCGTCGCTTTTTCGGACAACCCGTCCATCCTGCTGTTCAGCACGCTGGTCGGCAGCGTGCTGGCGCTCATCGGGTTCAGCGGCGGGGTCACCGGCTTCGTGAAATGGGTCACGGAGCGGCGCCTGGTCGCGGGTCCGCGGGGGGCGCAGGCGCTCGCACTGTTGCTCGGGCTGGGCATCTTCGTCGAGTCGAGCATCACCTGCCTGGTGAGCGGCACGGTGGCGCGCCCGCTCTTCGACCGCTTCCGGCTTTCCCGCGAGAAGCTGGCCTACCTGACCGATTCGACCTCGGCGCCGGTCTGCATCCTGCTCCCGATGAACGGGTGGGGGGCGCTGATCATCACGATCCTGGCGACTCTCGGCATCGAGAGCGGCGTCTCGGTGCTGGTTGCGAGCATCCCCCTCAACTTCTACTCGCTGGCCGCGCTGGGACTGGCCTTCTACTTCGGCCTGTCGGGACGGGACTTCGGCCCCATGGCGCGTGCCGAACGGCGGGCGCGCGAAACGGGGCAGGTCATCCGGGAGGGCGCCCGCCCGCTCGTTTCCACGGACGTCCTCGCCCTTCCTCCCGGCCCGGGAGTGCCCGATCGGGCCCGGAACATGGTCGTGCCCCTCGCCGTGCTGCTGATCATGATCTTCGTGGGGCTGTGGATCACCGGAGAGGGGAACCTCCTGGAGGGAAGCGGAGGCACGTCCGTACTCTGGGCCGTGCTGGCGGCGGTGGTGACAGCGGCGGCGATGGGGATGTTCCAGCGCGTACTCCGGGTATCGAAAACGATGGATCTCGTGCTGCAGGGCGCGGGCGGGATGGTGCCGGTGGTCACCGTTCTGCTGGTCTCTTTCGCCATCTCGGCGGTGGCGCGCGATCTGGGCACAGGCGTCTATCTGGCGGGAGTCGCCGAGGCCGCGATGCCGGCCTGGCTCGTCCCGGCCGTCCTGTTCCTGGTGACTTCGGTCGTCGCGTTCTCCACCGGGACGTCATGGGGCACGTTCGCCATCATGCTCCCCATCGCCGTTCCGGCCGCCGCCGTGCTCGGCCTCGACCTTCCCCTGGTGGTGGGGGCGGTCCTCTCGGGCGGCATCTTCGGCGATCACTGCTCCCCGATCTCCGACACCACGATCATCGCTTCCATGGCGTCCGGTTCCGATCTCGTGGACCACGTGAACACCCAGCTTCCCTACGCGGTGCTGGGCGGCGTCGCCGCCACGGTCCTGTTCGTGGCAGCCGGGCTGGCTTCCTGACGGCGGCAACGCCCCACTAGAATCGTCCGCCTAGCAGCCTGTGGAGAAAGTGACGTGAGTACCGAGAACGGCGAGGCGCCCGGGCTGACAAGGCGCGTGAGGGAGGAATACCGGGTGTATTCCGACCGAAACGCAACGATGAGGGCCGCGCAGCGGCCCGTTTCAGACGGGATGCATCGCCGTTCGAATACCGCGTGACTTTTTTCACAGGCTGCTGATGTCCGACAACGTTCTGCTCGACACGCTCGCCGACGAGGTGCGGCCGGGTGCCGGCGGCAGCCCGGAACTCGTTCCGCTCGATCCCGATCATCCCGGCTTCCGGGATCCGCTGTATCGCGCCCGCCGGAACGACATCGCCAGGCTCGCCTTCGACTACGTCTCGGGAGACCCGGCCCCGACGGTCACCTATACCGACGAGGAGCACGCCGTCTGGAAGCACGTCCGGGAACTTCTGGACCCGCGGCACCGGGACTTCGCCTGCGCCGAGTACCTCGAGTGCGTGGACACGGTAGCGCTCGACCGCACCCGGGTCCCGCAGCTCGAGGACGTGAACGCCCGCATCCGGCCGCTGACCGGGTTCCGCATGCTCCCGGTTGCCGGTCTCGTGACCGCTCGGGCATTCCTGTCGTTCCTTGCCGACCGGATTTTCCTGGCGACCCAGTACATCCGGCACGCGAGCCGCCCGCTCTACACCCCCGAACCGGACGTGATCCACGAACTCGTCGGGCACGCGGCCTCCTTCGCCCACCCGCTCTACTGCGGACTGAGTTCCCATTTCGGCCGCGCTGCGCGGGTGGCGAGCGATGAGGATGTCGAGCGGATCGCCCGCCTCTACTGGTTCACCCTGGAGTTCGGGGCGGCGATCGAAGACGGCATCCCCAAGGCCTACGGTGCGGGGCTCCTGTCTTCCGTTGGCGAAATGGATCGTCTCCGGGACGCGGAACTCCGGCGGTTCGACTGCCGGACGATGGCCGACACTCCCTACGACCCCACCGACTTCCAGCCGTACTACTTCGTTGCGCCCAGCTTCGGCGCGATGCACGAAGCGGTCACCGAGTTCCTGAGCGACTTCTCCGACTGAAACCCGGCGCAGCCGGCAGGTCGGTTAGGAGCCCGTCCCGGCAATGTCGTGAGCAACGAGACGGTCGAGGCGCCCGGCTGACTAGGCGCGCGAGGGAGGAATAGCAGCGTTCTTTCGACCGAAGCGCAACGACGAGCGAAGCGGTTCAGCCGGGATGCATCGGCCGTCGAATGCCACGAGACTGCCGGGACGGGTTCCTAGCCGGCCTTGATGACGACCACCGTCTGGTCGTCGTCGGGAGCGCCCTTCCGGAACCGGCGAGCCGCCTTCAGCACGCTGTCGCAGACTTCGGCGGCGGGGGTTCCCAGGTCCCGTTCCCGCCGCAGCACCTCGGCAAGCCGGTCTCTCCCGAAGAGGTCCCCCCGCCGGTCGGCGCTCTCCGTGATCCCGTCGGTGTAGAACGCGAGCAGGTCTCCCTCGCCGAGCTGGATGACCTCCTCGAAGTAGCGGGGCGCCGGGAAGAGCCCGAGCGGCAGCCCGCTGGCATGAATCATCTCGACCTCGCCGCTCGCCCGGACCAGGATCGGGGGCGGGTGTCCGGCGTTGATGTGGATCAGGCGGCGTAGCGGAACGTCCAGCAGGCCGAAGAAGAACGTCGCGTAACGGGTCTCTCCCACGCTCTCGAAGAGCAACTGGTTCGTGCGCCCCACGATGACGCGGAGCGTGAGACTCGACTTGGCGAGCGAGAACACCGAAGCGTGGAGCGCGGCCACCAGCAGCGCTGCCGGAATGCCCTTGCCCGCCACGTCGGCCATCGCGAAACCCCAGCGGTCCTCCCCGAGCGGGATCAGGTCGTAGTAGTCCCCCCCGACCTGCGAGCACGGTTCGTAGGCCGCGGCCACCTCCATCCCCTCCAGCACCGGGCATTCGTGCGGAAGGAGATCCTGGAGCACCTTTCCCGCCACCTCCATCTCGGAGACGAGTTCCCGGCCCTCGACCGCTTTCTCGTGGAACAGGATCCGCTCGAGCGCGGGAGCGGCTCCGGCCGCGTAGGAGGCCAGCGCCGCCCGGTCCCGCTCGGAGAACGCGTCGGGATCCGCCGACTCCGCGAGCAGGGCTCCGAGCCGCCGCCCGCCGGCCCCGAGGAGCGGCGCCGCCACCGCGGAACGCGAGCCTGCGCTCAAGTCGGGATCCGAGGCCGCCACCTCGGCGCTGAGCTCCATGAGTTCGGGCCGGCCACGGTCAACGACGCTGCGCGCGATCGTGTCCTCAGCGAGCCCGCCGAGGTCGGTGCCGGGCGGCTCCGCGGAAAGACTGTCGCGCCCTCGCGCCCTCCGGCAGATCACCGTCCGGCCATCCAGTCCGATCGCGCACAGGGTCGCGCGGTCGCATCCCGGAAGCACATGCCGAAGGCCGGCCAGAATGGTGTCCGCGGTCCGGCCGATTTCGAGGCTTCGCCCGATCTCCTGGAAGGCCTCGAGCAGATGCCCGTGGCCGCCCGCGGGCGAGTTGGGTTCGGTCATGCGCGGCGGCGCGCACACTAGCGCGCCCAGTGAACCGTTAGCGCATCGCGAAGCAATAGAACAGGCCGTCCCCGCCGGTGCCCCGAAGGTCCTCCTGCCCGCAGCCGCGGGAGCCGTGGGACGCGTTCCAGGACGTGGGGTTGGCGCCGCCGCCCACCCGGTCGTGGTGGCCCACCAGGGCGCTGCCGTCGGAGGAGTTGCTCGTCCAGTTGGAGCAGGTGGTGTCGTCGTCGCCCATGGCCGCCATCCCGTCCGGGGTGGAGCCGGTGATGATGTCGTGGCGGTTGACGTCGTCGCCCCGGCCGCTGATGACCTCACCCGTCTCGGTGATCGAGTTCTCCTTGCTCAGGTGGTTGTCTTCGCTGTGGAGGTCGGCGACGTCGCTCGCCACCACGACCCCGTTCGCGTTGTGCCAGGGCCCGCCGCCGATCCGGTCTCTGGCGTTCACGCCGCCTTCGCCGGTGGTGCTCAGGTAGGCGCGCCAGGTGAGGCCGCTTGCGGCGCCGGCCTCTTCGGCGAGCATGGCGCAGTGCGCGTCGGCGCCCTCGAGTCCGCCGAGGTTCGCGCCGTCACCCGGCCCCCGGCTGGTGAGGAAGAAGGTCATGTCCGTCTGGGCAGCGGGAACCGCCTCGGGGGCGGACGAGAAAGCGACGAGAGCCGGAATCGCCGCGGCCAGAAGCAGAAAGAAACACGCGCGTTTCATGGGAACTCCTTTCCGGCCCGGGTGGCCGGGATGGCGATTCTAGAGGGGCGCGCGCGTGGCTGCACCTGCCGCGTGGACGGGCGTCATCCCGGCAGGAGCCTGAGGAAGTTCTGAAGCGGCAGGACCTCCACACCATCCACGACCTGGGGTCGCGGGCCCAGGAACACGAGGATCTTTCGGGTCACCTGGGAATTCCGGTAGGCCAGCCCCTTGAGGCCGCGCAACATGCTCGTATGGACCCGGCGGCTGGACTTCACCTCGATTCCCCAGGTTTCGCGCCCCAGCGAAAGCACGAAGTCCACTTCAACCCCGTGGCGGGTCCGGTAGTGGTGGAGGGTCGCATCCGGAAGGAAGGACTGAAGTCGCTGGTGCAGCTCGAGCGCCACCAGGTGTTCGAGAAGCAGTCCCCGCTCGTCCTCGAGAGGCCGGTCCAGCGGCCGTCGCAGGAGTGCGTTGCGGACCCCGATATCGAACAGGAACAGCTTGCCGTGACGGATCAGGTTGGCGCGGTCAGAGCCGCTCCAGGCCGGCACTCGAAAGGCGATCAGCGTGTCTTCGAGGACCTCGAGGTAGCGGCGCGCGGTCTCGTAGCCGAGCCCGGCGTCCTGCGAGAGGTTGTGGACGTTCAGGATCCGCCCCGACGCCGCCGCGACGAGATCGAGAAGGCGCGCGAATCCGCCGACGTTTCGGACCAGCGCCTCGGCCTGTACCTCTTCCCGCAGGTAGGAGTCCGTGTAGCTGCGGAGGTCGGTCGCCCGGGTCTCCGGGTCCGGCTCGCGATAGATGCCGGGAAGCGTCCCGTGGGCGAGGACCCGATCGAGGTCGAAGTCGGCGCCGAGTTCACGGACGGTGAGCGGATGGAGGCGATGGATCTGGACCCGTCCGGGCAGCAGATTGGCCTGGCCCCGGCGCAGTTGCCGGGCGCTCGCGCCCGAGATCAGAAACCGAAACCGGCCCGGTCTGCCGTCCACCGCGACCTGCACCGCGTCGAGCAGCGCGGGTATCCGGTGCACCTCGTCCAGAAGAATGGTCCGGGTGGTTTCCGGGGCCGTCTCGAGCTCCCGTTCCAGCCGCTCGGGATGCCCCACGTACTCGCGGAAGACCCGCGGGCTCGCGAGGTTGAGGGTCAGGTCCGGCTGGAGCGAGGCGAGCAGGGTGGACTTGCCCACCTGCCGCGGCCCGAGCACGAGCACGCTGCGCGCGTTGCGCCGGAGAATCCGGGTGAGGCTCCTCGCGTACACGTGGGTATTCCAGCGGCATCTTTACCCATGACCACCGGAAACGGTTCGCGTCCGGTCGCGTGGTGGCCGGGGAACGTGCTCAGCGCAGTCGCCGGACCCCGTACCAGAGCAGCGGGAGGATGAAGATCACCCAGAACCCGTAGGTGAGGATCCGGTACCCGATTCCGATCAGATCCTCGAGTCCCGCCTGGGCGAGCAGAATGGCGGCCAGCAGCACGACGGTGGAGGTCGCCGGCCGCAGCCACGTCTTCAGCTCGCGGCCTCCCTCCTCCATGGCGCGCGCCGCCCGCTCGTTGACCGCGTGGATCAGGCTGGTGGCGGTCTCGATCAGGGTGCCGAACAGGACCACCTGGAAGCCGAACAGGAGCAGCGGGGATCCGATCTCCGCCAGCAGGGTGAGCGAGGGGACGGTCTCGTCGATCATCCCGGAGCCGAGGCCGGCGATCGCGATGAAGAAGAGGACGGCGGGGATGATGGCGATGGGCCCCGCGAGCATCCCCGCCACCATCGCGTCGCGGCGCGTCCTCAGGTGGTGCGCGCAGAAGAGCACCGCCGGAAGCGTGCCCACGTTATAGGCCATGTACTCGACGCCGCCGAGGACCCAGTCGCTGGTGGCTTCGCCGCTGCCGAGGGCAGCCCCGATCTCCGGTCCGAAAGCTCGGAAGGCGGCGATGAGCACCACGATGTACACCGCGTAGAGGGCCATCGACCAGAAGGACAGGAAGTTCTCGACGGTGCTGGTGCCCTTCAGGACGAGGTAGCCCACCGCGACCATGATGGCGAGCACCCCGATGGCGTAGGGGAGCCCGAGCGAGCGCGAGACGATCTCGCCGCCGGCCGCCGCCACCACCGAAACGACCACCAGCATCGCGGCGAGGTAGATGACCTCGTAGAGCCAGTTCCAGCGGCCCAGGAGTTCGCGGGTCAGGGTGCGGTAGTCGTACGAACCGGCCCGCCGGGCGATCTCGAAGGTGAGGGCGCAGACGAGGGACCAGAGCGGCGTCGTGATCAGGAGCATCCCCAGCAACCCCCCGAGGACGCCTTTGGTCAGGAAGAAGTCCACGAGCTCGCGCCCGGTGCCGTACCCGCCCGCAATCACCATCGACTGGAAGCAGAAACCGGGCAGCAGGGTGCGCCGGAACCAGTCGGAGCGGAGCGGATTCTTCAAGGGGTTCTCCCCGGCGAAGGGCGGCCAAGGATACCCGGGGCCCTGCCCGGGGTTAACAGCCTGTGGTGAAGCCCACGTGAGCGCCGAGAGCGGCGAGGCGCCCGCCTGACAAGGCGCGTGAGGGAGGAATACCGGGTGTATTCCGACCGAAACGGAACGATGAGCGCCTCGTAGAGGCGCGGTTCAGGCGGGATGCATCGTCGCTCGAACGCCGCGTGGGTTTTGCCACAGGCTGTTCAGGCCCGGGCCTTCGTTCAGGCCCGGGGCAGTTCCCGGGGACGGACGAACGCCTCGACGGATGCCTTGGCGGGGGAGAGCCCCGCCCAGTCGGAGGCCGGTACCCGGGCCACCAGGAGGGCCGCGGTGGGGAAATGCTCGTAACGGCCCAGGAACCGGGCCGCGAGGTCTTCCATGCCGGGGTTGTGCGCCACCACGAGCAGAGGAGACGCGCTCCCGCCCTCCTCTGCCACGATCTCCACGATCTCGTCCGGACTCGATCCGTAGAGATCCGGGACCAGCCGCAGGGCGTCTGGCGTCGCGCCGGCCTCCTCCAGTGCGAGCGCGGCGGTGGTCCGCGCCCGAACCGCGGTGGAAACGAGCGCCGCCGTCGGGGTGAACCCCTGTTCCCGCAGGTAACGGCCCATGCGTGGGGCGTCCCGCACCCCGCGGCGCGCCAGCGGCCGGTCGTGGTCGTGGAGGCCGGGGTGGCTCCAGTCCGACTTGGCGTGGCGGAGGAGCAGCAGGCGGAGCATTGCTAGCTCGCGCAGTCCGTGTCGTGAGCAGGTAGAGCGACGGGCCGACCGCGGACCTTGGGTCCGGTGTGCCGACCCGAGGTCGGCGTTCCAGGCCGGCGCGTCGTGCGGGGGGAAAGTGTGAAAGGGGGGCTGGCCCCCCTTTCGCAAAAAGACGGCGCGAATCGGAACTCGCCTGCCGCCCCGGATTGGGCTGGTGGTTCAACCGGAGACGCCATGATGCGGCGAGTTCCGATTCGGAGGCACGAAGTGCCGTTCGGCCGGCGGATGGGGCCCGCGCTACAAGGATTCACGATCTCTACGAAACCGGTCCATGGGGTCCCGTCCGCCGGCCGACCAGCGCGTGGTGCGAGTGGCCGATCGTGATCCCGGAGGCCGGGATGGTTCCAGGCGGACTTGGCGTGACGCAGCAGGAGCAACCGCAACATCAGGGCGCGCCGTAGGCCTCCGCGACCGAGTTCGCGCCCGTGAGAATCCGCGAGTACACGGCCGGGTCCACGTTGCCTCCGGTGATGACGACGAAGACCTCCCGGTCCTCGAACCGCTCGGGGCTCGTGAGCAGCGCCCCGATCCCCAGCGCCCCGGTGGGCTCCGCCTTCAGGTTGGCCTGGGTGAACAGCGCCCGCACTGCTCCCGCGATCTGCGCCTCGGGCACTTCCACGATGGCCCGGATCCCTTCGCGCAGGATCGTCCAGTTGTTCCCGCCGAGCCGGGGAAGCCGGGCCCCGTCGGCGAGCGAGAGCGCTTCGCCGGCGTGGCTCACGAGTTCGCCGCGGCGGAGGGACTCGGCGGCGTCGTTCGCGAGCAGCGGCTCGGCGCCCACCACCGGGACCTCCGAAAGCCCCGCGGCCTCGAGGCCGGTCAGGATTCCGGAGCTGATACCCCCGCCGCCGATGGGAACCACGACCACCGCCTTCCGCCGCCGGGCCGGCGAGAAGCGGCTCAGCCGGGCCGCGATCTCGACTCCGAGCGTCGCGTTGCCGGCGATGACAGCCGGATCCGCGTAGGCGCTCGCGACCTCCGCCTCCGGGAAACTGGCGAGGATCCGGGCCACCCCGTCCTCCCGCGACTCCTTCTCCACGTCGGTCAGCTCCACCGCGGCGCCGTGGCCGCGCACGGCCTCGATCTTCACCCGGGCGGAGATGGACGGCATCACGATCGTGGCCTGTTTGCGCAGCAGGCGGCAGGCGAGCGCCAGCGCCTGACCGAAGTTGCCGGAGGAGGCGGCGATCAGGTGCCGGGCCGACGACGTCCGAGCCCGGTGGAAAGCGGCGCGGAACTTGAAGCTCCCGGTGCGCTGGAAGGTCTCGCTCACCAGGGTGATGCGGAGGCCGAGCGCCGCCCGCAGCCGCTCCGGTTCGATCCAGGTCGTGGGCCGCACCGCGAAGGGGCGGTCAGGGACGGTCAGGTTCATCGTTCGTTTCCTCCGGGGGTTGCCGGAATCACCCGGTCCAGGATCTTCTCCGGGTCGGTCTCGCCGCTCGCGTCCTGCACTTCACGGCTCCGGTCGAGAATCCGTCCAACCGCCTTTCCCGGGGCGACATGGCGCGCCAGCACGTGCCTTCCGCTGACCGCGTCCTCCGGTGGTCCGCGGAAGACTCCGGCGGCCTCCGCCCGCTCCCGGAACACCTCGCCCTCGGGGAACCGTCCGGCCAGCGCGTTCTCCGTGGTGCGCCCGAGCTGGTCCGCGGTGGCGACCCGCAGCAGGGCCTCGAGGGTGGTTCCGGCGGCGGCCATCTCGCGGGCCAGCCGCCGGTAGGCGGCGCGCTTCGCGCCCTGCCTCGGATAGAACGCGGGCGCCAGGTGGCGGCGCGTCAGGGCCTCGACTTCGTCCACCAGCGCGCGCGGCGCCCGCAGCGCTTCCAGGAAGCGGCGGGCGAGCGGCGCCCCGGCGGCATCGTGGGCGTAGGCGGTGATGCGTCCGCGCCGCTCCCGGGTGGTGGCCGGCTTGCCGAAGTCGTGGCAGAGGGCTCCGAGCAGCAGGGCCCGCCTGGCTTCCTGGTCGCCGGAGGCCAACTCCGCCGCCCGGTCCACCGCCAGCAGGGTGTGCTCGAAGACGTCTCCCTCCGGATGCCACTCGGGGTCCTGGGGAACCCCGCGAAGGGCGTCCACCTCCGGCAGGAACCGAAGGAGCCGGGTGGCGGCGAGAAAACGGAGGCCTCGCGACGGTTCCCCGCCGTGGAGCAGCTTCTCGAGTTCGTCCAGGATCCGTTCCGGACTGAGTTCGGAAAGGTCCAGGCCGGCGCACAGACCGTGCAATTCTTCGTCGGCGGTGAACCCGAAGCGGGAAGCGAACGCGGCCACCCGCAGTCCGCGGAGCGGGTCTTCCGGAAACTTGCCCGGGTCCGTGGCCCGCATCACCCCTCGGGCGAGGTCGCGCGCCCCTCGGTAGGGATCGAACAGCTCGCCGGTCAGGGGGTCGAGTCCCATGGCGTTGAGGGTGAGGTCGCGGCGCCGGGCCGCCTCCTCGAAACTCATGCCCGGGTCCACCACGACCTCGAAACCCAGGTGGCCCGGCCCGGTCTTCGATTCCCGGCGCGGCAGGGCGACTTCCAGGGCGAGGCCCCCGACGCGGAGTACGGGAAAGGCCCGGCCGATCCGGCGGACCTTTCCGAGCGGCTGCAGCGCCCGTTCGAGTTTGCGCACCGGCAGGCCGAATACCTCGAGGTCCGGCTCGCCCGTGGAACACCCGAGCATGCCGTCCCGGACGAAGCCCCCGACGACCAGGACGCGCCCGCCGGCCTGCCGGACGGTGACCGCGACCCGGCGGGCATCCCCCGCAGGGCCGACGGCTCCCTCCGGGATCGGGCCTACCGGCGCAAGCCGGAACCGGGCCGCTGCCGACCCCTCGGCGCTCTCGTCTCGCCGGGTCAAGGACCGGGAGGTCCTTGGCAGCCGGTGGTGAAACCCACGTGAGCGCCGAGACGGGTGAGGCGCCCGGCTGACAAGGCGCGTGAGGGAGGAATGCCGGGCGTATTTCGACCGAAACGCAACGCAGAGCGCCTCGTAGAGGCGCGGTTCAGACGGGATGCATCACCCGTCGAACGCCGCGTGGGTTTTGTCACCGGCTGCTAAGCCCAACCGACCGGATCGCCGATCCGAATCCTTCCGCCGCTCACCACTTCGCCGAAAGCCCCTCCGCGCCAGTCGGGGGCCAGTGAGTCGCGCATCCGCAGCGCCGCGCCGTCCATCCGTTCGCAGGGCTTCGTTTCCCCGTGGATCAGGATCCGGGTCGCGCCCACCGCGAGCGTGCGTCCGATGGTCTCTCGGAAGTCCACCCCGGTCACGAGCAGGTTCGCGCGCCGGAGGGCCGGGTCCGCGTCGGGCTGCCCGGCTTCGTCAGCCGCGCGCTCCCACGCTTCCCGCGAAAGGACGGTGACCTGGCGCTTCCCCCGGGCCGGCGCGGAGTCGCGAAGCCCTTCGCCCGCGATCAGTTCCCCCGCGGACCGGGACATCATGGGTTGACCGCGTACTCCCTTGGCCCAGATGGCGAGAAGGCTGCCGGCATGTTGGTTGGTCGTTGGTTCTGCCATGAGGGTCCGGGGGCGCGGCGGGGCGCCGCGCCAACCCGGCGGAATCCTACCGCCGTTCCGGCGCCGCGTCATGATTCCTGGCGGGATAATCGGTATGCGCGTCGCCGTACTCGCGTCGGGAGGGGTGGACAGCTCCGTCGCCCTCGCCACGCTGGCGCAGGCGGGTCATGACGTGCACGCCTTCTACCTCAAGGTCTGGCTCGAGGACGAGCTCGAGCACCTCGGCGAGTGCCCCTGGGAGGAGGACCTCCGCTACGCCCGCGCCGTCGCCGGACAGTTCGGGGTCCCGCTCACCGTGATCCCGCTGCAGCGCGCCTACCGGGAGGGCGTCGTTGCCTACCTCCTCGACGAACTCGAGCGCGGCGGGACGCCGAGTCCCGATCTCTTCTGCAACTCGCGGATCAAGTTCGGGGCCTTCGCCGACTGGGTGGACGCCGAGATTCCGGGCGGCCGCTTCGAAAGGGTGGCGACCGGACACTACGCGCGGCGGGTCGAGACGACGGACGGCATCGAGCTGCACCGCGCCCCCGACCCGGTGAAGGATCAGACCTACTTCCTCTCCCGGATCAGCGGGCGCCAGCTCGAGCGGTCGTCGTTCCCGGTAGGCGACCTGCGGAAGACCGAGGTCCGGCGGCTCGCCGCCCGGCTCGGGCTGGCGCCGCAGGACCGCCGCGACAGCCAGGGCATCTGCTTTCTCGGGGGCGTGCGCTACCGCGACTTCGTGACCGCCCACCTCGGCGACCGGCCGGGGCCAGTCGTGGACGAGGCGACGGGAGACGAGATCGGAACCCACCGCGGGCACTGGCTGTTCACGATCGGCCAGCGGCGCGGCCTCGGCCTCGGGGGCGGCCCCTGGTTCGTCGCCGGCAAGGACCCGCGGGAGAACCGGGTCCTCGTGCGCCGGGGCGCCGGCCGGCCGGCGAAGCGTTGCCGGGTCGAGGACCTTCACTGGATCGGGGACGGCGCGCCGTCCGGCTCGGAGCGCCTCCATGTCCGGGTGCGGCACGGACCGGAACTGGTCCCGGCGCAGGTGTCGTGGGACGGGACCGGGGAAGGGGAGGTCGTGCTCGACGAGCCGGACGAGGGTCTCGCTCCGGGTCAGTTCGCGGTCCTCTACCGGGGCACCCGCTGCCTCGGATCGGGGCGCATTGCGGGCGCCCCGCGAATACCCGCCTAACCCGTGTGACCTGGGGCCCGGCGGAGTCCCCGGCACGAGAAGACGACGGCCGGAGGCACGTTCTTCCAGACGACGGATCCGTGCTCGATGGTCTCGAAGCTCTCGTGGAGCCGCCTGGCGAAGGGCGAACGGCGCCAGAACGGCAGCGCCTGGATGTAGATGTAGAAGAGCAACTGCCCGTCGGGAGCCAGCGTTTCGAGGATCGCCTCCAGCATGCCGGTCTGCTTGTCTTCCGGAACGACCGACCAGGGCAGCGTCGCGACGACGGCGCCCACCTCACCCACCTCCTCCCGGGCGCAGATGGAGCACAGGTTGGCGAGATCGTCCACCACGATCCTGATGCCGGGCAGGCGGCGCGCGAGTTCGTGAGCGCACATCCGGTTGAGCTCGACGGCGAGGAACGGAGTCTCGGGGGGCTTCGCCGCGAGCAGGTGTTCGGTGATGGCGCCGTCTCCCGCCCCGGCTTCGACCACGGCGGCCTTGTCCGGCCAGCGGACCGCGTCCGCCATCGCGACGCCGAGCGCCGGCGAACTGCGCCAGACGGCGCCGATCTCGCGGGGCCGCGCGACGAACTGCCGGAGGATGGTGGAGTCGGCGGGCGCCGTTGCGCTCTTCTTGGGCATGGGCTCGCGGCGTACCGTGAGTGAGTCGCTATCCCCGTCTGGCGGTGATGCGGCGGGTGGTGAACCCGAGCCAGTGGAGCCGCCCCAGGTGCCGGGCGTGTTCCACCTTCATGCAGCGGTCCATGACCACCTCAATCCCGAGTTCGCGGGCCCGTTCGGCCGCCTCCGGGTGGATGACTCCGTATTGCAGCCAGATCGCCTTCGCGCGGCCGGCGCACTCCTCGACGATGCCGGGAACCGCGGCCGGGGCGCGGAACACGTTCACGATGTCCACCGGCTCCTCGATCGCCGCGACGCTCGGATAGCACTTCTCTCCCAGGATCTCCTGCTCCCGCGGGTTTACGGGGACCACCCGGTATCCGTTCCGCTGCAGGTAGAAGCCGACGAAGTAGCTGGCGCGCAGTTCCTTCGGCGAGAGGCCGACCACGGCCACCGTCCGGGCGGCAGTCAGCAGCCGGCGGATCGTCCCGGCATCCTGGTACTGGCCGAGATCCGGCTCCGAACCGTCCGCGGGCAGCGGCGGCGGGAGTTCACAAGCGATTACAGAGGACATGCCATGGTCTCCCCGGCGGGGGTTTCATCGGCCCCGGTCACGGCGGCCGCTTCCAGGCCGCGGGTCAGGTCCCAGATCAGGTCCCGCGGATCTTCGATGCCGACCGAAAGGCGGATCGTTCCCGGCGAGATTCCGGCGCCCCGGAGTTCCTCGTCGTCGAGTTGCCGGTGGGTGGTGCTCGCCGGGTGGATGACCAGGCTCTTCGCATCGCCGACGTTCGCGAGATGGGAGAAGAGATTGAGCTCGCGAATGAACCGGGCCCCCGCCGCGCGCCCTCCCTTCAGGTCGAAGGAGAACACCGAGCCGGCTCCCCGGGGAAGGTACTTTGCCACCAGCGCGGCGTAGCGGCTCCCGGGGAGTCCCGCGTGCGCCACCGTCTCGACCTCGGGCCTTCCGGTCAGGAAGGTCGCGATCTCCAGAGCGTTCGCCGTGTGCCGCGCCATCCGGAGGGGCAGCGTCTCGGTTCCGAGCCCGAAAAGGAAGGCGTTGAACGGGGACATGCAGGCCCCGAGGTCCCGCAGCGTTTCGGCGCGCAGCTTCATCAGGAATCCGTACTCGCCGAAGGTCGCCTGAAAAGCGAGGCCGTGGTAGGCCGGCGACGGATCCGCGATCCCCGGAAACTTGCCGTTGTCCCACGGGAACCGCCCCGACTCGACCACCACCCCGCCGATGCTGTTCCCGTGGCCGCCGATGAACTTCGTCGCCGAATGGACCACGATGTCGGCCCCCCACTCGAGGGGCCGGCAGAGGTAGGGGGTCGCGAACGTGCTGTCCACCATGAGGGGCACGCCCTGGCGGTGCGCGATCGCCGCGACAGCCTCGATGTCGAGGACGTTGCCGCCGGGGTTGCCGATCGTTTCACCGAAGAACAGCCGGGTTTCGGGACGGACGGCGCCCTTCCAGTTGTCCGGCTCGTCCGGGTCCACGAAGGTGACCTCGAACCCCAGCTTGCGTTCGAGATGCTTGAGCTGGGTGAGGGTGCCGCCGTAAAGGGCCCGGGACGCGACCACGTGGTCGCCGGGCTGGAGCGCGGTGAAGAACGCGCCCGCCTGGGCAGCGAGCCCCGAGGCGAAGGCGACCGCGCCCACGCCGCCCTCGAGGTTCGCGATCCGCTCTTCGAACGCCGCCACCGTGGGGTTCATGATCCGCGAGTACGTGTTCCCGTACTCCTGGAGGTTGAAATAGGCCGCCGCCGCCTCCGGGTCCTCGAACACGTAGCTGGTGGTCTGGAAGATGGGGGTGGCGCGCGCCCCGCTGTGCGGCTCGGGCCGGGCGCCGGCATGCACCGCCCGGGTGGCGAAGCCGAACTCGCGGGTCTCGGCGCCGACTTCTTTGTCGCTCATGGGACGTCTACCTCTACGGACCCAGAAACCCGCGAACGAGGGGAGTCATGCGGCCCGCCTCCAGGAGGAACGAGTCATGCCCGTACGTCGTGTCGATCTCGTGATGGACCACGCTCTTCCGGCGGGCCTCGAGCGCGGCCGCGAGCCTTCGGGAGTCGCCGGAAGGGTATAGCCAATCGGAGGAGAAGGAGAGGAGCAGGGTGCGGCAGCGGAACCGCTCCGCCGCCGCCTCGAGATCGCCGCCGCCGTAGCGCTCCGCGAGATCGAACCGCGTGAGGGCGTAGGAGAGGAACAGATAGGCGTTGGCGTCGAAGCGCCGGTTGAATTTCGCGGCCTGGTGGACGAGGTAGGACTCGACCTGGAAGTCCGCGGCCTGGAGGTCGCCGGCGAAATCCCGCCGCTCCTGGAGGCGGCGTCCGAATTTTGTCTCCATGCCGGGCGCGGAGAGGTAGGTCAGGTGCCCCACCATGCGGGCGGTGGCGAGGCCGTGGACCGGACGGGTTCCTTCCTCGGCGTAGCGGCCCTCGCACCAGGCCGGGTCTCCCGCGATCGCGCTCCTCGCGATCCAGTTCCAGCCGATGCCCTGGGCGGAGAGGCCGGGGGTGCTCGCGACGGCGACGACCGCGTCCACCTCGTCCGGAAACGCCGCCGCCCATTCGAACGCCTGCATCCCCCCGAGCGAGCCGCCGGAGATTCCCCGCAACCGGCGGACCCCGAGTTGGTGGAGCCCGGAGCGGGAAGCCCGGACGATGTCTCCCACTGTGATCGCGGGGAAATCGGGCCCGTAGGGACGCCCGGTGTCCGGATTGATGCTGAGCGGACCGGTTGTGCCGCCGCACCCGCCCAGGAGGCTCATGCAGACCACGTGGAACCGGTCGGTGTCGAACGCCTTGCCGGGTCCGATCATGGGATCCCACCAGCCGAGGCCCTCGTTCCCGGCGGCGCTCTCGGCCCCGAACCCGTCCACGGCCGATTCCGCGCCTCCGCCGCGCCCGGCCGCATGCGCATCGGCCGAGAGCGCCGGAGCGATCAGGACGGTATTCCCGCCGTCCGGGGCGGGTTCACCCCAGGTCTCGCAGGCGATCTCCAGCCCGGGCAGAACGGCGCCGCTCTCGAGCGTGAAGGGCCCCGGCGGGGTGAGCCGCAGCCGGCGATGGGGAGCGGCGTTCGCCGGGATCTCCCACGGCTCCCGCCGCGGGCGCCCCGCTTGCCGGCTCACGTCCGCAGCCACAGAACGACCGCGAAGGCGAGGGTCGCGGCCGCCACGATGAAGCGCAGGATCCGGTCGCCGGCCCGCAGGGTCAGCCGGGCGCCGACGAGGGCCCCGGCAAAGGTCCCGATGCCGAGCGCCAGGCCCACCCCCCAGTCCACGACCCCGTTCGCGGCGAATACCGAGAGCGACACGATGGAGAACAGGAAGATGCAGGCCACCTTGATCGCGTTCCCGGCCACCAGCCCGTACCCCGCCCAACTCGTGGCGCCGAGCGAGAGGAACCCGACCCCCGCCTGGAGGAAGCCGCCGTAGAACCCCACGACGACGAATGCCGCGAGGAGTCCGATCCCGCTCCGGGGTGGTCCCTCTCTCGTTGGTGCGTCGACGTGGAGGAGCGGGAACAGCGTGAACAGCACCATGACGATGGAGAGGAACCGCAGGAAGACCGTCTCCCCCACGTGCACCGCCAGGGTGCTGCCGAGGCCCGCACCGACGACCGCCGCAAGGCCCAGCCGGACGAGCACGCCCACCGGCAGTACGTCGGCGCGGCGGAAGGCGGCGGTGGCGCCGGCGGTCTGGATCAGGATCGCGAGCCGGTTCGTGCCGTTGGCGACGGTATGGGGCAGTCCCAACAGGATCAGCAGCGGCAGGGTGAGGAACGATCCGCCGCCGGCGACCGTGTTGAGCGCACCCGCGACGAAGCCTGCCGGAATGAGCAGCAGGGCGGCGATGACCGGATCAGCGATCGTCGCCACCTGATGTCGAGCTGCGGAAGTCGAGGGCCGCGGAGTTGATGCACCAGCGCTCTCCGGTTTCCTGCGGCGGGCCGTCCGGGAACACGTGGCCGAGGTGAGCGTCGCAGCGCGCACAGCTCGCTTCGGTGCGCACCATGCCGAGACTGCGGTCCACCGAGGTAGCGGCCGCATCGCGCTCCGCGGGCCGCGTGAAGCTCGGCCAGCCGCTCCCGGAGTCGTACTTGTCCTTCGAGGAGAAGAGGAGCGCTCCGCAACAGACGCACCGGTATTCCCCGTCAGCGCGGTTCCCGTAGTGGGCCCCCGTGAACGCCGGTTCGGTGGCCCCGCGGCGGGTGACGGCGAACTGTTCCGGAGTCAGCTGGGCGCGCCATTCCGCGCGTGTCTTCTCGATCCTTCCGGGCTTGGTCATGGTGTCGTCAGATGGGAGTGGTGAGTGCGCTGCTCCACGTCGGTTTGGGGATCTTGGCCGGTCGTGCCATGTCGTTGTGCTTGGCAGCCCGTGGTCGGAGTCCTTTGGCGTCAAATCGCGGCGCATAGCGCCGCGGGGGTGGGGTGCGGGGAGGGGTTTCCCCTCCTGTCCGAACCGGACAC
>JAPPGX010000010.1 GCA_028877265.1 Acidobacteriota bacterium
GCGTGCGTTTCGCGGCCTGCGGCCGCGATGCCGGCCGGAGGCCGGCGCTCCGAGCGCGCCCGCCCTCGCTGGCACAATCCCCCAACACACCGGAAAACCCGGTGAAGGGGGCCTCCCATGAGCAACGCCAAGCCACTCACCGCGGTCCGGCCGCTCGTTCTCATCGCCGCGCTCGCTGCGCTCGGCTGCTCCGGGCCCGGCGGCCCCACCTTCTCGGTGACCTTCCCCGCCGACCGCAGTACCGAACCACTCGACGGCCGGCTGGTCCTCATGCTCTCCCAGGACGACGCGGCCGAGCCGCGCTTCCAGATCGTGGACGGCCCGGACAGTCAGCTCGCCTTCGGCGTGGACGTCGACGGATGGGCGCCGGGAGAGGCGGTCACCGTGGACGGCGGGGCCTTCGGCTACCCGATCCGCAGCCTGACCGGCGTCCCGCCCGGCGAGTACCGGGTGCAGGCGCTGCTGAACCGCTACCAGACCTACGAGCGCGCCGACGGCCACGTCGTGAAGCTGCCGCCCGACCGCGGCGAGGGCCAGGTGTGGAACCGCAAGCCGGGCAACCTCTACTCGACCCCCGAGACGATCTCGCTCGGTCCGGGCGCCGCGGCCACCATCGAGGTCGTGCTCGACCAGGAGATCCCCCCTCTCCCGATGCCGCCGGAGTCCGAGTACGTGAAGCACGTCAGGATCCAGAGCGATCTCCTCACCGAGTTCTGGGGAACCCCCACCGAACTCGGGGCCTGGGTGCTCATCCCGCACGGCTTCGACGAAAACCCCGAAGCGCGCTATCCGATCGCCATCCACCACGGTCACTTCCCCTACACCTTCGGCGGCTGGCGGGAGGAGCCGCCGGACCCGGACCTAGAGTGCGAGTACTCCGCCCGCTTCGACCTCGACTGCTACAACCGGATCCAGGAGGAACACGCCTGGCAGCTCTACCAGGACTGGACGAGCGACGACTTCCCCCGGATGCTGGTGGTGGAGGTCCAGCACCCGAATCCCTACTACGACGACTCCTACGCGGTGAACTCCGAGAACCTCGGCCCCTACGGCGACGCCATCACCTACGAACTCGTCCCCGAGATCGAACGCCGGTTCCGCGGACTCGGGGAGGGGTGGTCGCGCTTCCTCTACGGCGGCTCCACCGGGGGCTGGGAGTCCATGGCCGCGCAGGTGCTCTACCCCGACGACTACAACGGGGCGTGGGTCGCCTGTCCCGACCCCATCGACTTCCGGGCGTTCACGGTGGTCAACCTCTACGAGGACGAAAACGCCTACTACCTCGACAGCGCCTTCAAGCGGACCGCCCGGCCTGGCCGGCGCGACGGCAAGGGGCACATCGCTTCAACGCTCGAGGAGATGAACCACCGGGAGCTGGTCCTGGGGACCCGGACCCGGTCGGGCCAGCAGTGGGACGTGTGGGAAGCGGTCTACTCACCGGTCGGCGAGGACGGATATCCGCGCCGCATCTGGGACAAGGTCACCGGCGAGATCGACCCGGAGGTGGCCGCCCACTGGCGGGAGAACTACGACCTCAGCCACATCCTGCAGCGTGACTGGCAGACGCTCGGGCCCCGGCTCGCCGGCAAGCTCCACATCTACGTGGGGGACATGGACAACTACTACCTGAACAACGCGGTGGAGCTCACCGAGGAGTTCCTGGAGTCCACCACGGATCCACCCTACGGCGGCGAAGTGGACTACGGGGACGGCGACGAGCACTGCTGGAACGGCGACCACACCCGCGGGAACGGGTTCTCCCGGCTGCGCTACATCCAGATGTTCGCGCCGCGGATCGTGGAGCGGATCCGGGTCAGCGCGCCGGCGGGGGCGGATACGTCGAGCTGGCGCCACTGAACGCTGGAGACCGGGCTCGTCAGCCGCGAAGAGCCGGTCGAGTTCCGTGACCTTGCAGTCTCGCGCGTCGGCCAACAGCCGTGACGGCGCCGCCGGCTTGGACTCTCTACCTTTTTGCAAGAGGGGATTGAGGGAGTAGGAGTCAAGCGGCAACCTTTCGTAGGGTGCGTTCGGGGTCGTAGAGGGTTCGGTCGCGCTGCATGGCGAAGAAGATGCGGAGGATCCGGTCGCCGAGGGTTCTGAGGATGCGGGCGTGGTTGTGGCCGCGTGCCTTGAGGACCTCCTTTTGCCGCTGGAAGCCGGGATCGGCGGCGATGGCGGCGGCGGAGAAGTGGTAGAGGGCGTTTTGTCCATAGCGGTTCACCGCCCGCCGTTTGTAGCGCCTCTTGGTGCCCCCGGACTCCCTGGTGACCGGGGCGGCGCCAAGGTAGGCGCGGGTCTGGCCGAAGGTGCCTCCCACCAGGAGATCGCTCGCCTCCCCGAACAGTCCGGCGGCCACCACCGGTCCCGCACCCTTCATCGAGAGCAGCCGGGTCAGGGAGTCCGCGCCGTCGCCGGCTTCTCCGAGCGCCGCCGGCAACTCCTCGAGCAGCTCGGCGATCCCCCGGTCCATCGCCTTCACCTGTTCGTGCACCAGCCGCAACTGGGCCACCAGCATCCCGATGGTCTCCACCGCCCCCTGGGTCACTCCCGGGGCGACCACCAGGGCCGGCTGGCGCAGCACACCAACCACCTCTTCCGCGGTGCGCTTGCGGATCTTGCACCGCCCCAACACCTTCGCCACCGTGCCGCGGTGCAGCCGCCGCGCCCGCTCCGGGGTCGGAGCCCGCTCCCACAGGGTGAGGAACAAGCTGCCCCAGAGCCCGGACAGGCTCCCCGCCAGCTCCCACATCGCCGGGAAGTAGCGCAGCAGCTGGGCCCGGATCTTCTGGCTCAACTGGGTGCGCCGCTTCACCAGGTCCGCGCGCAGCCGCGAGCGGTCCCGTAGCAGCACCAGCACCGGATGCTTCGGCTGCAGGTGCCGAAAGACCCGGGGAACCACGCGCAGCATCACCGCAAGACCCTCGGCGTCCCGCGGATCGTCCTTCGCCCCCGACAGGACCAGCAACTCGCGCCCGCGGTCCGCCTGCTTCGGGTTGATCGCAAAGGTCGCGAAGCCCTGCTCCAGCAACCCGTCCACCACCGCGCCGTGGGGAACCTCGAGCGCGACCCCGATCGAACCGGGATCCGCCCCGGCCTTGTCCAAGAGCCAACCCAGAAGTTGGGCGATCCCCCTCCCCCGGTGGGGGAAGGCGGCCGCGCCAACGAACGTGCCGGCCGCATCGGTCAGGTGGACCCGGTGCTTGTGATCACCGAGGTCGATGCCGGCAAACCAGGAGACGTGATGACTCATCGTCGTGTTCCTTCGAGCGTCGTGCTCTGCTGGGGCTTCGCAGGCCTGCCGCGACGTTGCCGTCTCCTATACTTGGCACTCGGTGGCGCTGACTCTCTGACGGGGCCTCCATCCCGGCCATCCGTCGGGGCACAAGTCCAAGCTCGGTGCTCTACGGCACGTGGAACGCCAAGGTGCTCCCGGCGGATCGGCCACTGCGCGAAGCAGTTTGTGTTCGCCCAAAATGGGCGCTGAAAAACCTATAGGAACGCCGGCTTCAGCCGGCATAGCGGCCCGCAGGGCCGCGAAACCGCATCCCGCTGATCAGCCGGAAGCGCGCGACGGCTTGGAGCGCCGGTCTCCGACCCGGGTCGGTGAATAGGCGGGGACAGTCCTCCCTAGGGGAATCTGCGACGGCCCGACGGAACCTCGCTCAGCGCCGAGGTCTGATCCTCAAACGGCGTCGGGTCGCGCGGGTGAATTCGCAGGTAGGCCAGTTTGAACAGCCCAGAAACAGCCCATGCGATCCCTGTTTTCGTTGTAGCCATCCGTCGCACCGGGGGCAGCTCGCGAACTGCTGTCCGCACACCGGGCACCGGGTGGTGTCCCCATCTCGCGTCGGCAGTCCTCGGCGGCATTTGGGACACGACGACTGCGTCTGCTCGCAGTACGGGTAGTTGGAGCAGCCGTAGAACGCTCGGCCGCCCTCGCTGGTCCGCGGCACGAGGCGCCCTTTCCTGCATTCGGGACAATGCTGTTCATCCGGGTTCCTTAAGCCGAAGGTGTCGATCCGGCCACCCGCCAAGAGGAGTTCCTCGACAAAAGCGGAGCGCGCTTGTTTCTCTTCGAGGAGGTATGTCCGCCGCCTGGCGCGTGTCAGGGCGACATAGAAGAGCCGGCGTTCCTCCGCGTTCGGATGTTCTTCGGGCGCGGCGAGGACCAAGTCGACCAGCGGGTCGTCGATGATTTCGGTCGGGAACCCGTACCGACCGGCGCAGATGCCGAGCAAGACAACGTAGTCGGCCTCCAATCCCTTGGCTGCGTGCACCGTCCGGTACTCAAGGTTCAGGTCAGGGTGGTTTCGTCGGAGCGGTCCCATGTCCGGGCTCAAGTGTCTGTACCGCCCGAGCAGGAGTACGCTCGGCCTGCCTTCCTCGCGGGCGGCGTCGGTCGCGATTCGGT
>JAPPGX010000171.1 GCA_028877265.1 Acidobacteriota bacterium
GGGGGCCCGCGAAACCAGGCATCGGTGCTCGCAAAAGGGAGGCTCGGATCCCCCCCTTTCACACTTTCCCCCCGATAGGCACGTACGGATTGGAACGCCGGTCTCCAGACCGGCACCGCCCGCCACGGGCGGGCGAAACGCGGGACCGCACCGCGCGAAGTAGCGCCCACCGCTACGAGAACACGTAGAGGAGCGTGCCGTCCGGAACGCTGTCCAACAACAGCACGATGCGTCCGGACCCGGCACCATAGGACTGCCGGTACCGGTCGCGGAGCAGCGTCAGGTCGAACTCGTAGTCCTGGGTCAGCCACGCCTCGCAGGAGTCGCCGTTCGCGTCGTGCGCGAGAGACAGGGGAAGCTGCACGGGATCAGATTCCCGAAACGACTCCGAAGCGACCAGGGTGAACTCATGGCGCGCGCAGCCCCCGGCATACGAGAGGTTGAGGCTCAGGGTGTCGCCGGCGATCGCCGCGTCGTTCAGGACGAACGGGTCCTGTCCCCAGCGCGCCGGCGCCTCGGAAAAGACAACGGCGCCGGCGCGCGGTCCCGCCGGAGGAACGTCATTCACCGAGACCGCGACGGGGGTGTCCAGCCCGCCCTCACCGCAGGCCGCGAGGGCGGCGGCTCCCAGGAGCAAGACCCGCAGGCGCAAGGAACTCAACGTCCGCGCCCGCCGGATCGAGTTGACGGGAACCCCCTTCAGCCCTCCGGTTCCTCCTCGCTCCGCACCGTCGGATACTCGATCCCGAGCTGCTCCAGATACGTGTCGTAGTTGTCCGGGTCGTAGTAGAACGGTCGCATCGCCTCCCGGAAAGCGCCCATCCGATCCTCGTTGAGGTGGATCGCCGGCGGATCGTCGGGGCCGATCAGCGGGGTGTACTGGTGCTCGGCGGTCTGCTGGGCGAAGTACTCCTTCGCGGCCGGAACCAGTTCCGGGTCCAGGAGCAGATCCATGAGCGTCATGGCGATCACCCGGGCCCCGGCGACGGCGCCCTTGTGCGCGATCGGGGTCGCCATCGCGACGCCGTTTGCCCAGTGGTGGCCCGGACCGCCCGGGATGTTGGACGGGAAGCGCAGGGTGACGGTGGGCACGGCCCACGAGATGTCACCGATGTCATCGGAGCCGCCGCCGAGCCGCGGCGGCTGCACCGGGCCGCCCATTTCTCTCAGTTCGGTCGCGAGCCCCTGTTCCTCGACCCCGAGTTCGCGCTGGAGCCCCTTGGCGAGGGCCAGATCGGCTTCGCTCCATTCCGGAAGCCCGACCCGCTCGATGTTGGCCCAGACCGCCTCCGCCACCGGCTTGTTGAAATGCCGCGGATACGCGTGACCCAGAATCCGCCACGACACGTCGGTGGAGGTCATGGCGGCGGCGGACTGCGCCATGGTGTTGCCCAGTTCGAAGAGCTCCTTCATCCCCGGCTGCTCGAGTTCGCGGAAGTAGTACCAGACGGACGCCAACTGGGGCACGACGTTCGGCTGGTCGCCGCCGTTCGTGATCACGTAGTGCGAACGGTGCGGAAGTCGCAGGTGCTCGCGCTTGACGTTCCACGCCATGTTCATGATCTCGACGGCGTCGAGGGCGCTGCGGCCGCGCCAGGGCGCCCCCGCCGAGTGCGCGGACTCGCCCGTGAAGGTGTATTCGACCGAGACGAGTCCGTTGCCCCGGCCCTGCCCCCAGGTGACGCTGAACTGGTTGGACACGTGGGTGAAGATGCAGACGTCCACGTCCTCGAAGTAGCCGTCGCGGATGAACCAGGCCTTCGTGCCGACCACCTCCTCGGCGACGCCGGGCCAGATGATGATCGTTCCGGACATCCCCTCGCGCTCCATGATCTCCTTCACGGCCAGCGCGCCGGCGACGATGACCGCCTGCCCCGAGTTGTGGCCCTCGCCGTGGCCCGGCGCCCCCTCGACGAGCGGCTCGTGATACGCGACGCCCGGCTTCTGCGAAGCCTTCGGAATGCCGTCGATGTCGCTCCCGAGTGCGATCACCGGTGATCCGGAACCCCACTTCGCCCACCACGCGGTCGGGATGCCGGAGATCCCGTCCTCCACCTCGAACCCGTTCTCACGCAGGATCCCGGTGATGTAGCGGGAGGTCTCGAACTCCTGGAAGCCGAGTTCGCCGAAGCTGAAGACCGAGTCCACCATCACCTGGACCAGCTTGGCCCGCTCGACCGCTCCCTGGTCCGCGACCGGACGGAGGGTTTCGAGATCCTGCCCCGCCACCGTTGCGGCAAGGAGCAGGGCGAACAGGGTTGGGAACAGTCGGCGCATCACACGAAACCTCGCTCCGGCGGCGCCGCCCATCCGGGCCCGCCGGGCGGCGATTCTACCGGCGGAACGCCGGCCGGACAGGCGGTGCGCGCCTGCTAAGCTCCCGCCGCCAGGTGGCTACGGCGCCGCTGCGAAAGTGGCGGAACTGGCAGACGCGCTGGATTTAGGATCCAGTGGGGTAACCCGTGGGGGTTCGAGTCCCCCCTTTCGCACCAGCGCGCCCCTCCCCACCACCGAGTCTGAGCAGCGAGTTCGTGGACAACAGCACCCCTTCGGAACCCGGGAACGAACCCGCCGACCTGCTCCCGGTCCTCCCGTCCCACCGGCCGCCGTTCCCGGAGAAGGACCGCATTCCGGACCTCGCCTTCCGGCTGGAAGAGGAAGGTCAGTCCCGGCGCGCGATCGAGGTGACGATTCCGGCTCCGGTGTTCGAGGAGGCGGTCCAGCAGGAACTGCGGCGCATCCGCCAGAAGGCTCAGCTCCGCGGGTTCCGGAAGGGCAAGGCCCCCAGGGAGCGGATCGAGCTCCTGTACGGGAGCGAGGCCACCGAGGAGGCCGTCAGCCGCCTCCTCGGGCGCGCGACCCGGCAGAGCCTCCACGAGCTCGATGTCCAGCCGCTCGACGTTCCGAAGGCAACGCCGGAGGAGCCGTCGCGCGGCAAGCCACTCGTCGCGAAACTCCGCTTCAGCGTGTGGCCGGAGGTGGGAACGGTCGACTTCGAAGGGATCAGGATCACCACCCGGGACGTTTCGGTGACGGAGTCGGAGATCGGCGAGACCCTGGAGCATCTGCGGATGGAGAGAGCCCAACCGGGGCTGATCGAGGGACGCGGCATTCAGGACGGCGATTTCGTCGTGGGCGATCTTCAGGAATCGAGCGCCATCGAGCTCGCCGGGGCGCCGGCCCCGCAGGTCACCAAAGACGTGCCGCTGAAGGTGGGAAGCGAGGCCTATCACCCGTCGCTCCACGAGGCGCTGCAGGGGGCCGGCGAAGGGGACACCGTGGTCGCGACCGCCAATTTCGGGGAGGAGTCCCCGGACGCGCAGCGCGCCGGCCGGTCGATCCGGGCCGCCTTCACGATCAAGCAGGCGCGGACGCCGGTGCTGCCGGCTCTCGACGACGCGTTCGCGCGGGAGCTGGGCGCGGACTCGCTGCTCGCCCTGCGCGGCGACATCCGCGACCGGCTGCGCCACCGGGCCGATCAGAGCGAACGCCGCGCGGTCGCGGAGCAGCTCGTGGACGCGCTCCGCGAAAAGAACCCGGTGGAACCCCCCGAGCCGCTCGTCGAGCGCGATCTCGACAACCGGGTGCGGATGCTCGCGAACAGCATGATGCAGGGCGGGATGCCCGCCGAGGCGGTGCGCTCCGAACTCGAAAAGCACCTGGACACGCTCCGCGCCGAGTGCGAGAAGACGGTGGCATCCACCATCCTGGTGGACGCGCTGGCCGACCAGCAGGGAATCGAGACGACGGAGGAAGCGGTCGGGGCGCGGGTCGAAGCGGAAGCCTCCGCCGCCGGCAAGACCCCGGCGGCGCTCCGGGCCGCCATGCAGAAGGACGGCCGGCTCGAACGCCTCCGCACCCAGCTTCGCCGGGACGCCGCCATCGACTTCCTGAGGGACCGGGCGGAACTCATGCCCGCCCAGGATTGACGGTTTCCGGCGGCGCGACCTCGTATGCTCACGCAGGCCCCCGAGCCCCAGCGCAACCGCGAGGAACGAACACCGTGACCCGAGACCAGATCCTGATCCCGCACGTCATCGAGCAGACCGGACGCGGGGAACGCGCCTACGACATCTATTCCCGGCTGCTCAAGGACAACATCGTCTTCATCGGCCAGCCGATCAGCGACGAACTCGCAAACACCGTGGTCGCCCAACTCCTCTTCCTGGAGTCGGAAGACCCGGAGAAGGAAGTCTCCCTCTACATCAACTGCCCCGGGGGCTCCGTGACGGCCGGCCTCGCCATCTACGACACGCTGCAGTTCATCCGGCCCGACGTCACCACCTACTGCCTTGGTCAGGCCTCCAGCATGGGAGCGATTCTGCTCGCCGCCGGGGCGCGCGGAAAGCGGTTCGCGCTCCCGAACGCCACCGTCATGATCCACCAGCCGCTCGGCGGCGCCCGCGGTCAGGCCACCGACATCCAGATCCAGGCCAACGAGATCATGCGGGTCCGCGCGCGACTGACCGAGATCCTCGCCCATCACACCGGGCGCTCGTCGAAAGAGATCGGTCGCGACATTGAACGGGACCACTACATGACCGCCGAAGAGGCCAAGGCTTACGGGGTGGTGGACTCCGTCATCGAGCACCGCTGACGGAGGCGCGGGGGCGGCCGCCGGCCACTTGATTCCGGCTCCCGAAAAAGGCAAACTGACCCGTCACCCGAGCGCTATTTTTGTGCCCGGAAACAAACCATGAAGACCTGCACCGCTCTCACCGTCAAGGGTGGGTTCTGCCTCCTGGTCCTCACGGTGAGTGCCGCCTTCGCGGCGGCGGGTTCGTCACCGGGCGAAGAGACCCGGCGGGCCACGGAGGAGACGCGGTCGGACGCCATCGCCAACCGGGTGGTGCGCAGCACCTGCACGATGTGCCACAACGACCGGCTGATGACGGGGAACCTGTCGCTCCAGGAGTTCGATGTGGCGAACGCGGCGGAGCACGCCGGCGTGGCCGAGGCGATGGTCCGGAAGCTGCGCGCCGGCATGATGCCGCCGCCCGGAGCGCGCCGGCCGGGCAGCGAAGCGCTGCTGAGCCTGGTGGAGACCCTGGAGTCCCGACTCGACAAGGCCGCCGAACTGTCCCCCAACCCGGGAAGCCGGCCCTTCCAGCGCCTCAACCGCCATGAGTACGGGGAGGCGATCCGCGACCTTCTGGATCTCGAAGTGGACGCCGGAGACTGGCTGCCGCTCGACCAGATGAGCAACAACTTCGACAACATCGCCGAGGCCCAGACACTCTCGGCGACCCTGCTCGAGAGCTATCTGAACGCCGCGAGCGCCATCAGCCGTCTCGCGATCGGCCAGCGCAGCGGCAAGCCGGTGGACCACACCTACACGAACTCGCAGTACCTCTCGCAGCATCCCTGGGACCACGTCGAGGGCGCACCCTACGGCACGCGTGGCGGGCTCGTGGTGGACCATACGTTCACGGCGGACGCCGAATACACCTTCGGGGTGACCTTCACCTCCGGGGCCAACACCCGCATCGAGGACATCGACGTCTCGATCGACGGGGAGCGGGTTGCGCTCCTGGCCTACGACACGAACCGCCGGACCGGCGCCGACGGCCGGGGCAGCGTGATCACCCTGACTCGGCCCATCTTCGTCCGGGCCGGCACGCGCCGGATCGCCTCCGCCTTCATCCGGCGGCAACACGGACCCTATGAAGACCTGATCCGCCCCCACGACTGGTCCTACGCCGGGGGCGGCTCGGGGGGCGCGGGCATCACGACGCTGCCGCACATCCGGGACGTCATCATCACGGGGCCGTACAACGCGACGGGCCTGTCGGAAACGCCCAGCCGGCGCCGCATCTTCTCCTGCCGCCCAACGACCCCCGAAGAAGCGCGGCCCTGCGCCAGCGAGATCCTCGCGCGGCTCGGCCGCGAGGCGTACCGGCGAAACCTGAGCGGGCAAGAAGTCGAAGACCTGCTCGGGTTCTTCGACGAGGGAGCCGCGGCCGACGGCTTCGAAGCCGGGATGCGGACGGCGCTCGAGGCGCTGCTCGCCAGCCCGCATTTCGTGCTGCGCCTCGAACGGGCGCCGGCGGACGCTCCGGACCGGGGATTCCGGCTGAGCGACACGGACATCGCCTCGCGCCTCTCGTTCTTCCTCTGGGGAGCACCCCCTGACGATGAGCTCCAGACGCTGGCGGACGCGGGCCTACTGACCGAAGAGGAAGTGGAACGCCAGGCCCTCAGGATGCTCGCCGACCCGCGCGCCGGGGCGTTGGGCCGCCGTTTCGCGGCCCAGTGGTTCCGGTTGCAGGACATGGACAAGGTCAAGCCGGATCCGAACTTCTTCCCGAATTTCGATGACAACCTCGCGTCCGCGATGCGGCGCGAGACGGAGTCGTTCTTCGCCAACCTGGTGCGGGAAGACCGCAGCCTCCTCGACCTCTTCCAGGCCGACTACACCTTCCTGAACGAGCGGCTCGCCCTCCACTACGGGATACCGGGAGTCGCCGGCCGGCAGTTCCGCCGCGTCCGGTATCACGACGAGACCCGTCGCGGAGTCTTCGGCCACGGCAGCGTGCTGGTGCTGACCTCGCTCGCCAACCGCACCTCCCCGGTGCTCCGCGGCAAGTGGGTGATGGAGGTGCTGATGGGCACGCCGCCGCCACCGCCGCCGCCCGACACCCCGGTGCTCGAAGACATCGAAGAGGTCGCCGACGGACGGAGGCTCACCACCCGCGAGCGGATGGAAATGCACGCCGCCAACCCGAGCTGCAATTCGTGTCACCGGTTCATGGACCCGATCGGCCTCGCGCTCGACAACTTCGACGTCACCGGCAAATGGCGGCTCCGCGAAAACGGCGGCCCCCTGGACACCCGCGGCGACTTCTACGACGGCACGCCGGTATCCACCCCGAGCGAGCTGGTGGACGCTCTGCTGCACCGGCCGATTCCACTGGCGCGCACCTTCACCGAGAACCTGCTGGCCTTCGCCATCGGCCGGCCGATGGAGCCGTTCGACGGGCCGACCGTCCGCAACATCGCCCGGGCCGCCGAACAAAACGACTACCGCATGGCGTCCTTCATCATGGGCGTGGTGCGGAGCGACGCCTTCCAGCGCAAGCGGGGTGACACGACGTCCCCCGTAACAACGATCCAATAGGAGAGACCACCATGTCGCTCATTACCGGAAAGTACCTGCCTCGCCGGACCTTCCTGCGCGGAGCCGGGGCCGCCGTGGCCCTTCCCTACCTCGACGCAATGTTGCCGGCGGGGCTCGGCAGCAAGGCCGAGGCGTCGCCGACGGACGTGACGCGCCTCGTGTGCATCGAGGAAGTGCACGGCCTGCCCGGCTGCAACGAGTGGGGCGCGAGCCAGCACCTGTTCGCACCCGCCGCCGAAGGGCGCGACTTCAAGATGTCGGACGACAATGCACTGAAGTCGCTCGAGCCGTACCAGGAGTATCTGACCATCGTCAGCAACACCGACGTGCGGATGGCGGAAGCGTTCACCGGGCCGGAAATCGGAGGAGACCACTTCCGGTCGTCCGCGGTCTTCCTGACCCAGTCCCATCCGAAGCAGACCCAGGGCTCGGACATCTGGTGCGGCACTTCGCTCGACCAGTACTACGCGCAGCGGTTTGGCCAGGCCACGCCCATGCCGTCCATGCAGCTTTGCATCGAGAACCTGGATCAGGCCGGCGGTTGCACCTACAACTACTCCTGCGCCTACACCGACTCGATCAGTTGGGCGTCGCCGAACGAGCCGCTGCCGATGATCCGCGACCCCCGGGTCGCCTTTGAAATGCTGTTCGGTGCAGGGAGCACTCCCGAGGAGCGCGCCGAGCGCAGGGCCACCCGGCGGAGCATTCTCGACTGGATCCTGAGCGACGCCGCCGAAGTCCGCAACGAGCTCGGAAACATCGACCGCCTCCGGATGGACCGCTACCTCGACCACGTTCGGGAGGTCGAGCGGCGCATCCAGATGGTCGAGGGTTACAACAACAGCGGCGAGACCCGGGAGTTGCCGGACGCGCCTCCGGGGGTGCCGGACTCCTTCACCGAGCACATGCAGCTCCTGTTCGACCTGCAGGTCCTGGCGCTCGAGACCGACATGACCCGGGTGATTTCGTTCAAGACCGGACGCGACGCCCAGAACCGCTCGTTCCCCGAGAGCGGGACGAACTCGCCGTTCCACCCCGCGTCGCACCACGGCAACCGGGAAGAGCGGATCATGGACTTCAACACGATCTGCCAGTACCGGGTGGGGCAGCTCCCCTATCTCCTGGAGCAGCTCAAGAACACGGAGGAGGGCGGCGTTTCGCTGCTCGACAAGACGGCGATCATCTGGGGCTCTCCGATGGCCGACGCCAACATCCACAACCACCGGCGCGCTCCGCTGATGTTCCTGGGCCGGGCGAACGGGCATCTCACCGGCAACCTCCACGTGAAGGCCCCGGACGGGACGCCGATGGCGAACGCGATGCTCGCCCTCGTGCAGTCGCTGGGCCTCGAGTTGGAGTCCTTCGGCGACAGCAACGGAACGCTCTCCGTGGCGGAGCCGATCACGGACACGGACTAGGAGTCCGGTCCCAGCCGGGCAAAGGAGAAGGCCAGTGCGGACTTCCAGTTGTCTGAGCGCCGCGCTCGCGGTGCTCCTGATCGCCGGTCTGGCGATATCGGCGCCGCCCGTCGCGGCGCCGGTGGCCGACGCGGCGCGGCTCGGTGACCTCGACGCGGTCCGGGCCCTGCTCGCCGCCGGCGAGGACGCGAACGCCGCCCACGGAGACGGCATGTCGGCGCTCCACTGGGCCGCCGAGCGCGGCGACACCGCGCTCGTCGAAACGCTCCTCCAGGGCGGCGCCACCGTGGACGCGGTGACCCGCATCGGCAGCTACACCCCGCTGCACGTGGCGAGCGCCGCGGGGCAGGCCGAGGTGATGAATCTGCTGCTCGCGGCCGGTTCCGACGCGACGAGCGCGACCAGCCCGGGTGGAGCGACCCCACTGCACCTTGCGGCCAACGCCGGCAGCGTCGACGCGATCGCCGCGTTGATCGACCATGGCGCCGAGGTGGATGTCCGGGAAGCAACCTGGGGCCAGACCCCGCTCATCTTTGCGGCGGCGCGCAACCGCGTGGATGCGATCCGGGCGCTGCTCGAGCGCGGCGCGGACCCGAACGCCGCGTCGAACGTTGTGGACCTCATCTCCGACTACGAGCTGGCCGAAGCGGCGAAGAAGCGGCAGGAGGCAGTGCTCGAAGCCTTCACCGGCGGGGAAGGCGATCCGACCTCGCCCCAGACGCAGACCGCCGTGCTCGCGGCTCGCGAGCTCTACCTCTCCGGGGAAGTCCCCGAGAAGAAGGGCGAGGACAACGATCCGTTCGCCCGCTTCCGCCGGCCGCAACTCAAGGCCAAGGGCGGGTTGACGCCGCTGCTGCACGCGGCCCGGCAGGGATTTCACGAGGCCGCGACCGCGCTCCTCGAGGGCGATGCCGACGTCAATCGGGTGTCCACCGCCGACGGCACCAGCCCGCTGCTGATGGCGGCGATCAACGGGCAGTTCGACCTGGCCATGGTGCTTATCGAGCGAGGGGCCGATCCCAACGTCGCGGCGACGGAAAACGGCGTTACCCCGCTTTGGGGGGCGGTCAACGCCGAATGGCAACCCCGGACCCGCTACCCGCAGCCGCAGGAACATGACCGGCAGGAGACGACCTACCTGGATCTCATGCGGGCGCTCCTCGAGGCCGGCGCCGACCCGAACGCCCGGATCACGAAGCACCCCTGGTACATGGTCTACAGCGGCTGCGGCAACTCGAACTGCGGCCTCGTGAACACGGAGGGCGCGACCGCCTTCTGGCGGGCCGCC
Source organism: Acidobacteriota bacterium (assembly GCA_028877265.1). Lineage (GTDB taxonomy): Bacteria > Acidobacteriota > Vicinamibacteria > Marinacidobacterales > Marinacidobacteraceae > Marinacidobacterium. The sequence continues at coordinate 9,824 of JAPPGX010000171.1, forward strand.
TATGCCACCGACATCCCGGCGATGCGCCTGCTGGGCGAGTACGGCGCCGATCCCAACATCCCCACCAAGGCGCCGGAACCACGGCGGCGGCGGGGCGGCACCACGGCGGACAACAGTGAGAAGAACAGTTCCCTCTCGGCGTTGCCAGCCGCGCCCGGGCTCTGGATCCCGACCGACCTGACCTCCATGGGTCCCGACCCGTCCGGGCTTCCTCCCTACAAGGCCGGCGGGCCGGGTGTGTATCCGATCCACGCCGCTTCCGGGGTGGGCTACGGCGAGGGCTTCGCCGGGAATGCCCACCGGCACTCGGACTCCTGGCTCGAGGCCGTCCAGTACCTGATCGAGCTGGGCGCCGAAGTGAACGAGCGGGACCACAACGGCTACAACGCCATCCACCACGCGGCCGCGCGGGGTGACGACGACATGATCCTCTTCCTGGTGGAGCACGGCGGCGACGTCACCGCGGTGAGCCGGCGGGGCCAGACGACGGCCGACATGGCCAACGGCCCGGTCCAGCGGGTATCGCCGATTCCCGAGACCGTGGCGCTGCTGGAGAGCCTGGGCTCGAAGAACAATCACAACTGCGTTTCGTGTTGAGCCTGCTCGAGGCATGGCGTTCGGCGCCGGCCGCACTACTGCTGGCCGGCGCCCTTCCGGCGGCGGTTGCGGCGCAGGATGCGCCGGAAACGACGCCCTGGATGGCAATGTCCCTCGTCGGGGTGGATCCGGGCCAGGTGGACGAGTTCCTGGCGGCGCAGCGCGAGCTGGCGGCGCTCGAGCAGAAGGCCGGCGTTCCCTGGCGGAGCGTCAGCCGCACTGCCGTATTCGGGGATACCTACCGGTTCGTCATCGTGACGCCGCTGGCCCAGTTCGCGGGGCTGGATCGGCCGGCGCGTCCCGATCCGGCCCGGGTGTCCGTCGAGAGGCGCATCCGGAGCACCGTGACCAGCCGCCAGACCTTCGCGCTCCGGACGACGCCCGACATCGACAACCCGCTCCCCGACGGCCGGGATCCGGCCCTGATGCTCGTTCAGTTGATCTCCGTGGTTCCCGGCCGCGAACGCGACTACATCCAGGTCATGGCCGAAGAAGTGCTGCCGCACTTCAAGGAGGCGAACATGCACCACTCCTCGGGCGCCCTGACGCTCGGGGGTGACAGCGGTTACGTCCACTTCTTCCATCTGGGCAACTTCGCGGCGCTGGACCAGGGCTCACCCATGGCCCGCGCCCTCGGCCCCGCAGGCGCGCTGGAGGTCACCGCGAAGCTCGCGGGCGTACTGGCACGGACGGAGCAGTGGGTCGTCCGCCACTTGCCGGACCTGAGCTTCCGGCAGGAAGCGGAAGCCGAAGGCGAGAACTGAGCGGCGATGCCGGCCTGCAGGCCGGCGCTCCCCGCGGGGCTACAATGGCCTCCGCGTGCCTGGGAAGGGAAAGAGCCGGAACGGCGGCCCCGCCGACAGCCTGAGTTGCTCGTTCTGCAACAAGCAGCAGGGCTCGGTCGGCAAGCTCATCGCCGGACCCGACCGCATCTTCATCTGCGACGAGTGCGTGGCGATCTGCAACGACATCATCGCGGACAAGGGCAAGGCGTCGGCGCCGGGGCCGGACAGCAAGCACAACCTCACGCCGAACGAGATCAAGAGCCGGCTCGACGAGTACGTGATCGGCCAGGAGGAGGCGAAGAAGAAGCTCGCGGTCGCCGTCTACAACCACTACAAGCGGATACGGCTCACCCGGAACACCGCGCAGAAGCCGGAATCCGTGGAACTGAGCAAGAGCAACGTGCTGCTGCTCGGAGAGACCGGCACCGGCAAGACGCTGCTTGCGCAGACACTCGCCCGCATCCTCGAGGTGCCGTTCACGATCGTGGACGCCACCACGCTCACCGAAGCGGGATACGTCGGTGAGGATGTGGAGAACATCATCCTGAAGCTGCTCCAGGCGGCGGACGGAGACATCGCGCGCGCCCAGGAGGGCATCATCTATGTGGATGAGATCGACAAGGTCTGCCGCAAGGACGAAAACCCCTCGATCACCCGCGACGTTTCCGGAGAGGGCGTTCAGCAGGCTCTGCTGAAGATCGTCGAGGGCACGCTCGCCAGCGTTCCTCCGCAGGGCGGACGGAAGCATCCGCACCAGGAGTTCCACCAGGTGGACACGACCAACATCCTGTTCATCTGCGGCGGCGCCTTTGTCGGTCTGGAGTCGATCATCGAGCGCCGCGTCGGGACCAAGGCGCTCGGTTTCGCCGCCGACGTGCCGGAGAGCGCCAAGGCGCGCCGGGAGGCCACCCTCGACCAGCAACAGCCGACCGATCTGATCCGCTATGGATTGATCCCGGAATTCGTCGGCCGGCTGCCGGTTGTCGCCACCCTCCACAGTCTCGGCGAGCGGGAACTGATCCGGATCATGACCGAGCCCAGGAACGCCATCGTGAAGCAGTACCAGACGCTGCTCAGCGACGAAGGCGTCGAGCTGACCTTCACCGCCGAAGCGCTGGACGCCGTTGCGGCCCAGGCCTCCAGGCGCGACCTCGGCGCGCGGGGCCTCAGAATGATCATCGAGAACCTGATGCTGGATCTCATGTATGACCTTCCCTCCCGGAAACAGGTGCGCGAGGTCGTGATTACCAGGGAGTTCGTCACCGGACAGGCCGATCCGGTAACCGTTCTTTCCCAAAAGGCCGGCTAAGTCCGGCCTCGGGTCCATCAGGACCCGGCTTGCCACTTTCACCCATGCCAAAAGCGCCCCGCGACCGCGCCCTGTTCGTGACCAGCGCCGTCACCAGAGCGGGTTTTCCGGCCACTGTCCTGCCCGAGGTGGCGTTCGTGGGCAGGTCGAACGTGGGAAAGTCCAGTCTTCTCAACCGGCTGGCGGGCCAGCGAGGCCTGGCCCACGTTTCCCGGACGCCCGGCCGGACGCGCATGGTCAACTTCTTCGAGGTTCCCGGACGCTACCGGCTCGTGGATCTTCCCGGTTACGGCTACGCCCGGGCGCCGGAGGCGCTCCGCCGAGGGTGGGAGGACCTGGTGCTTGGCTATCTGACGGGTCGGGAGAGTCTCGTGCTGAACCTGTTGCTGGTCGATGCGCGGCGCGATCCGCTCGCGAACGACCTGAAGGCACTGGAACTGCTCAGCTCAAGCGGACGGCCGGTCGCCGTGGTGGCGACCAAGATGGACAAGCTCAAGAGTTCCCAGGCCGCATTGAGGCTGCGGCAGCTTTCGCAGGCATTCGGCAGTGAGGGAGAAGTTCCGGTGATTCCCTGCTCGACGCTGGCCAGCGGCAAACGGCCGCGCGATCCCGGCCGGGAAGGGGTCGGCAAGGTTCGCCAATTGATCGCCGAAAGGGTGGAAGCATGGCGCTGAGTTCCGGCGCCGGGACGATCCGGCGCCGTTCCCGCAAGGTGTTCCGGGCCGGTCCCCGGGTCCTCGAAAAGGCGCCGCCCCCGTCCGGGCCAGTGCTCTACACCGGGGAACTCGCCCGCATGAGCCCCCTGGATCTGCAGCAGGTCGCAGCGGACCTGGGGATCGACACCCCCGACGCGCTGACCCGGCAGGACCTCCTCTACCGGGTGCTCGGGGCGCACACGAGTCAGGGAGGGCGGGTCGTGGCCCAGGGCACCCTGCACCGTCTGGTGGAGGGGTTCGGATTCCTCCGCTCCCCCATCAATTCCTATCTTCCCGGCCCCAACGACGTCTACGTCTCGCCCACCCAGATTCGCCGCTTCAACCTCCGGAACGGCGACATGCTGCTCGGCGACATCCGCCGGCCGCGCCGCGGGGAGCGCTATTTCGGACTGCGCGATCTCGAGATGGTGAACGGCGAAGCGGCCGTGGAGAACCCGGAGCGTCCCGAATTCGAGTCCCTCACGCCCCTCCACCCGGATCACATGATCCGGCTCGAGAATGACTCGGGAGACCTGGCGGCCCGGGTCGTGGATCTGGTGGCGCCCATCGGGGCCGGCCAGCGCGGTCTCATCGTGGCGCCGCCGCGGGCCGGCAAGACCGTTCTGCTGCAGTCGATCGCGAACGGCATCCAGAAGAACCACCCGGACGTCGAGTTGCTGGTACTCCTCGTGGACGAGCGGCCGGAGGAAGTCTCCGACATGGTCAAGAACGTCCGGGGCGAAATCCTGAGCTCGACATTCGACGAGCGCGGGATCCGCCACATCCAGGTCGCGGAAGCGGCGCTCGACCGGGCCAGACGCCGCGTCGAGCTGGGCAAGGACGTGGTCATCCTGCTCGACTCCCTGACCCGCCTGGCGCGGGCCTACAACCACACCAAGGCCTCCGCGCAGGGCCGGCTGCTCTCCGGAGGTATGGACGCCACCGCCATCCAGTACCCGAAGAAGTTCTTCGGCGCCGCCCGGAACATCGAAGACGGGGGTTCCCTCACCATCCTGGCCACCGCGCTGGTGGACACCGGCAGCCGGCTCGACGATCTCGTCTACGAGGAGTTCAAGGGCACCGGGAACATGGAGATCCATCTCGATCAGCGTCTTCTGGAGCAGCGTCTCTTCCCCGCGATCGACCTCCACCAGAGCGGGACGCGGCGGGAGGAACTGCTGCTTTCTCCCGAAGAACTGCAGCGGATGGTCGTTCTCCGGCGGGTGCTCGCCTCGCTGGACGCGGTGGAAGCGATGGCGCTCGTCATCGAGAAGATGGGTCAGACCGGGTCGAACGCGGAGTTCCTGCAGGCCATGACGAACTCCGATTGACGCGGCTCCGCCGCACTCTCCCGGAGCCGATGCTAATATCCGCGCCCCTCAAATGCGCCCCGACATCCACCCCGAATACGCGGACATCACGGTGACCTGTGCCTGCGGCAACAGTTTCGTGACCCGGTCCACGCGGGGCAGCGATCTGCGGCTTGAGATCTGTTCCGCCTGCCATCCGTTCTTCACCGGGAAGCACCGGATCGTGGACTCGACCGGACGGGTGGAACGATTCCGCCAGAAGTACGGCGAGGTTCGGTCGCGGCGGGCGGCGCAGGCGAGCGCCACGCAGTAGAACCCCTCTCGGACAGAGGTCCGCGGCCGGTCCGGGTTCCGGGTCCCTGTCGCCTGTCCGTTTCGGACCACTGCGCAATTCGGTCGGACACCCGACCCGCCCGTGGACCGCTACCATGATGCCCTTGCCCTGCCGGGCGCGGGCCGCAACAGAGGGAGCTCCATTCCCCCGAAGCACACCGCCAACCGGGAAACCGCCATGACCACCAAGACCGCGACCGCAAACGCCGGCGCGGGAATCGAAACCGCCCTCGCCGCCGCCGAGGAGCGCTACCGCGAGGTCACGGCGCGGCTCGCAAGCCCCGGCGTTCACGCCGACCCGGCGGAGCTCCGCCGTCTTTCGTCGGCGCACGCCGAGCTGGAGCCGCTGATGGACGCCGGCGGACGTCATCGGCAACTCGGGGAACGGCTCGCGGAAGCGATCGAAATGGAGAGCGACCCGGACCCCGAAGTGGCGGAGCTGGCGGCCGAGGAAGCCGCCGAGATGCGCGCCGAACTCGAACTGGTCACCGACGAGATCCGGCGCCGGTTGATCCCCAGGGATCCGAACGACGACCGCAACGTGCTGCTCGAGGTGAGGGCCGGGACCGGCGGTGAGGAAGCGGCTCTCTTCGCCCGCGAGGTCTTTCGGATGTACGAGCAGTACGCGCGGTCCAACGGGTTCCGGGTGGACGTGGTCTCCAGCCAGGAATCCCCGGTCGGGGGCATCAAGGAAATCGTCTCGGTGATCGAGGGCAAGGGCGCCTTCAACCGGCTGAAGTTCGAGAGCGGGGTGCACCGCGTGCAGCGGGTGCCGGCGACCGAGGCGTCCGGGCGCATCCACACCTCCGCGGTCACGGTGGCCGTGCTCCCGGAGGCCGAGGACGTCGAGATCCAGATCGACCCCAAGGATCTGCGCGTGGACACGTTCTGTTCCTCGGGCCCCGGCGGCCAGAGCGTGAACACCACCTATTCGGCGGTGCGCATCACCCACCTTCCCTCCGGGCTGGTGGTGAGCTGCCAGGACGAGAAATCGCAGATCAAGAACAAGGCGAAGGCTCTGCGCGTGCTGAAATCCCGACTCCTCGAACTGGCCCGGCAGGAGCAGCAGGCGCAGGTGGCCGAGGCGCGGCGCGGACAGGTGGGCCGCGGCGACCGCAGCGAGAAGATCCGGACCTACAACTTCAAGGAGAACCGGATCACCGACCACCGGATCGCGCTCACTTTGCACTCCCTCCCGAACGTCCTGGGGGGCGAGCTCGATCCGCTGATCGAGCCGCTCCACGCCCAGGAGCAGTCGGAGCGCCTGAAGGCCCTCAACCTCTGAGCGAACCGACGGTCCAGGCCGCGCTCCGTCACGGTGCGGAGCGGCTCGCCGCCGCCGGCGTAGCGTCGCCGGAGTTCGACGCCGGCCTCCTGCTGCGGGCCGTCGCCCGGTGGTCCGCAGCCGAACTGATCGCGCGGGCCGGAGACCGGCTCGCTCCCGCGATGCGGGACTCGTTCGACGCCCTGATCGCCGAACGGGCGACCCGGCGGCCGCTCCAGCACCTGGTGGGCACAGTCGAGTTCTTCGGCCTGACTCTCGCAGTCGGTCCGCAGGCGCTCATTCCCCGCCCCGAGACCGAGACCCTCGTGGAAACCGCGCTGGCACGGTTTCCGGAGACCAGCCCGGTTCCGCCCCGCATCGCCGATGTGGGTTGCGGATCCGGGGCTATCGCACTGGCGCTCGCGTCCCGGTTGCCGGCGGCCTGCGTCATCGCCATCGACAACGCTCCCGGAGCGCTCGGGCTGGCCGCCGCCAATATCCGCAGATGCAACCTGGGATCCCGGGTCCGGCTGGTGCGCGGTGATCTGCTGGCGCACTTCGACGCCGGCACGCTGGATGGTGTGGTCGCCAACCTGCCCTACATCCCGGACGCCGAGATCGACCGGCTCGAACCCGAGGTGCGGGACCACGAGCCCCGGGATGCCCTCGCCGGGGGGCCGGACGGCCTGGACCCGCTTCGCCGGCTGGCGCCCATGGCGGCACGGGCCGTCCTCCCCGGCGGCCGCGTTCTGGTCGAGATCGGAGCCGGCCAACGGGGCGCCGCGGCCGGAATCCTGATGGAGGCCGGATTCGATCCGGTGGAGTCCATTCCCGACCTGCAGAGCATTCCCCGGGTGCTGGCCGCCTCGCTTCCGGCGCAAGCGGATCGGCCGCGGGAAGCGGATAGGATCGAACCGTGATCTACGTCGTCACCGTCCTCGGCTACCTGGGACTGCTGGTGTTCATCGCCCTCCGCCGGGCGCGGAAGGTGTCCACCCAGGACGACTTCATGGTCGCGGGACGGTCGGTGCCGTGGCAGATCCTGGTCGGGACCCTCATCTGCACCTGGATCGGCTCCGGGAGCCTCTTCGGCGGCGCCGGCCGGGCGTTCCGCGAGGGGTTCTCCGCGCTCTGGATGAGCGCCGGCGCCTGGGTCGGCATCGTGGTGGTCTTCTTCCTCGCCGCCAAGGTGCGCCGGATCGCGGAATACACGGTTCCCGACCTGCTGGAGCGCCGCTACCACCCGGCGGCGCGGCTCCTCGGCACGACGGCAATCGCGATCGCTTACCTCACCATCGCCGGCTACCAGTTCGTGGGGGGCGGACGGCTGCTGGCCATCCTGTTCCCGGGGCTCGACCCCGACGCGGGCATGACCATCGTCGCGGTGCTGGTGACCGTGTTCGCGGTGAGCGCCGGCATGCTTTCGGTGATCAGCCTGGACTTGGTGAACGGCATCATCATCATCGTCAGCATCCTGATCGCGGCGCCGCTCGCCTTCACCGGGGCCGGAGGGGTCGAGGGACTGACCAGCGTCCTCCCGGAGACCCACTTCACGGTCACCGGCCGGCTCGGCCTCTCGGCGGCGATCGGGCTCTTCCTGCCCACCATGCTGCTCCTGCTGGGCGAGAGCGGCATGTACCAGAAGTTCTACGCCGCCCGCTCCGGGGCCGCGGCCCGGAAGGCGGTGCTCGGGATGATCGTGGGGGTGATCCTGATCGAGGTCCTGATCGTCGCCACCGCGGTCTTCGCCGCGGCGGGTTACTGGGACGATCCCGCCTTCCGGACCGCGGGGGGATTTGACGCCCGGGCCACCGAGACGGTGCTCCTCGAATTCGCCCGGCACCAGCTCCCGGCGTTCGCGGGGTGCCTCCTGCTGGCCGGCGCGGTGGCCATCATCTTCTCCACCGCCACCACGTTCCTGCTGGTCCCCTCCACCGGGATGGCGCGGGACATCTACCAGCGCTTCGTCCGTCCGGACGCCGACTCCGGGACGGTGATCCGCTTCCAGCGCTTCGCGATGGTGGGCCTCTCGGCGCTGGCTCTCATCATCACCACCCGGTTCGAGAGCATCCTGGACATGGCGCTCTACGCCTACACCATGGTGGGTGCGGCGGTGACCCCCGCCCTGCTGGCGGCGTTCCTTTGGCGGCGGGCGAGCCCGATCGGGGGCGTCATTTCCATCTCCGCCGGGATCGTGACCACCCTGATCTTCGGAGTCCTGAACTCCGCCGGGTTCGAGCGGGTCTGGTTCCTCCCGACCGACTACGACTACGTGATCTATCCGGCAGCGGTCGCTTCGGTTTCCGGGCTGATCATCGGCAGCCTGCTCACGGCGCCGGCGCGTCCCGAACAGGTGGAGCCGTTCACGGGAGGCGGGAACTCCGATGCCCGAAGCTGAGGTCGGCATCGTCCGCCGGGGGCCCGCCGCCCGGGTCGAGATGCGTTGGCCCGAGAAACGGAACGCCCTGTCGGTGGCGATGATGGACCGGCTGGCGGGCGCGCTCCGCGAAGGGGCCGGCGAGGAGGGCGCCCGGGCGATCGTGGTGGCGGGCGCCGGCCCGGCCTTTTCCGCGGGGCACTACCTGCCCGAAATGGTGGGGGCGAGCCCGGAGGAACAACGCCGCGTCTTCGCTGCCTGTTCGGCCCTCATGGACACGATCCGGTCCCTGCCGCTTCCGGTGATCGCGGAGGTGCGAGGCATCGCGACGGCGGCCGGCTGTCAACTGGTCGCGGCCTGCGACCTCGCGGTGGCTGCGGAAACCGCGCGCTTCGCCACTCCCGGGGTCCGGATCGGACTCTTCTGTTCCACGCCCATGGTTCCGGTGAGCCGGGCGGTGGGAAGGAAGCGCGCCATGGAGATGCTCCTCACCGGGGACTTCGTGGACGCGGAGACCGCCCTCGAGTGGGGGCTCGTGAACCGGGTGGTTCCGGAAAACCGGCTCGAGGACGAGAGCCAGTCGTTCGTGGAGCGCATCGCCGAAGCGAGCCCCTTCGTGGTGGCGCTCGGCAAGCGCGCCTTCCACCGTCAGGCCGGCCTCAGCGTGGAGGACGCCTACGCGGCGATGTCGGACGTGATGTGCGGGAACGCGGTCGAACCCGACGCCCAGGAGGGCATGAAGGCCTTCCTCGAGAAGCGGCAACCACGCTGGACGCAGACCCCGCGTTCCTGAACGCGGAGGTCCGGCCGTCCCGGGTCAGGTGGTGCGCCGTCGCAGCCGGTAGGCCGTGTTCCCACCGCCCCGGTGGAAGCGGACGACCTCGTATCCCCGCTCAAAGAGTTCGGTAAGGGCCTTGCGGCTCTTCATCCGCCAGTCCATGGCGAGCCCGATGTCCCTCTTCAGGACCTCGTTGAAGTCGGCAGGAATCAGGTAGAGGACGTCGCCATCCCCACCTGCCGGCTCCGCCCCGTCGCCGCTCACCGGGAGTCCGTCCCCGCGGAACGCGACGGCGTTGACCGCCGGCAGATCGGGGATGCCCGGAGGCGGAATCAACTCGCGGCGGCGGGCGCGCGCGACCCGTTCGGAATCGAGCTGCCAGTCCGGTTCCAGCCGGTCGGTCGGCAACCCTCCGTGGAGCGGGCTGTTGCTGTTGCCGTACACGTTCAGGCGGTACACCGAGGAGACGCAGCCGAGGTGGTTGATGTTCAGGTTCGCGTTTCGCGCCTGGAGCGGATCGAACGTCCAGTTCACCCGCCGGACGCCCTGGGCCAGAACCCGGTCGGCCTGCGCCCACTTGAGCGCCAGACCGATCCCCGATCCCTGGTATTCGGGGCGCACCGCGAGCATGTGAGAGTGGTGGAACGGCTCTTTTTCGCCGCCCCCGGGAAACCCGCAGACGAAACCGGCCATCCGTTCGCCGACGAAAGCGCCGGCGGTGATCGCGCCGTAGTGGCCCATGACGGCCATGAGCCCGGCCGGGACCACGTCCAGCTCGATGAAACCCCAGACTTCCTGCTGGATCGCCTCGCACATCTTCATGTCGTCCATGCCGGCGAGGTCGCGGATGGAGAAGCTCTGGGTCATACGGCTGCGAGGGGCCGGCAAGTGTAAGGAAGCGCCACCGCGAACGCGCCCTGGAATTCCCGGGCGCAGACCACGTCTCCACCCCCGGGGGCGCGACACCACACTAGAATCCGGGCCCGTTGACCGACCTCCTCCGAGGGCGCCGTCCCCTGCTGTTCGCCCTCTTCGCGGGGGTTCTGATCGCTGACCGCGTCACCAAGATCCTCGCCGAGCGGTCGCTCGCGATGGGGAGCCCGGTGGACGTGATCCCCGGATTCTTCCAGCTCACCCTCGTCCACAACACCGGAATGGCCTTCGGGCTGCTTGGGAGCGCCTCGATTCCGGGAAAGGCGTGGCTGCTGACCGCCGTTTCGACGGGACTCCTCGTCGCGATCGTCTGGTTGGCATGGCGCGCGGGACCACTGACCACCATGACCACCGTCGGGATCGTCGCGATGCTGTCGGGCGCCGTCGGCAACATCCTCGACCGGCTCCTCTACGGATACGTGGTGGACTTTTTCGACTTCTACGTCGGCAGCGCCCACTGGCCCGCCTTCAACATCGCGGACGCGATGATCTGCACCGGGGTCGGCCTGCTCGTCATCGAAAGCGTCCGGGACCTGCGGCGGGAGGCTGGCGCGGCGGGTCAGGAAGACCTGAGCGAGGGGTAAACGGATGTTCCCGCGGCTTGCGGACTTCGGGTCCTTCGAACTCTTCGGGAGGACCTTCCACCCCATCCTTCACACCTACGGCATCCTCATGTTCGCCGGGTTCATCGGCGGGCTCTACGTGGCGGCGAAACGCGCGCCGCGCTACGGCATCCAGCCGCAGCACATCTACGACCTCGGGCTCTACCTGGTGATCGGGGCGCTGGTCGGCGCCAAGGTGCTGCTGATCCTGCTGGATCCGGCGCGGTTCCTGGCGAATCCCGGCGGCTTCATCACGGCCGGAGGCGTCTTCTTCGGCGGTCTGCTGGGGGCGGTCGGAGCCACCATCTGGTTCTTCCGGAAGCGCGGGATTCCCATCTGGCACGGCGGCGACCTCATGGCGCCCTCGATTGCGCTCGGGCACGGCATCGGCCGGCTCGGCTGTTTTGCCGCCGGGTGCTGCTACGGAATCCCCGCCGAGGGTCTGCCGGCGATCACCTTCACCGACGTCCACGCTCATGCCGTCACCGGGGTGCCGCTGAACGTGCCCCTGCACCCGACCCAGCTCTACGAGGCGGGTCTCGAATTCGCCCTCTTCTTCTTTCTGCTGTGGCTCGCGCCACGCCGCAGGTTCCAGGGCCAGCTCTTCCTGACCTGGGCCATCGTCTATCCGGTGTCCCGGTTCATGATCGAGTTCCTCCGGGGAGACCCTCGCGGGTTCGTGCTGGACGGGCTGCTTTCCACCTCGCAGTTTGTGGGCATCTGGATCGTTGCCGCGGCGGTGATCTCGCTTCTTGTCCTTCGAAGGCGCACTGCCTGAAGCGCGGGATCTCGGCGGCGAGACGCATCTCGAGTTCGAGGTCGGCGCGGCCGAGGACGGCCGGCGCCTCGACCTGATCGCTTCGGAGCGCCTCCCGGACATCAGCCGCAGCGAGGCGGCGCGCTGGGTGGAGGCGGGCTTCGTCCTGCTCGACGGGCGGGTCCGCCGTCCGAGTCACCGCTGCCGCCCGGGTCAGCGCGTGCTTGTCAAGGCTCCGGGCGACGGCCGTACCCCGCTCTTCGGCGCTCCCGGCGAGAACGACCCCCTGTCCCCGGAACCGGTCCCCCTCGCCGTTCTCCACGAAGATCCGTGGCTGGTAGTGATCGACAAACCGGTGGGGCTGGTGGTGCACCCGGGTCCCGGTCACCGGGAGGGGACCCTGGCGAACGGGCTGATCCATCGATACCCGGAAATCACGCGCGTCGGTCCTCCCGGACGGCCGGGACTGGTCCATCGCCTGGACCGGGGCACGAGCGGTGTGCTGGTCGCCGCCCGCACCGAGCCGGCCCGGCTGCGGCTCGCCGAAGCCTTCGCCGAGAGGCGGGTGGAAAAGCAGTATCTGGCCCTGGTGATGGGCCGCTTCGGGGAACACCGCCGGATCACGGAACCCATCGGCCGCGATCCGAAGCACGGGCAGCGCTACCGCTGCCGGGGCAGGCACGCGCGGGAGGCCGAGACCGAAGCATGGCCCCTCGAAGAGCTGCCCCTCACGACTCTCGTCGGCATCCGCCTCCACACCGGCCGCACCCATCAGGCCCGGGTCCACATGGCCCACACCGGCCACCCGATCGCCGGCGACGTGATGTACGGCCCCGGCGCTCCGCGGCGAGGCGGCGGGCAGGCGGGCGCCGCGCTCCGCCGCCTCGAGCGCCCCGCCCTGCACGCGGCCGAAATTGCCTTCCGCCATCCCGATAGCGGCGATCCGGTCCGGTTCGCGGCGCCGCTCGCCGAGGACTTTCAGGAGACGCTCGCGGCGCTGCGCTCGGCGACGGCCTGAACCACCGCCCAATCGCATAGGATTCGCGCGGTCAGCCGGAATGAACACCGTTCTCGGAAACGAGGAATTCCGGGCAGCGCTATTCCGGCTTGGGGACCTGGTGGCTGCGCGGGCGCCGGATCCGCTTGCCATCCTGGGCATCCGCCGGCGGGGGGTGCCGCTCGCGGCCCGCATCCGCCGGCGCCTCGAGAGCGCCGGCCGCCGCGACATTCCGGTGGGGGAGCTGGACATCAATCTCTACCGGGACGATGTCCATGACCGGGGCATTCCCCGCATCGGTGAGACCCGGATTCCGTTCGCCCTCGAGGAGCATCACATACTGCTGGTGGACGACGTCCTCTTCACCGGAAGGACGGTCCGGGCGGCGCTCACCGCGCTCAGCAACTTCGGCCGGCCGCGGAGCGTCCGGCTCGCAGTCATGGTGGACCGGGGCGGCCGGGAGCTGCCCATCGCCGCCGACTTCGTGGGTCTGAGGGTCGAAGCGGGCGACGGGGACATGGTTCGGGTCCGGGTCGAAGAAGAGGACGGTGAGGACGGGGTCGTCATGCTGCCCCGCGGGGACGCCGCGGCATGAGACACCTGCTCGGTATCCGCGGCCTCACCCCCGAAGAAGCGCTCGGGATCCTGGACGAAGCGCCCCGCTATCAGGACGTGGCCGATCAGCCGGTGCCGCGGGTTCCGGTCCTCGTCGGGCGGACGGTGACCCACCTCTTCATGGAGCCCTCGACGCGCACCCAGGCGTCGTTCCAGCTCGCCGCCAAGCGTCTCTCGGCGGAACCCCTCTCCTTTGTTCCCAAATCCTCCTCGCTGACCAAGGGGGAGACCTTCCTGGACACCGCCCGCACGCTCGCTTCGATGGCGCCCGACATCGTCGTGGTCCGGAGCGCCGAGTCGGGAGCCCCCCACGTGCTGGCGCGGGAGATTCCGACGGCCCAGGTCATCAACGCGGGTGATGGGATCAGCGAGCATCCTACGCAGGCGCTGCTGGACGCGTTCACGATTCGGAAGCACCTGGGACGCATCGCCGGCGTACGGGTGACGATCATCGGCGACCTGCTGCACAGCCGGGTTTTCCGATCGAACGCCCGCCTCCTGACGATGCTGGGCGCCGAAGTGCGTTGCTGCGGGCCGCCGACGCTCGTTCCCCCCGGGCTCGACCGGCTGGGAGTCCGTTCATTGCTCCACCTGGAGGAGGCCCTGGAGGGGGCCGAAGCGGTCATGGTGCTCCGCATCCAGCACGAGCGGATGCACGCCTCCTTCATCCCCACCGAACGCGAGTACTACCGCGAGTTCGGCCTCACCGGCGAGCGGCTCGCCCGGACCGACAACGCCATCGTGCTGCATCCGGGCCCCCTCAACCGCGGCGTCGAGATCTCCTCGGAGGTTGCGGACGGACCCCGATCGGTGATTCTGGACCAGGTGCGCAACGGAGTCGCCGTCCGGATGGCGGTCCTCGCGGAAATCGCCCGTAGCAGTCCCAGGAGTCAGAGAACCGATGGCTGACCGGCCGGTGGTCCTGAGAGGGGCCCGCGCCGTCGACCCGACCGGGGACCTCGACGCTGTCATGGATCTCCGCCTTGCGGAAGGGAAGATCGCTGCCGTCGGTGAAAATCTCGCCGAACCGGGGGACCGGGTCGTGGACGTGGACGGACTGGTGGCGGCGCCCGGCTTCTGCGACATGCATGTCCACTTCCGCGAGCCCGGCCTCGAATACAAGGAGACCGTGGCCAGCGGGGCCGCCGCCGCGGTCGCAGGGGGTTTCACCGCGGTGGCCTGCATGGCGAACACCGATCCGGTGAACGACAGCCCCTCGGTGACCGCCCACATCCGGCAACTGGCGGAGCAGGCCGGTCTCGCCCACGTGCACCCGATCGCCGCCACCACCCAGGGGATGGCCGGGGAGCGGATCTCCGAATTCGGCTCGCTCAAGGAAGCGGGCGCGGTGGCCGTCTCCGACGATGGGCTCCCGGTGGGCGACCCCGCGGTCATGCGGAAGGCTCTCGAGTATTCGAGGCTTCATGACCTGCCGGTGATCGAACACTGCGAGACCCTGGAACTGACCGGCGAAGGTGCGATGCGCGAGGGCGCCTACGCCGCCTGGATCGGACTCCCCGGCATCCCCGCCGCCTCGGAGTTCATCGCGGTAGAGCGGAACATCGCCCTCGCCGAGATCACCGGCGCCCGCCTTCACATCGCACACCTCTCGACCGAGCGTTCCGCCGCCGCGGTGCGTCGCGCGAAGGCCGCCGGGATGCCAGTCACCGCCGAAGTGACGCCACACCACCTCGTCCTGACCGAAGAGGCGGTCGGCGACTACGACACCGCGGCCAAGATGAAGCCGCCGCTCGCCGCCGACGCCGACCGCGAGGCGCTCCTGACGGCCATCGCGGACGGCACCGCCGACGCGATCGCCACCGACCACGCTCCGCACCACGAGGACGAGAAGAAACTCTGCTTCCAGAGCGCCCCCTTCGGGATCGTGGGGCTCGAGACCGCGGTGCCGCTCGTCCTCGATCGCCTGGTGGCGTCCGGCGCGATCTCCCTCGCCAGGGCGGTCCGGCTGCTCTCCACGGGTCCGCGCCGGATCCTCGGCCTGCCCGGCGGCGACCTCCGGCCCGGAAGTCCCGCCGACATCACCCTGCTCGACCTCGAGGTCACCGGCACGATCGACCCGGAGTCGTTCCGGAGCCGGGGGCGGAGCACCCCGTTCGCCGGGCTCTCCCTGAAGGGGCAGGTCGCGGCGACCTGGGTCGGAGGGCGCGAGGTCTATTCGCGAGACGCCGGCCGGTAGCAGCTGGTGGCGCCGCGGGGGTGGGAAGACGCCGTCGAGCGCGTGTACCGGCGGCACGGCGCCGGCAGTCTCGGCTCCGACCCCCTCCAGTTCCCCCGCCGCCTCCGGCGCGCCGACGATCGGGAGATTGCGGCCTTCTTCGCCGCGTCGTTTTCCTATGGGAACGCCCGCGCCGTGTGCTCCTCGCTCGAGCGCGTCTTCGCGTGGACCGGGCCGCATCCCGCGCGGTTCGTGCGGGAATTCGAGCCGAAGCGGGAGGCTTCCGCGTTGGGCGGCTTCCGGCACCGGTGGTCAAGCGCCGCAGACCTCATCCAGCTCGCGATCATGCTGCGCGGCATCCTAGAACAGCACGGGACACTGGAAGCCCTGTTTGGCCGGAGCGTCGTCCGGGGGTCCGGCGGACGGGTGGACCTGGCGGCGAGCATCGCGCGGTTCCGGCGGGCCGCCCTGGCCTTCTACGAGGCGCCGGCGGAGACCGAAGGTGCGTCCCGGCCCGGTCCCCGCTACTTCTTCCCGGACCCGCGGACCTCGGCCGCCAAGCGCACCACCATGTTCCTGCGGTGGGTCGTGCGGCCGGACGACGGCCTGGACCTCGGGCTCTGGGACTGCCTTCACCCGCGGGACCTGGTGGCGCCGCTCGACACCCACATGTTTCTGATTGCCCGGCGGCTGCGCCTGACGCGCCGGAAGACCCCGGCCTGGCAAGCGGCGCTGGACCTGACGCGCGGGCTCCGGCGGCTGGACCCGGAGGATCCGGTGAAGTACGACTTCGCGCTCAGCCGCCTGGGGATCGTGGAGGGGTGTCCCCGGCATCACCGGAGTGAGCCATGCGAGTTGTGTGGGCTGCTGGGGCGGACGGGACAGCGTCCGCGTCGTTAAGCGAAACAGCATCACGCCGCCGCCCGCCTACGGCGGGCTGTGCCGGCTGAAGCCGGCGTTCCCTTACCGGACCGTTACCCGGGAGCGTTCGGCGAGGGTGCCCTGGGCGCGCTCCACCGCGACGATGGCCTTGTTGTAGTCGATGATCGCCTGGAGTTCGTTGGCCCGGGCCTGGGCGAGGTCGCGCTGCGCCTGCACGATGAAGTAGCTGGTGGTCATGCCGACCTCGAACTTCTTCTGCTCGGCGTCGAGGCTCGCCTCCTGCAACTCGCGCGCGACCCGGCTGGCGTCGATCCGCCGCCGGTTCGTCTCGACCTGGCGCACCGCGGTGCGCACCTCCTGGGCGATCAGGACCTCCTGTTGACGGATGGTTTCGCGCTGCCGGGTGAGATCGGTCTGCGCCTGGGCGTGGTTCGCGTGGGCCTCGTTGGGACCGATGGGGTACGAGAAGGAGAGACCGACCTGCCAGTCGCGGTAGTCGAGGCCACTCATTTGGGAAAGCGCATCGCCGTAGCCACCGGGGATCGTTTCGACGGTGGGCCCGAAGAACCCCTCTCGCAGGAGCTGCGTACCGCCGACGCCGGTGAGCTGGACCACCCCCACGAGGTCCACGGAGGGAAGCGTCTGGTTGCGGAAGAACCGGACGTCGTACTGGTTGGTGTCCAACTGGACGCGCTGGGACCGCAACTCGGGCCGGCGCTGGAGCGCCACCCGGATGGCGTCTTCGGTGTCAACGGCATAGTCCTCGTTCGACGGAGCGTCGATCGGCCGGATCGCCCCATCCCAGAACCCGACTCCGTCGGGATCGCGGATCAGCGCCTTGAGCGCGTCCTCGGTCTGGCGGATCTGCTCTTCCGCCAGGATCAGCTCTTCCTCGCGGGCCGCCGCCTCGGCCTGGGCCTGCAGGACGTCGATCGGCGCCATGGTCCCCACTTCCACCTGCACCTGGTTGTTGCGCAGCAGGTCCTGGGCCAGCTCCAGCGACTGCGTGGCGACCTCGTGGCTTCGGATGGCGAAGACGAGATCCCAGTAGGCGTTCTGAACGTCGCGCAGGACATCCAGCACGCTGGTCTCGAACTCGTGGCCCGCCTGCCGCTCGCCGTTCTGCGAAACCACGATCTGGCGCCGCTGCGGGTCGGCGCGGAAGTTCTGGAGCAGTGGCTGGGCAACCTGGGCATTGAGCGTGCTGCGGTAGCGCGGGTTGAAGGTGAAGAACTGGCTGTTCGTGGCCAGGCGGTTGTTGTTGAACTGGACCGAGTAGTTGGCGCCGAAGGGGAGTTGCTGCTCGAAGCGCAGGTTGTAGTTCAGGTTGTCGCGTTCGTTCTGGGAGGCCCCGTCGAGCTGGCTCTCCGCCGGTGAGAGGCTCTCCTGGAGGTTGGTGTCCAGCACCAGGTTCGGGGTGTACACCCGGCGGGCAGCCGACAGCGCGAAGGTCGACGACTGCCGGGCCAACCGCGAAATCTGAACGCTCAGATTGTTCTCGAGCGCCTGCTGGATGGCGTCTTCGAGGCTCAGCTCGAGCGGCGCCGGCTGGCCGGCGGCGTCCTCCTCGGGAGCACCTGCGAAGGCCATGACCGGCAGGCCCAGCGAAAGGACAAGAATTGCGGTGGTGGTGCGCATGAGGTTTCTCCTCGAGAAGGAACGGGGAAGCGGTCCGGCAGGGATCTCATCTACAAGACGCGCCCAAGCCGAATTTTCTACCGTCACTCCATGAATACGCACATCCCCCGCTCGAGGTTTCACCTCTGAGTCTCCAAGGCACCGTGGGATCCACGGTCCGCGTGCGTCTGGATCTCGCCTATGACGGGACCGACTTCGCCGGCTGGCAGGCGCAGCCGGACCGCGACACCGTCCAGGGGCGCATCGAAGCAGCCGTCGGGCGGCTCTACCGCCGGCCCCCCGGGCAAAGGACGCCCGTGGTCGGCGCCGGGAGGACCGACGCCGGGGTGCACGCCGAAGGACAGGTGGCTCATTTCGACGCGCCCGCGAGGATTCCGCCCGCGGGAATCCGGGCGGGGCTGAACGCCCTGCTGCCCGACGCGATCCGGGTTCTCGCCGCGGCGGAAGCCGGGCCGGACTTCCACGCCCGGTTCAGTGCGGCCGGCAAGACGTACCGCTATCACCTGCTGACGGAGACGATGGCTTCACCCCTGCGAAGCCGCTACGCCTGGCCGGTCGGGGACGGCCTCTCCCGGGAGGCGATGGAAGAGGGCGCCGCCGCTCTCACGGGCCGCCACGACTTCCGCGCCTTCTTCACCGCACCTCCCGGCGAAGAGCCGGAAACACCCGTCCGGAACGTCTTCACCGCGCGCCTTGACGCAGCCGGCAGTGAGCTGGTCTTCGAAGTCACGGCGGAGGGGTTCCTCCGCTACATGGTTCGCCGGATGGTGGGGACCCTGGTGGCGATCGGGCGCGGTCAACTTCCGCCCGAGCGGGTCGCCGAGATGCTTCGCGATCCCGAAGCGTCGGGTCCCAGGTTCCGGGCGCCCGCGGCCGGGCTCCGCCTCTATCGCGTGCATTACCGGCATGGAAGCGGAACGAATCCCGCCCCGTCAGTCCCGGATGGAGGCGAGCCGGGCACTGCTAAATTGGCGGGTCCGTGCCCGGGAGCTCCGTGACCATCGACATCGCTCCCGAGGAGGAAACCGCCGGACTCCTCGCGCGGATCGATCGCACCCGGCTGCCGCTTCACGTTGCCGCGATCATGGACGGGAACGGGCGCTGGGCGGCCGCCCGCGGACTCCCCCGGGTCGAGGGACACGCAGCCGGGGTGGAGTCGGTCCGGGATACCGTCGAGGGCGCCGCCAGCCTGGGACTGGGGGCCCTCACCATGTTCGCCTTCTCCATCGAGAACTGGAGCCGGCCTCCCGAGGAGGTCGAGGTGCTCATGGAGCTGGTCAAGCGCTACCTGCGGCTCGAGACCGAGAACCTGATCGCGAACGACATCCGTTTCCGGCCCATCGGACGACTGGGCGAGTTGCCCGCCGATGTCCAGGCGATGCTGCAGGAGACCGCCGGCGCCACCGCGCACTGTGAGGGGCTCGGCCTCAATATCGCCCTGAACTATGGAGGCCGGGCCGAAATCGTGGACGCCGCGCGGCGTATCGCCGAGCAGGCGGCGCGCGAAGGCAAGGCGCCCGCACTCGATGAGCACGCCTTCGGGGAATACCTGTACACCCGCGGGCTTCCCGACCCCGACCTGTTGATCCGCACCAGCGGCGAGGAGAGGGTTTCCAACTTCCTCCTCTTCCAGAGCGCCTACACGGAATTCTGGACGACGCCCACGTTCTGGCCGGATTTCCGGCGGCGGCACCTCTTCGAGGCAATCCTCGCCTACCAGAGCCGCAGCCGGAGGTACGGCGGAATCTCCGACTAGCGGGCAGCCGGCATGCGGCGGGTCATCAGTGCGGCAGTGGTCGCCGCGGGCACGCTGGCCCTCTGTCTGCTCGTGCCCGCCTGGATTCGCCAGCTCGCCATCCTGCTCGCGGCGGCCTACGCCTGCCGGGAGGCGATGCGGATGGCGGGCGCGATTCAGGCGCCCGGGGACGAGCCCGAGGCTTCCGGCGGGGGGAGCGTGCCGGCGGCGGGCCTGGCCGCAACCGTGGTGCTGATGCTGCTGGTGGCTGGCTTCGGCATCTCCAGCGGTCCGAGCGCGGTGCCGCTGGCGGCGATGGCACTCCTCGCGATCGCCGCGCTCGTCCTGCCGGCCACGCCGCGGACGCTGGGCTGGCTTGGGGCCGCGGCGCTCGCCGCCCTGTGGATCGGTTTTCCCACGGCGGCGCTGCTCGCCCTGACCTCGGGTGAGGATGGGGGAAGAATCCTGCTTTTCCTGCTCGCCACCGTGATGGTGGGAGAGGCGGGGGCTTTCTGTGGAGGCAAGCTGATTGGTGGTCCCCGCCTCGCGCCCGCGCTGAGTCCCGGCAAGACGTGGGCGGGCTTCGTCGCCCAACTGGTCTTCGGCGGCGCCGCCGGGGCGGCGGCGGTCCCGCTCCTCTCCTCGGAACTCGGGCCCGGGATCGGAAGTGCGCTCGGGGTTGGGATCTCGGCAGCCGCAGCCCTCGGAGACCTGTTCGAGTCCTTCTGGAAACGGGCCTCGGGCCGCAAGGACAGCGGGCGCATCATTCCCGGCCACGGGGGCCTGCTCGACCGGATCGACGGCGTGCTGTTCGGGGCGCTGGCGCTGCTGGCGGCGTCCGTGTTCGTGGCGTTCTAGCGACCCCGTCCTGGCGGGGAGACCGCGGACTCGTCAGCCGAAGAGGCCGGTCTTCGACAGGTCGAGGTACACGACGAGCACGAAGACCAGGAGCATGAAAGCGGCGCCCGCGACCATGAGCGCCTTGCGCATGCCGAGGCTGAGGTCGCGCCGCGCCGCGGATTCCACGAGCAGCACCGCGATCTGTCCGCCGTCGAGGACCGGAATCGGCAGCAGGTTCAGCACTCCGAGGCTGAGGCTCAGGATCGCCATCAGGAGCAGCACGTCGGTGGGGCCGCGGCGGAGCGCCTCCCCGGAGGCCTGCGCGATCCCGATGGGGCCCGAGAACTGACGCGGCGAACCCTGGCCGCTGACCACGCGGCCGAGTTGGCCGACGGTGAGACCGCCCCAACGGACTGTTTCGGCCATCGCCTCCCGCACGGCGTCGGGGATCGATTCCGCTCGTACCATCCGGAAGGGTGGCTGGAACTGCACCCCGACCTGGGGGACCGTCTCGCCGGTGTTCGGATCCTCCCGCAGTCGGGGAACGACCGAAAAGACGATCTGGCTCTCCCCGCGCTCGATGGCGACGGCGATCTCCCGCACGCCGGCGGAACGCACCAGGGCCGCTACCTCCGAGGTGCTCCCCACCGGCATGCCGTCGACGCGCAGGATCCGGTCGCCCGGAGCAAAGCCGGCCTCGTCGGCGGGTGTGTCCGGGACGACCGCCCCAATGATGGGCGGATTCGGCGGATAGATGCCGGCTACGCCCACCGCGTCGGGCCCCTCCGAACGGATTGCGACGGAAAAGTCCCGCTGCGCCCCGTCTCTCTCGACCCCGAAGACGACCTGCTGGTCCGGCCGGACGATGATGGCCTCCATCGCCGTCCGCCAGTCGGAAACCGGCTCGCCGGCGATGTTCACGATCCGGTCCCCGGCGCGAAGTCCCGCTACGTCAGCCGGGGAGCGTTCGGCCACGTAGGAGACGACCGGTGGATCGGACAGGCCGATCCGCCGCTCCATGCCGACATAGAAGAGCCCGGCCAGGATCGCGACCGCCAGCACGAAGTTCATGGCCGGGCCGGCGAAGAGAATGGCGAGCCGTTCCCCGCGGGTCCGGTTCTGGAGTTCGGCGGGGTCGTCGCTCCCGTACCCGGGCGCGTCGCCGGCCATCTTCACGTAGCCGCCGAGGGGCAGGAGGCCGATCGTCCACTCCGTATCCCCGATCCGCCGGCGGTAGACGTTCGGCGGGAAGCCGATCGAGAACGTCTCGACTCGAACCCCGATGAAACGCGCCGCCAGGTAGTGGCCGAACTCGTGGACGACGACGAGGGTGCCCACCACGAGCACGAAGGCGATGAGGGTGAGCACGGTCAGCGAGCCGTGGCCGGGACGCGATCCTCGACCAGGTCGCCGGCGTAGGCGCGCGCCCAGGCGTCGGCGCGGGCGACTCCCTCCAGGTCTTCGGGCTCGGCGGGAGAGTGGGCGGCCAGGGTCTCGCCCACGACGGACGGGATTCCGGGGAACGGGATCCGGCCGTCGAGGAAGGCCGCCACCGCGACCTCGTTCGCCGCGTTCAGTACCGCCGGAGCGTCCCCCCCGGCCGCCAGGGCCTCGGCGGCGAGCCGGAGGCAGGGGAAGCGGTCCGGATCGGGCGGCTCGAAGTGGAGGTCGAGCGGCTGATCGAGCGCCAGCGGGGCGAGTCCGGTCGGCAGGCGCTCGGGCCAAGTGAGGGCGTACTGCACTGGCGTCCGCATGTGCGTGACTCCGAGCTGCGCCAGGATCGAGCCGTCCTCGAACTCGACCATGGAGTGGACGATGGACTCCGGGTGGACCACCACCCGGATCGCTTCCGGCGGCTGATCGAAGAGCCAGCGCGCCTCGATCATCTCGAGGCCCTTGTTCATCATCGTCGCGGAGTCGATGGTGATCTTGGGCCCCATTTGCCAGGTGGGATGGCGGAGCGCGTGTTCCGGGGTCGCGCCGGCAATCTCGGCGGCCGAGGCCGTGCGGAACGGACCTCCGGAGGCGGTGAGCCAGAGGCGGCGGACAGGGTCCCGCCGGTCTGCAAGGCACTGGTGAATCGCGGCGTGCTCGCTGTCCACCGGAATCAGCCGGGCCCCGGATGCGGTTGCAGCGCGCGCCATCACCGCTCCGGCGGCCACCAGCGATTCCTTGTTGGCGAGGCCGACGACCTTACCGGCGCGAAGGGCGGCGAGCGTCGGGCGGAGGCCCGCCGCGCCGACGATCCCCGAAATCACGAATCCGGCGCCCGGCGCGGCGGCGGCCCGCTCGAGCCCGCCGGGGCCTCCCGCGACCGCGATCCCCGGCAGGCGCCCCCCGTAGGCGTGTTCGAACTTCTCGGCCTCCTCTTCGCGGCCGAGGGCCACGAGTTCGGGCCGGTGGCGCTCACACAGCGAGTAGAGCCGATCGGAAGCGCGGCCGGCCGCAAGCGCGACGACCCGGAACCGGTCCGGGTAGCGGTCCACCACCTCGAGGGTGGTCGAACCGATCGAGCCGGTCGCCCCGAGGATGGAAACACCGCGGATTTCCGGACTCATCGTTTCGTGATCACCCTGGGAGGCCTGCTTCTTCGCCGGCGCCACGATTGTAGAGCCGCGAAGGACCCGACCCGGTCGGCCCTGGCGACCCTTAACATTCGGGGCCGCCGCATGAAGATCGATCGACTCACGATCCGGGAACTCCGGCTCGACCTCAAGTACCCCTTCGAAACCAGTTTCGCGCGGGTGACCGAACAGCAGTTCCTCCTCCTCGAAGCCGAGATCAATGGAGTGAGCGGGCATTCCGAGTGCGTCGCCGATATCGCTCCGGGTTATTCCTATGAGACGGTCCGGACCGCCGAGCATCTCATCCGCGATTTCCTGTGGCCGCTGGCTGCCGGGAACGACTACGCCCATCCGGACGAGGTCGTTCCGTCCTTCGCCCGGGTCCGGGGCCACAACATGGCCAAGGCCGCCATCGAGATGGCGGTTTGGGACGCCTTCGCGCGCCTCGAAGACAAGCCGCTCGCCGGCGTGCTCGGCGGGACCCGCGCGCGCACCGTTTCCGGGGTCTCGATCGGAATCCAGGACACGGTGGAACAGCTCCTGGACAAGATCGGGCTCGAACTCTCCCGGGGTTACCGGCGGATCAAGATCAAGATCAAGCCCGGGTGGGACGTCGACGTGGTCCGGAGAGTGCGCGAGCGGTATCCGGACATGCCGCTCATGGTGGACGCGAACAGCGCCTACACCCTCGCGGACGAAGCGCTCTTCCGCGAACTCGACCAGTTCGGACTGATGATGAT
This sequence comes from Acidobacteriota bacterium, assembly GCA_028877265.1. Lineage (GTDB taxonomy): Bacteria > Acidobacteriota > Vicinamibacteria > Marinacidobacterales > Marinacidobacteraceae > Marinacidobacterium. Next base: position 33,751 of record JAPPGX010000171.1, read on the forward strand.
CGAGCAGCCCCTCGAACACGACGACATGTGGGACCACGCCGCGCTCCAACGGAAGATCGCGACGCCGATCTGCCTGGACGAATCGGTCCATTCCGTCGCCGACGCCCGCCGGGCCATCGAGATGGGAGCGTGCCGGATCATCAACATCAAGGCGGGCCGGGTCGGGGGGCTCGCGGCGGCGCGCGACATCGCGGCACTGGCCGAAAGCCACGGGATTCCGGTGTGGTGCGGCGGGATGCTGGAGAGCGGGGTCGGCCGGGCCCACAACATCCACCTCTCCTCGCTTCCCGGCTTCTCGATGCCGGGAGACGTGGCCGCCTCCGACCGCTACTTCACCGAGGAAATCATCGACCCTCCAGTGACCGTGGATTCCGACGGCTCGCTCCCGATCCCCGAGGGCGCCGGAATCGGCTTCGCACTGCGCGAAGACGTCATCCGGCGCCGCACCCTTTGCGAGACCACGCTCTCCCGCTGACCCGCCGGGTTCCGGGGTCGCGATCCCGCGCGCGGGTCCTGCTCGCAGGCGCGTGCCTTCTTCTCGCGGCGGCGCCGGTCTCCGCGCAACCGCCGGCGCCGGATAGCAGCCCCGGCGTCCGGCAACTGCCTGGCCCACCGATCCTTCCCACTCCCGAGCGGCTTGCACGCGTCCTCTCGCTCGAAGACGCGCGGTCCTTCGGGGACGGGTGGCTCCGGGACCGGGTCTTCGATCCGGACCCCGAGGTGCGGCGCCGGGCGGTGCTCGCCCTCGGACGCATCGGCCGGCCCGAAGCCGTCGAACCGCTGGTCACCGCTCTCACCGCCGACGAAGCGGGAGCCGTTCGCTCGACCGCGGCCTTCGCCCTGGGCATCGTTGAAGATCCGCTGCCGGCAGAGGCGGTCTCGGCACTTGAGGCGGCGCTTGAGGACGGCTCGAGCCGGGTTCGCGAGAAGGCGATCGAGGCCATCGGGCGGCGGGGAGGCGAACGCGCCGGCGAGATCGTCGCGGGCCGGCTTGCCGAACTGGTGGAGGTGTCCGGCTACTCCGACCGGCGCGAGGACGTCGAGGCGTTCCGGCGGCGGACGTCCTGGGACGAAGCGAGGCTCGGTCTCTTCGCCCTGGCCCGCATCCGGGACGACGGGGGTGACCCGGCGGACGCCGGCAGAGTCCTCGGCCGCGGCGGTTCCCCGCGAACGCTCTGGTGGGTTTCGGCGTGGACCGCGGCCCGTCTCCGGGATCCGGAACTCGTGTCCCTGCATCGCGCCTACGCCGGCTCGCCGGATCCGGTCATCCGGGCACTCGGCGTTCGCGGGCTCGGCTCCGCGGGGCTGCCGGTGGCGGAAGAGATCGCCCCCGAACTCAGCCACCCGAGCGACACCGTGAGGATCGAGGCGATCCGCGTCATCCTGGCCCTGGCGGAAGCCGGCCTGCCGGTGGGCGCCACAACCGGAGCGAGGCTCGTCGAGGCGCTCGACGATGCGGTTCCCGCGATCCGCCGGGAGGCGCTTCGCGGACTCGGCCAGGTGCGGCACCCCGAGGTCACGGACGCGCTCATCCGGCGGATGCAATCTTCCGATCCCGAGGTGCGCGCCGGAGCCATGCGGGCCCTCTACCCCCAGGACCAGGAGGGGTTCTTCCTGCTCCTCTCCGGCTGGTCGGACCGCGATCCTGCCGGCCGGATCGCGATGACCCGGCGGCTTTCCGAGATCCCCGACCCTCGCATCCGCAACTTCCTGTTGCGGAACCCGCTCACCGACCAGGACCCCACGGTACGCGCGGTCGCCCTCGGCGGACTCGGAGAACTCGAGGAAACCCTGCGGAGCGCCGGAGACGAGAGTCCGGAGGTCGCCCCTGCCCTGATCCGCCACCTCGGCGCCGAGGATCCCCACGAGCGCGCCGCTGCGGCGGCGGCGCTCGGGCGCCTCGAAAGCGGGGCCGAGAGCCTGCGGCAGTCCTACGGCGTGGACACGGCCCCGGTGCCTGACTTCCGGCTGGCCGCGCTCCGCGCCGGACTGGTCCAGGGGCCGGAGAGCGACCGGATCGAATTCGCTCGCGCAGCCCTCGCCGATCCGGCCTGGCCCGTCCGCCGCGAGGCCCATGAATTCCTCCGCCGTTCGGGAGCCGCCGACGACGACCCGGCTCCCGCCGAGACGCTCGAGGCCACGGATTACCGGGCCATGCTCGAGGCCCCGTTCAGTCCGCTCGCCTGGATCGAGACCGCCCGGGGAACCATCGAGATCGAACTCTTCATCGGCGACGCGCCCCGCACCGTGTCGAATTTCATCCGCCTCGCCCGCGAGGGCTTCTATGACGGTCTCCGCTTCCACCGGGTGGTCCCGAACTTCGTGCTCCAGGCGGGCGACCCGCGGGGGGACTCCTCGGGGGGCCCCGGCTACACGATCCGTTGCGAGATCGGCGAGGGCTTCTACATGCGCGGGAGCGTGGGCATGGCGCTCGACGGCAAGGACACCGGCGGCAGCCAGTTCTTCATCACCCTGCTTCCCCAGCCCCATCTCAACGGCCGTTACACCCTCTTCGGGCACGTGCGGGACGGATTCGCCGTCCTGGACCAGATCGAGCCGGGAGACCGGATCCGGCGCATCCGCATCTGGGACGGGATAACCGCCCCCGAGTAGTGCCGCACGCCGCCAATCGGTCGCGGCCCCGCTTCGGGCTGTTGGCCGTGGATCTCGACGGCACCCTGCTGAACTCCCGGAAGGAGGTTTCGGAGCAGAACCGGGCGGCTCTCGCCCGCGCGGAAGCGGCGGGGGTCGCGCTCGCGTTCATCTCCGGCCGGCGGTACGCGGAACTCAGGGTTCTCACCGCGGACCTCTCGGGCGCCGCTTTCCGGGTAGGGCACGGCGGCGCCCTCATCCGGCGCCGCGGCCGGACCATCGCCGAAACTCCGCTCCCGAAGACGGCGGCGGAACGGGCCGTCCGGTCCGCGCGGCGGCTCCGGATCCCCGCCCTGATCAGCGAACGCGACGGCAGCGTCCGCATCACCGCCCATTCCCCGACCACCCCCCGGGTCGCGCGCTACTTGCGAACCGTTCGGCCAGAGCCCCGCTTCGACCCGGATCCGGCGTTCGCCGAGGATCCGCTCCATCTCGTGATCGCCGGCACCCCGGAGACCTGCCGCGAGGCGGAACGCGAACTGAGCGAGTCGCTCGGGGGTTCGGTCAACCTCGCCCGAACCGAGTACGCGGCCTCCCGTCTCGGTCTCCTGGACGTTCTGGCGAGCGCCGCCAACAAGGGAACCGCGCTCGCCAGGATCGCCCGGGAGGCCGGTCTGCCGCTCAGCGCCACGCTGGCGATCGGAGACAACTGGAACGACCTGGAGATGCTGGAAACCGCGGGGGTCGGGGTGTTGATGGAAAACGCCGAACCGGGGCTGAAGACCCGAGGCTTCGAAACCACCGCCTCGCACGACGCGCACGGGGTGGCGGCCGCGATCGATCGGCTGGTGTTTGGCGCGTCGTGAAGCCCCGCTTCGCGATCCGGCACCGGAGCGGGGGAGCCCGCCTGGGGCGCCTCGACACCGCTCACGGTCCGGTGGAGACCCCCGCCTTCATGCCGGTCGCCACCGGGGGGGCGATCCGGGGGCTCACGAGTGCGGGCGTGGCAGCTACCGGAACCCGCATCCTGCTGAGCAACGCGTGGCACCTGATGCTGCAGCCCGGGGACGAGAGGATCGCGGCGCTCGGGGGCCTGCACCGGCTGATGGCCTGGGACAACCCCATCCTCACCGACAGCGGCGGCTATCAGGTGGCGAGTCTTCCGACCCTCCGGGAGATCTCGGAGACCGGGGTGCGCCTGCGTTCCTACCGGGACGGGTCACCGCACGACCTGACTCCGGAACGGGCAGTCGAAATCCAGCGGAACCTCGGTTCGGACATCGCGATGGTGCTCGACGAATGTCTCGCGCTTCCGGCCGCGCCGGACGAAGTCGAACGGGCCGCGGCGCGCAGCCTGCGCTGGGCCGAGCGCTCGCTGGCGGCGCCACGCGCTCCGGGTCAGCTCCTCTTCGGCATCGTCCAGGGAGGCACGGTTCCGGAGGTGAGGCGCGAAAACGCCCGGGCCCTCCTTTCCCTCGGTCCTCCGGGAGAAGGGTTCGACGGTTTCGGTATCGGCGGCCTGCTGATGGGAGAGCCGACGCGGGACACCCGCCGGATGACCGAGCTTGCCGCGGAAGTTCTCGGCGAAGAGCGGCCCCGGTATCTCATGGGGGCCGGTCTGCCCGCGGACCTGATCGAATCGGCCGGGCTCGGCATGGACCTCTTCGACAGCGTGATTCCGACGCGGCTCGCCCGCCGCGGCATCGTCTTCACCTCGACCGGCCGGCTGAACGTTTCGCGAGCCCCCTACCGGGACGACCCGGCCCGGCTCGACGAGGAGTGCGAGTGCCTCGCCTGCCGCGACTACTGCCGCGCCTGGCTGCACCATCTGCTGCGGGCGAAGGAGCGGATCGCCGCCACCCTGCTCAGCGCCCACAACCTCACGTTCTACGCCGGACTCATGGCCCGGATCCGCGAGGCGATCGCCGCGGACCGCTTCGCCGAGTTCCACGAGGACAACCGCCGCCGGTGGAGTTCCAAGGGGACCGCGGGGTAAGGGTTGACGGAGTTGCGACGTGCGCGGTGCGGAGCACCGCGCGTGCCGGTCCGGAGGCCGCTCCCGCGAGAACCGGTCGGCGTTCCAGGCCGGTGGTGCAACCCGTCCTCAGAGGGGTCCGCATCCCGAGCCGTACCGCCGGGCGCGGGACGCGCACAAGGGAGTTTCGATTGGCGACGCGAAGCGCCGGGCGGTCCCGGACGAGGCCCAACCCGGTCAAGGAAAAAACAACGGGAGCGAACTCTGTTCGCTCCCTGCGAGTTCGGGGGAAAGTGTGAAAGGGGGTCCGCCACCGTCACAACCGTAACCCGATGACCCCATTGGCTTTACGGACACCGATCCGGTTCACTGGCCCCCGCCGAGGCCCCCCGCGCGGACGGGATTGTGTGGCGAGTCTTGGGCCTGCGCGGGAACCCCGAGGACCGGTGGTTGCGGAGTAACCGTTCGGTCGTGGGTGTATAGCGGATCGACAACGGAGCGGCCGACGCCTGAACCCGCGCAGCGGAGCGAGGAAGCGCGGACGAACTGAAGTGGGCGGAGCCGGCCGTCCCAGCGGGCGCGGCCACCGTGGGATCGCTGTTCAAGTCGTTGCGGCGCAGGGTGTTGGTGACCGTCCGAGATGTGGAGGAGCGACCCGTGCGGCGACGAGCGTGCTGGACCGGCCAGCCGAGTTGGTCACTTTGCGCCGGTTTCTTGGGATGCCGACGGCGCCTCCGGCTCGGCGAGTTCATGTCCATACCCCCACGACCGAACGGTTACCTCCGAGGTACGAAATGAGTGAGCAGAAGCAGCGATCTGCCCTCCGGTAGTCGTAGATCAGGTTTCAGCGTTCTTCGCGATTGCTCCCGGAGGCCCGCCCTATCCGATCGCAGAACTCAACCATTCGCCGGACGCGGTCGGACATCAACTCGACGTTCTCGACCGCAAAGTCCCGCAGTGTATCCGGGTCGAGGCAATGCACGTGCCGCACATCGTCGCCCTCGTAACTGCCGCCCGTCGATAACAGAAACCACTCGCATCGCCCCTCGTGATCGTGTGCGAAATCGCCCCGGTCCAGCGTGATATCGCCCTGTTTGACCTGAACTAGGGCCTTACTCCCGGGCTTCCTAAGCACAAACTCTGTCTTGAACGTGTCGCGACGCCTCGTGCTCGGGATGAGCCGATAACCATGTACCTCCTGCAGGTACACGCCTAGGATGTCCTCACAATCCTCGGGCGAAACCAGTGCGAACAGGTCCGACGGTCCGGTCGCCGCCGACACTTCGTACACGGGCTTCCCGGCAGCTTGGTTGTACGCCAGCATCGAGTAGATTCGTACGCTGTCATCGTGCACCGCTTGTAGCGTCCGGCTGGCCCGAAGACTGTTAAGCACCTTCCCAGGTACCGAATCTTCGGCACCCATACGTACCCAACGACATGAACGTACATTGACCACGTCCGCGGCGCGGTAGTCGCCGCCCGACTGATACTCCCAGGGGCCGTCGACTCTACCGAGGTAGTAGCAGCCGCTCCGGTCGCGGGACCAGCAAAGGTCACCCTCCCGCATTCTGTTGCCGATCGCGTTCAAAGCCGGCCACCAGCCGTTGTCTTGAGGGTAGTACTTCTCTGTTCCCAATCTCTCGTAGCTGCCCCAATCCAGTGGACCGTCCTCGTCGACCGGCCACCCGACACCCAGAATTTTTCTTTCGAAACAGAATCGCCGAGGATCCACCCCGTCCCGTGCAGCGGTATTGATCGTAAGTCGCCAGACATTCATCGCTCGATATTACCCGGGCCTATCCCGCGACGGAGCTGGCGTTCAAGTTTCCGGTGTTGACGGCGTACTCGGGCAGCGAGGTGCGCGGCGCGTTGTTGGAGGAGACCGACATGGACCGGCGCACCTGGACGGTTCCCGGCGAGCGGATGAAGGCGGGGAAGGGAGCATCGGGTTCCCCCCTCCGAGGGGCGCTGGAGGTGTTTGGAGCGGCGCAGGCGGCTCGCGTACGGCTCGGGCCTAGTGTCATGTCACACGTGAGATGTCGTATTGGTTGTGGTAACTTCGACCCCGT
>JAPPGX010000052.1 GCA_028877265.1 Acidobacteriota bacterium
GCCCAGGACGCGACGGCGGCCCAGCGCGTCGGGGCGCTGACGGCGGCGCAGGTGCTCCAGCACCTCGTACCGCTCCTCATCATCCTGCTCACATTCGGCGCGCTCGCCGGGGAACGGGAGCGGGGCACCCTCCGCCAGCTTCTTTCCACCGGGATCGGCCGGCGCGAGCTGGCGGTCGGCAAGTCGCTCGGCATCGCCGGCGCGCTCGCGCTCCTCCTTGTGCCTGCGGCCATCGTCGGGGCGGCGGCGCTCGTCGTCGGAAGCCCGGGTCCGGCGTCCTCGCCGCTCGCCCGGGGCACGGTCCTCGCCGGCGTCTACCTGGCCTACTTCACCGCCTTCCTCGCGCTCTCGCTCGCCGTATCCGCGTGGGCCCGCTCGTCGCGCACCGCGCTCGTGATCCTTCTCGGCGTCTGGGTGGTGAACGGGCTCGTTGCGCCGCGGGTCGCGGTAGACCTCTCGAAGTGGCTTCATCCGACGCCCTCGGCCATCGAGTTCGCGCGCACGATGGAGCGCGAGCTGGCCGCCGGCGTGGAGGAGATCCCCCGCCCGGACCGGGCCGCCCTGACCGAGCGCCTCCTGACGCAGTACGGGGTGGAGCGGGTCGAGGATCTCCCGATCAACGAGTCGGGCGTCTACCTCCAGGAGAGCGAGGAGTTCGGCAACCTGATCTTTGACCGCAACTACGGCGAGCTCTGGGACACATTCGAGCGCCAGGGGGCCGTGCACGAGACGCTCGCGGTGGCCGCACCGCTCCTGGCGGTCCGAACACTCTCGATGGGGCTCGCTGGCACCGATGTCGAGCAGCACCGGCACTTCGCGACCGCTGCGGAGGCCTACCGAAGGGACATGATGCGGCGGATGAACAATGACCTCGCGCAGAATTCGCGGACGGGCGACGTGTACCTCGCCGGCCCCGAGCTCTGGGCCGAGGTGCCGCCGCTCGAGTACGATGCCCCGACGCTCGGCTGGGTGCTCGGCAACCGGATCCTCTCGCTCGCCGTCCTCGGGATATGGCTGGCCGGAACGGTCGTGGCCGCCGCAGTGCGCGTCCGGCGCGCGGAGGTCGGTTAGGTGACCGCGCGCACGGTCGTGCGCAACGAGTGGCGCCTCCTAATGGCCGACCGGGCGCTCCGGGCCGTGCTCGGGCTCTTCGCCCTCCTCCTCCTCTACGCGCTCGCCAACGGCATCGTCTGGGCGCGGTTCCAGGAGCGCACGGTGGAGACCGCGCTGGCCGGGAACGCCGAACGCGCCCGCGCGCTCGAGGAGGAGCTGGCCGCGATCGAGAACGGCGCGGAGCCGGCTTCGCGCTTCCGCGATCCCCGTGCCCCGAACGTCCTCGGCGGTGCGCGCGGGAGCCACACCGCCGCTCTGGATCCGGGTCCGCTCACTGCGCTGGCGGTCGGGCAGAGCGACCTCCTCCCCTACTACTACGACGTCAACATCTACACCAACGAGTCGACCTTCCAGCAGAACGGCGAGGTCGAGAACCCACTCAACCTGATGGTCGGGCGATTCGACCTGGCCTTCGTCGTGATCTACCTCCTTCCGCTCCTCATCCTGGCGCTCAGCTACAACGTCCTCTCGGAGGAACGCGAGCAGGGGACACTGGCCCTGACGCTCTCGCAGCCCGTCTCGGCCCGGAGCGTCGTGGCGGCGAAGCTCGCCTTCCGGGCGCTCCTGGTCGTGGGAACGGTGCTCGCGGTCTCGCTCCTCGGGATCCTGGCCACCGGGGGGGCGGGCTCGCCCGGACGGGTCGCTCTCTGGTGCGCGACGGTGGCCACCTACGCCCTCCTCTGGTTCGCGCTCGCGGCGTGGGTGAACAGCCTCAGGCGGTCCTCCGCCTGGAACGCCACGGTTCTCGTGGGCGCATGGCTGGTGCTCGTGGTGGTGCTTCCGGCCGCCATCAACATCGCTGCGGGGTTTCTCCACCCGCTCCCCTCCCGTGTCCAGATGGTCACGGCACAGCGGGAGGCCTCCAACGACGCGGTGAACCGCAGGAGCGAACTCCTCGCCCGGTACCTGGAGGACCATCCCGAGATGGCGGGGAGCGTGGTGGCCGACGACGAGCCCGCTCTCGGCGCCCTCGCCTGGGCTGCCACGGACGCCGTGAACCAGCGTCTGGAGGAGGTGACGGACGAACACGATGCGAGCCGGGCCGAGCAGATCGCCCTCGTGCGCCGCTACCGCTTCCTCTCGCCGGCGCTCCTCGCCCAGGAAGCGCTCATGGATGCCGCCGGGACGGGAGACGCAAGGTTCGCCCGGTTCCAGGCGGAGGTGCGGACGTTCGCCGAGGAGTGGAGGGGGTTCTTCGTGCCGGCGATCCTCGCCGGCGAGCAGATGGACGCAGGCGTACTTCCCGACGTGCCGAGGTTTGAGCTCGCCGACGAGGAGCCCGCCGACGTCGCACGCCGCGCGGCGGTTCCCCTCACGGTTCTCTTCGGGGTCCTCCTCCTGGTCGGCGCGGGCGCGGGGATGAGGCTCGGGCGTGTGCGCGGAGCGGAGTGAGGACCGGGGGAAATGCAGGACGGAGATGCCGGACGACCCGAGCCCCGGCCGGAGGCAGTATCGGTCCAACGGAAGAGGCGGTCGGATCCAGGGACCGTATGTATTGTATACTTGCATATAACTGTATAGAGCGTATATTACCGATGGCTGACAGAAGAGTCACGCACACAACGACCGGGCCAATGACCAGGGTTGCCGCCACGACAGTGCGCAAGGAGTTCTCGGATATCCTCAACCGCGTGGTCTACGGCGGCGAGCGCATCGCGATCGAGCGGTACGGAAAAACCGTCGCCGCCCTCGTCAGCACGGATGACCTAAAGCTGCTCGAGGCCCTCGAGGACCGAACGGACCTTGAGATGGCCCGGGAGGCGCTCAGTGAACCCGGGCATCGGAGCTGGGACGAGGTAAGGGCCGAGCTCGCCCTCTAGGCTGGCACTGTGTGAACGCCCTCCCCCGACACAGAGTCTGTCTGAAGCCCGCGGCCGAACGGGCACTTAAGAAGGTTGCCGGTCAGACGGCCCGCCGCCCTATCGCGCGGGCGGTCGACGGGCTTGCCGGGACCCCGCGGCCAGACGGTGCCGTGACGATTCAGGGTTCCGACGGGCTCCGGCGCATTCGTGCCGGTGACTACCGGGTCGTCTACACTCTGGAGCACGCCACTCGCACCGTGCTCGTCGTGACCATCGGCCATCGCCGCGAAGTGTATCGCCGATAGAAATCACTGGATCGGCGGCGCCGTGCCACCGGAGCGGAGGAAGCGGCCGCACCCCACTCGGTGGAAATCCCCGTCGGCGGCCAGAGCGCCCGTGCGTCCGGGGCCGATGCGTGCGCGGCATGCGCTGACAGGGGGGAATGCGGACCCGGGAGGCTGGCGGCGACGGCCCGCCGCCGGCGACGGTCTTTGGGCGTTCGGCCTGCGGGCGTTATCATCCTGCGACGGGACGTGTCCATCCTCCATCCCCACTTCGATGCAACGAAACACGCGTCAACGCCGGGCGATCCGCCGCGTGTTCATGAACGCCGGGCGCCCTCTCACGCCTGAGGAGGTCCTCGAGTACGGCCAACAGATCGTGCCGTCACTCGGGCTGGCGACCGTCTACCGGAATGTGAAGACCCTCGCTGGCGAGGGGTGGCTGTCGGAAGTGGTGCTCCCGGGCGGCGGGCTTCGGTACGAGTTGGCCGACCGCCCGCATCACCACCACTTCCTCTGCCGCTCCTGCGATCAGGCGTTCGACGTCCATCGGTGCCCGGACGAAGTCGAGGCGATGGCGCCCGACGGCTTCGAGGTGGACAGCCACGAGCTGATTCTCTTCGGTCTCTGCGCGGCGTGCGCCTGACGCGCCTCTGACGGAGCCGCTCCCCGCGGCGCCCTGGTCGGACTCAGGGGAGGTGTCCGCGCATCCGGCTCCCAAGCCGGCGGGGAGCGCGGGCGAGAAGCGATGCCTCCCGGGTCATCGGGAACAGCGGTGCTCCGAGGCTTCGGCGGGGCGTCCGCCGACGTCCCACCCCATCCTGCGTCAAGCCATGCCGGTTCGGTCCGTCGTGGCGGTTGCCTCCGTTCGGCGATCCGACCCTACGGTGCCTGCCATCTCCCGCGGCGCAGCAGCTCGCCGCTGCCCGCCCCGGCCAGGATCTCGCCGTCCTCATACACCACCTCGCCCCGGCGGAGCGTCATCACGGGCCAACCCGTGACTTCCCACCCCGAGTAGACCGAGAAGCCGGCCCCGGAGAACATATCCTCGTCGCGGATAGTGCGTGTCTCGTCCGGATCCCAGAGGACGATGTCGGCGTCCGAGCCCACCGCGATCGTG
>JAPPGX010000207.1:0-3873 GCA_028877265.1 Acidobacteriota bacterium
GCCCCACTACCTCCCCCGCGACCGCCCCTACTGGCGGGCGCGGGAAGCCGGCCAGTTGTGAGCATCCGCATCACCCACCTCAAGCGGTTCCTCCCCGGCCTCGACGACCTGCTCGAAGATGCCTCCGTCACCGAACTCATGGTCAACGGCCCGGGGAACGTCTGGGTGGAGCGCGCCGGCGCGGGCCTCGAACCCTTCCCCGCGCCGCACCTCACCGCCGGTGTGCTCCAGCGCGCCGCCATCCAGATCGCCCGGCCCCTCGGCCTCGACCCGGAATCGAAGCCCACCCTCGACGCCCGCCTGGACGACGGCTCCCGCGTGGCGATCTGCGTGCCCCCCGCCTCGCCCCAGGTCGCCATCACCATCCGGCGCTTCGGCAAGCGCGGCTTCACCCCCGAGGACCTGGTGGCGGCCGGCTCGCTCCCCCAGGCCGTCCTGGACGCGGCCCGGACGACCCTTGCCGAGCGCCGGAACATCCTGGTGGCCGGCGGCACCGGATCCGGCAAGACAACGATGCTGAACGCCCTCATCTCGCTCCTGCCGCCCGCCGAGCGCATCGTCTCCATCGAAGACACGCTCGAACTCCGCATCCACCAGCCCAACACCGTCCGGTTCGAGGCCCGGGAACTCGGGAAGTCCGCCACCACCGTCCGCGACCTCGTGAAGCACTCGCTCCGCCACCGCCCCGACCACATCGTGGTCGGCGAGATCCGCGGCGCCGAGGCCGCCGACCTCCTGCAGGCCCTCAACACCGGCCACGGCGGCAGCCTCACCACCATCCACGCGAACAACGCCACCTCAGCGCTCGACCGGCTCGCAAGCTGCGCCATGCAGGCCCGCGACCTGCCGTGGGACGCGATCTGCCGCAACATCGTGAACGGCATCTCCCTCGTGCTCCACATGAGCCGCATCGAGGGCCGGCGCGCCGTCGAGGAAGCCCGCTATCTCACGGGTTGGGAGAGCGACGGCAACACCTGGCTCACCAGCCCCGCATACCTCCGCGCTGCCCCTGAAGCACAACCCGTCCCGGCCCCGTGATCCGGGCCATCAGCGTCCGGGGGTCACGAACCATCGCACTGCCACGCGCCGTCAAGATCCGGTAGTCGGCGGTCGCCTCGTGCCAGGCCACCGCCCACCACGCGGCCTCCACAACCTCGCCTGCCTCCAGCGTCACTGGCACCGGCGTCCCGTGCGCGCACAGGAACGCCATGCCCTCGCCCGCAAGCCAGACCATCGCGAGCTTCGTCCGGGACCCCGCCTCCCGGATCCGCCGCACCAAGGCCACCTCCGTCCGGACCCCCGCCTCGACCGCCAGCAGGCTTTCGGCGCGGCACACCACATCAGCCAGGTCTGCCGCCAACTCCACCGGCACCACCGGGCCCGGACTCGCTGGCGCGAACCCCACCTCGCCGGCTCCCCTGTACTGGCTCATCCGCGCCGCCATCCCGGCCGCCCGGCGCTGCGTGGAATGCAGTCACTTCCCGACGACGCCCCGTTCGCTCGCGGCGAGTGACCAATTCACCTCTCCGTAGCGATAGACAAGTCGGCTGCTCTCGGCCATCACCGCCGCCCCGGGCTCCAGGGCAATGACCACTTCCCCGCTCATCGCAATCCGATACCGCAACCCGGATACCGCCCGCCGCCAGTCCATCATCACTCGCCAGTCTACCCACGCCCCAAGGGTGCTTACCGTCAAACCGTCCATGCCGTCCCCCGGCCCGCCGTCTTCCTCGGCCGGACGTAGGCCCCCCGGTCACGCCTGGATGCAACGGCCCCGCGGAGTGCACCCACCCGTCCTCTCTGAGACTGGCCCGGAAACAGCCCGTTCCTGGTCTGCCCTCGCGCAGTCACACGCACTCCACTCCAGTCGCGGGCCTCATGCAGTTCCTCGAGGATCGGCCAACCACACTTACGCGGCAGGCGCTCTCGGATGAATGCTCTATCCCCCGCCGCGTGAGAAGCCCCCAAGGGGCCTTCCAATGCCAACTGGGCTCCGTGCAGGCTGCCTCAGTCCCGAGAGCGCGGTATTCCTGTGGATACCCGTGAAGGCCGGAGATCCGAAATGACCGTGCCCGACATCACAGGCAAATGCTCGCTGCCCCACTCTAAAGTGGCCGTTTGGCGCAGTATGGGCAATGCCCGCCTCAGCGCCCGCGGCCGGAGGGCCCGTTGTTCTCCTCTGGAATCACCGGGTCGCCCCTCAGGATGGCGATGAATCGCGCGATGCGCTCGACAGTCACCTGCTCCAGTCCGATAAAGTCCGGAGCCTCGACGAAACCAGGAGGTTCGAGGGCGGAAGGATCGAGGGTCGGCTGGACCGCGTCTGACCGAGTGCGCTTCCGGCCGCGTCTCGCGCTGTGCCGCCTGCCCGCTGCAGGTTGCGCATCGCGCATTCGTTGCGTTGGCGAAGGGGTGGAGTCCGCCTCGCTGACGGCGCGCGTGACCATGCGTTGTCCTGGCAACCTACGTTCACGCATGGAGCCGTACTGCCTTTGTGTCGGTTTTGGTCAGGAATACGGCCCATTGCTCCATGACGACGCGTCGGCGGGCAAATAGGTCACTCCGGAAGTAGGCTCCCTCGACACCACCGACGGTGTGGGCAAGCGCGGCCTCGGCAATCTCCCGCGGCTTCCCCGTCTCCGCACACCAGTCCCGGAAGGCGGATCGGAAGCCGTGAACTGTCGCCCGCTCCGCGAGCCCTTGATCGCGCAGGATCTTCGTCAGGGTCATGTCGCTCAGCGGACGACCCGCTCGGAGCGGAGACGGGAAGACCAGCCCGCTTCCATCCTTCAGGGGCAACGCTCGCGCCAGCACACTGCCCGCTGCCTCCGACAGCGGTACGCGATGCTCCCGGCCCCCCTTCATCCGCTCACCGGGAATCCGCCACTCTCCGGCGTCCAAGTCAATCTCCGCCCACGTCGCTTGGCGCGCCTCTCCGGAGCGCGCCGCGGTCAGGACCAGGAACCGGAAGCAGAGACGCGCCGCAACGCTCGACTGAGACGCATTGACGGTTTCCAGTGCCTTCGGCACCTCGGGGTAGGGGAGAGCTCGAAAGTGCGTTTGGCGGGCCGTCAGCGACGGGAGAGCGCCTTCCAACGCCTCGCCAGCCATGTTCTCTTCGACGTACCCGTGAGCGTGAGCCCAGCGCAGCACCGACCGAATGCGTTGCCGAACTCTGCGCGCCGTTTCCGGTTTCCGTGCCCACATCGGTGTAAGCACCCGGAGCACATCTTCCCGCCGGATGCGACTCACGCGGAGATCTCCCAGGATCGGGAAGGCGTACCGCTCCATGCTGGAAGTCCAATCCGCCCCGTGCCTCCCGTTGCCCCAGCGCGGGCGCAACGCCTCACACGTCACTGCCGTCGCCTGTCGGAAGGTAGGGACCTTCGCCCGGCGTTTCTCTGCGAGCGGGTTACCGCCCCCCCGGACCTTTCTCCGGTTCTCGAAAGCCAGCTCCCGGGCCTCAACGAGCGATACGAGGGGGAAGCCGCCCAGACCCAGATCGTGGCGACGACCGTCAATCGTGAGACGTTGAATCCAGTGCTTTGTCCCGCTCGGTGCGATCCGCAAATACAGAGTCGGGTCGGCCCGATACATCCCCGGTTTGGATAGTGATTTGGCCTTTGCCACGGTCAATCTCACGATCTGTACCCCACATTTGCCCCCACGGGTAGAGCGGGATTATACGGGATCGTAAGGGACCGTGCAACACGGCGGAATCACGATTAGGCCGTTTTTTCTTGGCGGCTTATGGCACCGTGGGGGGCCCCCAGGGGCCCCCCCGGGGGGGGCGGCCCCGGGGGGGGAACCCGGGCCACGGGCGTTTGGACCCCCCGCGCGCCCCCCGGAGGGAAGCCCGGGGGGTTTTAAAAA
>JAPPGX010000207.1:3883-4312 GCA_028877265.1 Acidobacteriota bacterium
TTTTTTTATAATATTTTTTTTTTTTTTGGGTCTTCTTCTGTCCCCCTCACCCGGTCTTAAATATTTTTTTTTTTTTTTTGGGGGGGCGCGTTGGCCCCGGGGGGCCCCCCCCCCCCCCCCCCACGGTGGTGGACGGCACGGGGATCGAACCCGTGACCTCGGCATTGCGAACGCCGCGCTCTCCCAGCTGAGCTAGCCGCCCCCGGTGGATTTTCTTCAAGTATAACTTGACACTGTCGTGCTGGAAGGTCCACGCGGCACTTGGGTGCCGCGCCGAGATGGGAGGCATCTCTTCGCGCGGAGGAACGACGTGCGCGGCGCCGAGCACCGCGCGATGCCGGCCGGAGGCCGGCGCTCCGACTATCCCGCTGACGTGATCGCCGCCTGTCGGAGGGCGTGGTCGGCGAGCACCAGGCAGGCCATGGCCTC
>JAPPGX010000105.1 GCA_028877265.1 Acidobacteriota bacterium
GCCTGAGAGCACGAGACCGGCACTCAGGAACATGGCAAGAAGGAGAAGAGCACTGGACCCCTCCAGGGGGGCGAAAACGCCCTCTGGAGGCCCGAAAACCGTGTATAGTTGCGGTTCTCTCACGTCCGCCAGCGTTAGTGGACCAAGTGGTCCCGAGAGATGCCTTTTGTTCCCATTTTTGTCAGTCGTGTCAATGAGTTAGAGTTCTCACGAGAGCCCATAGAGTCCCGTTAAGGCCCGTGAATGCCCTTACATGAAGTGATATTTACTTGACTCGATCCACGCCATGACCCGCCGACCCTACCGACTCTCCTCCCGTTTCGTCGCCAACGTCCGGGAACCCGGCCGATATGGCGACGGACGCGGCTCCGGGGGACTGTCCCTCCTCGTCCGGAGAACCACCGGCGGCGACCTCGCCAAGTCCTGGGCGCAGCGCATCATCGTGGACGGGCGAGCCCGCAACATCGGACTCGGTTCCTGGCCCCACGTCAGCCTCGTTCAGGCCCGCGAGAAGTGCATCCTGAACCGGGTGGCGCGCCGACGCGGCGATCTGGTGCTCGCCGGCCGGAAGCGGACCGTCCCCACTTTTGCCGAGGCCCTCGACCGGGTGATCGCGATCCACGGTGAGGGTTGGAGGGACGACGGTCGATCCGAGCGGCAATGGCGGGCGAGCCTCCGTGACTACGCCATGTGGAGACTCGGGGAGTTGCCGGTGAACCGGATCGGGACCGCGGACGTGATGGCGGTCCTCTTGCCCATCTGGAGGGAGAAGCGGGAGACCGCCCGCCGGGTCCGCCAGCGGATCTCGGCGGTGATGCGCTGGGCGGTGGCGCAGGGCTACCGGGAGGACAACCCGGCGGGGGACGCGATCGGCGCGGCGCTGCCCAAGACGGGCGACCGGACCCGGCACCAGCCGGCGCTGCCGTATCCGGAGGTTCGGGGAGCGATGGAGCGGGTGCGCGGGTCGAGGGCCTATCCCTCGACCGTGCTGGCCTTCGAGTTCTTGGTGCTCACGGCTTGCCGGAGCGGGGAGGTGCGCGGCGCTCGCTGGGATGAGGTGGACCTTGAGGCACGGGAATGGCGAATCCCGCCGGAGCGGATGAAGACGAACCGCGCGCACCGGGTTCCTCTTTCCACGGGCGCGCTGGCGGTGCTGCGCCAGGCCCGTGCGCTCTCGGACGACTCGGAGCTGTTGTTCCCGTCAGTGCGGGGCCGCCGGCTCTCCGATGCGACGATCTCGAAGATGGTCCGCGAACTGGGGATCGGGGCGGTGCCCCACGGGTTCCGGTCCAGCTTCCGGGACTGGGCAGCGGAGTGCTCCGACGTACCGCGAGAGGTCTGCGAGCTGGCACTGGCGCATGTGAACTCGGACCGGGTGGAGGCCGCCTACCGGCGGACGGACCTGTTCGAGCGGCGGCGCGCACTCATGGAAGAGTGGTCGGCGTTTCTGGGATAGGTACGGGGAGTACCGTTCGTCGGCGTGGAGTCGTGTGTGTAAACTGTCCACCACGGCGGAAGCGGAGAGACACCCCGGCGGGCAACTCCGGGCTTTCGCTCGCGAAAGGCTAGATCATGAGCGACGGCGAGACCCCCACGCCACGGCGTCCTGTCACCCTAGAGTCCCTTCTCTTGGTGGCCCTGGTTTCGGCCGTGATCGGCGTTTACTGGCAAATGGGGAGTCTCCGGGCGGACATGCTCGACCGGTTTCTGGTAGTCGAGCAGCGCTTGGGAGAGGTCGGCCAAGAAACCGCCTCTGTGCGCCTGGAGATGGAGCGTCGGTTCGGAGAGGTGAATGAGCGTCTCGCTCGGATCGAAACCCTGATCCAGCGCCTCGACCCGGATTTCTCACAACCGGCTGACTGAACCCTCTCCAAGGACCGTAGGGGACACGCGCCGCCCCGCCCGGGGCTTGGTGTCAGCGGCCCGGGCTGAGGTCGCGGTCTTGGGTCCGGTCACGGTCGCGCGTCCGGACATGCTGCCGCATCACCTCCAGAGTTCGCGCAACGTCTCGGCGAGCGTCTCGTAGCCTTGGGCCAAGCCGGTCACAAGACCGTCGAGCCGCTCGATTCGCTGCCGCAAGGCTTCGTTCTCCGCGCTCTGCTGCTCGATTTGCCGCTGCAAGGCCTCGATCTGTTCGCCTTGCCGCCGCTGCGCCCGCTCGTAGTGCGCGCACAGCCTCTCGAAGGCCGCCGTGGAATGCCCCTCTAACTCGCTCATACAGATCCCTCACTCGCTCGGCAGCTTCAAGGCAGGCCGCCCGTCCACGGTCCAGGGAGGATTGGCCAACGTCCCGTCCGGCAGCACCACGAACCGCTCCCCCTCGATCTCCACCAACGTCACGCCCCATGTCGTGTCCTCGATCCCGGCCAGGGTCGCGCGGGCGTCCTCGATCCAGACCTCCAGCGTCGCCATGGTCTCGATCCGGTCTTGGATCCCCGTCGACAGCCAGTGCATCAGTCCCCAGCTCCCGCCGCTGATCCCGACGAAGATCACCACGCCGGCCACGAGGGGGCGCAGCCACGCGTTCAGCAGGATCACGCGCACCCGTCCGACCCACACCCCCATATCGGCTTCGATGGTACGCAGCCCGTCGTTCACGACGGCGCGCAAGCTCTCGCCATGCCGCCGCTGCTCGCTCAGGGTCACCGCCTCGATCTGCCGGTGCTCGGCCGCCATCCGGCTCTGGAGCCGGGCGGTCACCTCGTCCGGGTTTGAAGTCCTGCTCATACAGCGCTCCTTTCAGCCGCCACCGCATCCCGCTGTTCGGATCGCGGGCGGTCAGGTAGTCCTTGCCCTGGCGGGGCACCTCGAAGCCGGCCTCCTCGAGAGCGCCGACCACGTCGGCGCGGTTCCGCACCAGGCCATGCTCGACCCGCTGCAGGAGGTAGTCGCGGATGAGTTCCCGCGGGCCGGGCTCCAGTTCCAGGCCGTCCCGCAGCCTTGCGGCCTCGATGTAGGCGCGATGGCCCGGCTGCTGCGGCTTGGCGCGCGCCGGGTCGTCGGGGCGAGCCCAGCCGTGCTGGTGGTTGAAGGCGTCGCGCATCACGCCGAACGTCTTCTCCCAACCGGGGGGTGCGATGTTCAGGCTGCGGCCGGTTTCCAGGTCGCAGCGTGCGGCGAGGACGTGCACGTGCACGCCGGTACCGTGCTCGCGGTGCAGGACCGCCGTCCAGGCATAGCGGTCGGACTCCAGCCCCGCCCACGCCGTCTCCTCGAACTCGTCGAGGACGGCCCCGATCTGCTCGTCGGTCGGTTGGTCCTCCGGCGCCCACGCGATCACGACCGAGGTGTGCGTGTGCTCGAACGCCAGCGAGTCGGCGACGGCTGCCACATGGTCCGGGTTCCCCCGCAGGACCTCGACACCCGGACGCACCCGCCCGGCGGAGTCGCGTTCGCCGACGAGGTAGTCGGCGGCCGCACGGGCCGAGCCCCTGCTGTGACGGTGGCACCTAACGTGCATCGCCGTCTCCTCCGGCAGGCAGGGCCAGGGCGCGCAGCGCGCGCTCGACCGCCCTCAGCCCGTTGAGCACCCGGACCGCGTCGAGGGCGGAGGCGTGGGTGTTCGCCCAGCGCGCGACCTGGTTGAGGTTGTTGCCGACGCGCGCGATCTGGCGGCTGCGCTCGTGCTCGGCCGCCATGGCCGGCGCGGTCCAGGTCTGGGTCCGCGCCATCGCCTGCCGCACCAGGGCGGAGAGCGGCAGGCCGGCCGCCGCGGCCTTGGCCTTCCAGGCGGCGCGCTCGGCCGGCGACACGCGAAGGTGGACCTCCACCGAGCGGCGCTCAGCCATGAGCGCACCGGCCAGGGGGTTCGGGGGACGGCGTCCCCCGGCCGCCCGCTCCTACGGCAGCGGCGCGGCAGGCGGGGGGTTCGAAGGGGGGCGCAGCATCCCCTCGCCAGAGCACAGTGTGGACACACTGGGTATGCTGGCCTACCCCCAAGTAGCCAGCTGCCTCTGGTGCTCCGGTGGTCATCTCGGGGTCCTCAGCGAAGGCCCCGAACGGCGACGCGAGTCCGGCGAGACGTGTCGAGCCGCCTGTCGGGAGACAACCTGCAGGGGGACGGCCTGGCCGTCCCCGGCCACAATCGCCCGGCCCCTGTGGGGTCTGGGAGATTCCCTGCCGCATGCATCACGCGGCTCAGTGAGCAATCCCGAACCGAGGCTCCGGCAAGGCGGGAACCGCTGGCGCCGGCCACGGATAGCCCGACACGGCTCGGTCCGCGACGACGCCCTGCGCCAGTTCGTCGATCCGGTCCGCGATCCGCTGGGCCGG
>JAPPGX010000111.1:0-12994 GCA_028877265.1 Acidobacteriota bacterium
TGGGAGACGGCGCCAGCCGGCCTCCATTCCTCGTAGCTCGGGAACCCGGCGTTCCGAGCCGTACAGGCCATTTTCCTCTGCTAGAGTCGCGCGCCGAAGGCTCGGTCCCAGCAGCCTGTGGAGAAAGTCACGCGGCATTCGAACGGCGATGCATCCCGGCTGAACCGGGCCGCCTCGCGGCCCTCATCGTTGCGTTTCGGTCGAAATACACCCGGTATTCCTCCCTCACGCGCCTTGTCAGCCGGGCGCCTCCCCGTTCTCGATGCTCACGTCGCTTTCTCCACAGGCTGCTCGCGCAGCGCGTAGCCGGCCCCGTGCCGGCGTTCCTGCTTGATTCTCCTCGCCTGCGTCTTCGCGCTCCTCGGGTTTGCCGGACTCGCCTACGGGGCCGACTGGTTCGTGGACGGAGCCTCGGGCCTCGCGCGCCGATTCCGCATCAGCCCGCTGGTGATCGGGCTGACGGTGGTCGCCTACGGCACCTCGGCGCCGGAGATCGGCACTTGTCTGGTGGCGGTGCTCGGCGAGAGCCCGGGGCTCGCGGTGGGGAACGTCATCGGCAGCAACGCGGCCAATCTGGGACTGATCCTGGGGATCACCGCGGTCATGACCCCGTTCGCGGTGCCGCGCGGCCTGCTGCGCCGCGAGTTCTGGTTCATGCTCGCCGCCACCGTCTTCCTCTGGCCGCTGGCGGTTGCGGGCGTGGTTTCGCGCCCGGTCGGATTCGCACTCGCGGCTTTGCTCGCCCTGTTCAACGTCCTCTCCGTACGGTGGGGCCGCGACACCGAAGCGGCGACCTCCGCCGGCTCGGGCGCCGGGGAGGACGAGCCTTCTCTCGGGCGGAACCTGACGACCACCGGCGTGGGCCTGGTGGCGCTGCTCATCGGCGCCGAACTGCTCGTCAGAGGCGCGAGCGACATCGCCCGGACGCTCGGCGCCTCCGAAACGGTCATCGGTCTCACCCTGGTCGCAATCGGAACCTCGCTCCCCGAGCTCGCGACCTCGGTGGCCGCCGGGAGACGTGGGCAGATCCAGATCGTGGCGGGCAACGTGATCGGGAGCAACCTGTTCAACGTGCTCGGGGCGCTCGGAATCTCGGCTGCCGTGGTGCCGGTAGCGATGGAACCGAGCCTGGCGACGGCCGAGGTTCCCGGCGTGGTCCTGCTCACTCTGCTCGCCGGGGTCTTCATGCTCACCGGCCGGCGGGTGGCCCGGGCGGAGGGCATCGTGCTGCTCGCGGCTTACGCGGCCTATCTGATCTTTGTGGTGCTCTAACGGAATGTCGACCGGACCAACCTCCCCGCCCAACTTCGCGGTGGCCTTCGCCGAAAGGCCCCCGGATTTCGTCCGCCAGATGGCGACCCAGGCGCTTTCCGGGTTCGACCTCCGGATCCCCGACAGCAACGCACCGGCGGCCGTCGAGTCCGCGATTCGGGACGCCGACGTCCTGATTGCCCGGAAACGGCCGGTCGGAGGCCGGGAGCTGGATGCCGCCAAGCCTTCGCTCGTGATCTCGCTCGGCCGGAATCCCATCCCGGTGAGCCTGAGGGCGGCCCGCAGCCGCGGCGTGCCGGTGAACGCCATCCCCCACCCCGGCGCGATCGCGGTCGCCGACCACACGCTCGGACTGCTCCTGGCAGTGGCCCGCCGCATCGTGGAGGGGCACGAAGGAGTGCGCGCCGGGGATTACCGGGCACGCGGTCTGGAACCGGCGGTCACCACCGAGCGCCTCTTCGCCTTCAACTGGCTGGGCCGGAAGGACGCCTTCATCCTCGACGGCCTCGAACTCGGCCTCGTCGGCTTCGGGGCGATCGGTCAGGAGGTTGCCCGCCGGGCGGCCGGCTTCGGAATGCGGATCCGCTACCACCAGCGGCGGCCACTGCCGGCCGCGTGGAACCGCCGTCTCGGCGTAGAGCCGGCCCCCTCGCTCGAAACGCTGCTCGAAAACGCCGACGTGCTGAGCCTCCACCTTCCCCACACGCCCGAAACCGAGAACATGCTGGACGGCCCGGCGCTCGACCGGATGAAGCCGGGGGCGATCCTCGTGAACACCGCGCGCGGCGGCCACGTGGACGAGGCTGCCCTTGCGGAGCGCCTCGAGAACGGAAGACTGGGCGGCGCGGGGCTCGACGTCTTCCGGGAAGAACCCCTTCCCGCGGGCCATCCCTTCGTGGACACTCCCCGGCTGGTGCTCGCCCCGCATACCGGCGGGGCCGGTGCGGGCGGCCAGCGCGAACTCTTCGTCCGCGTTGCCGCCGCCGTCAGAAACCATGCCGCCCGGGCGGCCTCGCCACAGTGAGCGACCCAACATGACGAACCAGGAACTCTCCGTCGGCCCCGTGAGCTGCGCTCCGGGCAGCCGCGCTTCCGGCTTCGTGCCGGCCGTCGAACGGGTGGACGGGACTTCCCTCGGGTTCCCCGTCCTCGTCGCGAACGGCGCCCGGCCCGGGCCGGTGCTGCTGATCGACGGCGGGATCCACGGTGACGAACAGGAGGGGACGCTCGCGGTCGCCGAGTTCGTCAACGAACTCGACCCCGGCACTCTCACCGGCGGAGTGGTCGCGGTCCCGCTGATGAACGTCGGCGCCTTCGAGGCGATGGCCCGCGGGAACCCCCGCGACACCCACAGCCACGACATGAACCGCATCTATCCGGGCAACCCGTCGGGCTACCTGACGGACCGGATCGCCGCCACCCACGCCGAGACCGCGGGAGCGGCCTGTGACATCGAGATCACCTTCCACTCGGGCGGCAACATCTGCTACCTCGCCGAGACGATCTTCACCACCTCGAACGACCCGCTCGGGCTCGAACTCGCCCAGGCGATGGGACCCGACTGGACCATCGTGCTGGACACCCCGCATCCCGCCGGCTCCCCGATGGCGGCCATGACCCCCCGGGGCAAGCCGGCCATCACGGTGGAACTCGGCGGCAGCGCCGGCACGATGCCCGGACAGTTCCGCGAGAACGTGGACATCCTGAAGCGCGCCATCGGGAACGTCTGCCGGCACTACGGGATGCTGGAAGGCGATGCGGAGTACGCGCCGAAGCTCTGGCGCGGCCGGCAGAACGTGGTCCGCGCCAGCGGCAGCGGGATCCTGAGCCCGGCGGCCGGCGAAGCGGGAGACCACCTGAAAAAGCCCATCCGCAAGGGGCAGACTCTCCTCCGCATCCTCGACCTGCTCGGCAACCCGGTCGAGGACCTGAACGCTCCCTGCGACGGCGTGCTCTTCGGGTTCCGCACCTACCCTTCGACCACCGCCGGCGACTGGACGCTCTTCTGCGGCGAGGCGGAGTTCGTCGAAGTCGCGGCGCCGGCGCCGCGTGAGCCGGGGAGCGTGCCGTGATCGCCCAGCCGCTGCTGCTGCTCGCCTTCCTGCTGCTGATCATCGCGGCGGCGCGGCAGGCGGAGGAGCGCTTCCCCGTCATCCAGAAGATCAGCTCCGCGGTCGTCTGCACCCTGCTCGGCATCCTGCTCGCCAACATCGGGCTCATCCCGCGCGGCGGCGAGTTCATGAGCTCCCTGTCGCGCTACGCGATCCCCTACGCGATCGTGCTCTTCGTGCTCTCCACCCGGCTGGCCGACCTGAAGACCGCCGGACCTCGAATGGTCGTGGGGTTCGGGATCGCGGGGTTCGGCACCTTCGTGGGAGCGTTCACCGCGAGCCTGCTCTTCGCGGGACTCCTCGGACCCGAGACCTGGAAGCTCGGCGGCACCTTCGCGGGAGCGTTCTGGGGCGGAGGCCTCAACTTCGCCGCGGTCGGCCAGGGGCTCGAGATGACCCCCAGCCTGTTCGCGGGCGCCTTCGTGGTGGACAACCTCTCGACGGTGCCGTGGATGCTCGGGCAGGTCGCGCTCGCCTCCGCGCTCGCCGGGGTCTTCCTCCGCCGCGCGAAACCGGACGCGCTGGATGCCGCGGCCGACGACTCCGAGGTGGACACCGACGCGCTGCGCCGCACCTGGACCGAGGGTTCGATCTCCATCACCCACCTCGCCATCCTGGCGGCCATCCCCCTGCTCGCGCTGGCCGCCGCCGGGCTCTTCGCCCGGGTGCTGCCCGGCGTGCCGGAAGTCCTGTGGCTGACGACCCTCGCGCTGATCCTGGGGCAGATCCCGGCCATCCAGCGGCTCCAGGGGTCGGCGATGCTGTCCTACTTCGCCCTCCACCTCTTCTTCATCGTGATCGGCGCCGGGTCCGACGTGCGGGAAGTGGTGGCGGCGGGGCCCTGGCTCTTCTTCTACATGATCCTGATCATCCTGATCCACGCCGCCGTGCTCTACGGGATCGGCTGGCTCCTGCGGTTCGACCTCGCGACGATCACCCTGTCGAGCCAGGCCGCGGTGGGCGGGCCCGGATCGGCGCTTGCCCTCGGGATGGCGCTCAAGTGGAAGCACCGGATCGCGCCGGCGGTGATCATGGGGATCTTCGGCTACGGCTTCGGCAACTACCTGGGGTTTGGGGTGGCTTACCTGCTGCGGGGGGTGCTGCCGGGCTGATGGGCGAAAGACTCCGGGGGCGCCGGATCCTGGTGACCGGGGCGGCGCGCGGACTCGGCGCCTCGGCCGCCTGGGGCCTCGCCGAGGAGGGCGCCGAGTGCATCCTGCTCGACCGGTCGGGTGACGAGCTCCGGGCGACGGTCGACGCCGCGGCGCGGCGGGGCCCCGGTCCGTTCCATCCGCTGGTCTGCGATCTCGCCAGCCGGGAGGCCACGCTCGACGCGGCCGCCCGCGCCCGGGAGGCCGCGCGGGGAGATCTCACGCTGCTCGTTCACTGCGCGGCTGTATTCCACGTCCGGCCCATCGAGGAGACGACGGACGCGCAGTGGGACGACATGCTGGCGGTGAACCTCGCCGCGGCGTTCCTGCTCGTTCGGGAACTCATGCCCGAGCTCCGGGCAGGCGGCGGGAGTTCCGTGCTGCTGACCAGCTCGCGGGCCGCCATCATGGGTTTTGCCCGCGAGACCGGCTACTGCGCCACCAAGTTCGGGACCGAGGGCCTCGCGAAGGCAATTGCCGAGGAATGCGCCGCAGACGGGATCCTCGCCAACACGATCACCCCCGGGGCGCGGCGGATCAAGCCCACCGGGCTTTCCCGGGCCGAGGAAGCCGCAATCCCCGAGGCGGAGCGGACCTGGGGGTCTTCGGAAGCGTTGGGTGCGGCATTCGCGGCCTTCGCGCTGCTGCGCGGCTTCGAGGGCGGGCCGAACGGCCGGCGTTTCGAGGCCGACCGGGTCGCCGACACGGTGCGGGCTCGGGGACTGCCTTTGCCCGCGGAAGCCTGGGCCGAACTCGCCACGTGAACCACTTCTGCCCGATTCCGGTTTCCGACCGGTCGCACGCGCTCGGGGCGGGCCGCACCCTTCCCGACCCCGGAGTCGCGCTCACTACCGAGCCCGCCGCCGCGCTCCGGTCCGCGCTGCTGGGCGGGGAGACGCACTACACCCCGCGCCCGGGCCTGCCGGAACTGCAGGACGCGATCGGCCGGCGGCTCGAGGCGGCCGGGGCGCCGCCCGGAGGGACGGTGGTCATCACCGGCGGACGGCAGGAAGCGCTCTTCGTCGCCCTCGCCGGCGCGCGGGCGGAAGCCGGTGACGCGCCCGGCAGCGTGGTGCTGTCTCCGGCGGTCGACGGCGACCCGGGAGTGCTCGCCGCCTGCGCCCTCCTGGACCTGTTTCCGGTGGCCAAGGGGACGGGAGAAGGTGCCGTCGCGCGGATCGCCACGCCGGAGGAGTCCGGCGGCGCAACCCCGGTCGAGATTGTCGACTGCGGCGACCGGCTCCTCCCCGACGATGCTCACGGCGCCTTTCTCGCCGGGGTGGGAGACGAAGCGGTGCTCGTCGGCTCGCTCGACGGCCTCCCCGAACTCGCCCCGTTCCGGGTGGGCTTCTTCCGGGTGCCGCCGCGCCTCCTGGGACGCCTCCGGAGCCTGAAGCAGGCCGTCTCGATCTGCACCGCGGCTCCCTCCCAGCGGACCGCGGCGCTCCTGCTGGGAGCCGGCCCGGCGAAACCGCGGCCGCGGCCCACGCTCGCCAAACCCGGCAAGGACGACTCGCGCTACTCGCTGATGGAGCTCGCCGCGCGTCTCGAGGGCGTGGTCAGCCTCGGCCGGGGCGATCCCGACGCCGACGCCCCGACGCCCGTGCTGGAAGCTGCCTGTGCGCAGATCGGTGAGACCGAGCCGCTCGATCCCCTCGGCCAGCGCTGGCTCCGGGAGCGGATCGTGGAGCGGGAGGAAACCCGCACCGGCATCCGCTGGAACCCGGACACCGAGACCCTCGTCACGGGCGGCGCCCAGGAGGGCATCACCCTCGCCATGCTGGCGCTGGTGGGCGAGCGGGAGGAGGTGTTGCTCGCCGACCCGCGCTACACCTCGTACGTGCAGGCCATCGCACTCTCCCGCGGACGGATGGCGCCGGTGCCCTGCGGGGGAGTGCAGGGCGACGGCGGCGAAGACTTCGGGATGCGCGCCGCGGCCACCGAGGAATTGCTCCGGCAGGCCGAGCGACCGCGGCTCCTCACGATCGTGAACTTCTCCAACCCGACCGGTGCCCGGACGCGCGACGAGGAGGTGGAGAAACTCTGCCAACTCGCGGACCGCCACCACCTCTGGGTCCTGTCCGACGAGGTCTACGCCGACATGACGCTCGACGGCGAGGGGCCGATCCTCTCCCCGTCCACCCTCCCGGGGATGCGGAACCGGACACTGACCATGGGAAGCGTCTCCAAGAGCTACGCGATGACCGGCTTCCGCGTCGGTTACCTGACCGGCCCCGCGGACGCCATCGCCGCCTGCGCCCGCGCCAAGGCGGCGCTCTCCGGCCCGGGACCGCTCTTCTCCCAGCGCGCGGCGGCGGCCGCGCTCGCCGGCGGCGACGCCTTCCCGGCCCGGCTCCGCGAGATCTACGCGCCCCGAAGGCAGTTGCTGCTCGACGGGTTCGCCCGGCTCGGCATCCCCACCGCGGCGCAGGGGGGCGGATTCTTCGTCTGGGCGGACATCTCGCGCTTCGGCCTCTCCGCTGAAGCGTTCTGCCGGCGCCTGCTCACCGAGGCGCGCGTGCTGATCTTCCCGGGGACCGCCTTCGGGGAGCGCTGGGACCGCTACGCCCGGGTCTCGATGCTGCAGTCGGAGGAGCTGATCGGCGAGGCGCTTCGACGGATGGAGGCCTTCTCGGGCTGAGGGGCATGACGGCGAGCGGCAAGGGCGCCGTGCTGAGCGCCGCGACGCTGGCCGCCCTCGGCTGGCCGGGGGCGCTCTCCGCCCAAACCGGGCCGGAGGACGGCCCCAGCGAACCGGCCCGGATCATCTTCGAGGGCGCGACCGTCATCGACGGCACGGGCGCCGGGGCGCAGGCCGGCCTTGCCATCGTGGTCGAGGGAGAGGAAATCGCCGCCATCATGCCCGCCGGCGAACTCGGGACGGAGGCCCGCGAGGGTGCGGAAATCGTCGATGCGAGCACCTGGTTCGCGATACCCGGCCTCGTTGAAGCGCACACCCACGTGGCGACCTCGGCCAACCGCGCCCGGGCCGAGTTCCTCCTCAACCGCCAGCTCTACGGGGGCGTCACCACGGCGCGCGACATGGCCGGGGACGTGCGCTCCCTCATGGACGTGCAGCGCGCCTCGCTCGTCAAGGAAATCCCCGCCCCCGACCTCTACTTTTCGGCGCTCATGGCGGGGCCCGAGTTCTTCACCGATCCGCGAACGGTTTCCTCGGCGGCCGGCGAAACGCCGGGAGAGGTGTCCTGGATGCAGGCCGTCACCGGAGAGACCGACGTGGCGGAAGCGGTGACCCTGGCGAGGGGGACCTGGGCGACCGGCATCAAGACGTACGCGGCCATCGACGGCGAACTGCTGGCGGCCATCGCGGCCGAGGCCGGGAGGCAGGGCATCCCGGTGTGGTCGCATACCCACGTCGGGCCGGCGCGCGCCCTCGAGGTGGCGGGAGCCGGCGTGCGCTCGATGTCCCACGTCTGCAGCATCGGCAGCGCGGCGATCCCGGACGACGTCTTTCGCGAGGGCCAGGAGGGGAGACGCACCGGGTTCGTCGACGTCGACCTGGACGATCCGGCCGTGGATGCGGTGTTCGCGCTGATGAAGCGGAACGGCACGGTGCTCGACGCGACCATCCGGGTCATCGTCCAGATCGGACAGCGGCGCATGGCGGAGATCGACAACGTCAACGCTCCCCCGCCTCCTCGGCGCGGTCCACCCATCGATCGCCGCCGGCGCGGGGTGCGCCCCCGGTGCGATACCGCCCAAGCGGTCGCGCTCACCCGCCGCGCTTACGAAGCGGGCGTCATGGTCGCGACCGGCACCGACGGGATGACGCCGCCCGAAGCCGTCTTCCCGGCCCTCCACGAGGAAATGCGCCTGTTCCACGACGACGTCGGTATGCCGATGCTGGACGTGCTCAGGGCCGCGAGCTTCCACGGCGCCGTCGCGCTCGGGATGGAAGACGCGATCGGCACCCTCGAGGCCGGGAAACACGCCAACATCGTCTTTCTGCGGGAGGATCCGCTCGCCGGTCCGGACAGCCTGCAGTCGGTGGAACTCACCGTGAAGCGCGGCACGCTCTACTACCGGCGCGACTTCGTGCTGGGGGAGCCGCCACCGGAGGCGGAGCCGCCCGGCGACTGACCACCAGGGGGGCTACGTGGCTCTTCGGGCCTGCCGGCTTCGGGTCCCGTAGAATCGAATCGACGGGAGGACGCCCGATGACGGATCCAAGGAACTGGCGCGCTCTACTCGGACTTGCGATCACGCTCGCGGTCCTGGCCGGATGCGGTGGCGGAGGCGAACCCGCCGAGGAAGCCGACGCCGACCGCTTCCGGAAATACGCCGCCGGGATCAACGCGCACCACCTCTGTTCCGGCACCTTCGTGGTGGGACGGGTCACCGAGCGCTCGCCGGAGACGGTGCTGGCCGAGGACATCAAGCCCTTCGTCGGCTTCGCCTGGCAGGACGACTTCGAGTGGGAGGTGGACATGGAGGCGAAGAGCGCCGCCGTCTGGGCCGCCGATGTGGCGCCGCGGACCGCGAAGTACCACGGCGACCAAGGCTGCACGCTGCTGGAAGACGGAGCCGAATCGGTGCGGTTCACTCCCGTGCCCGTGCCGCGGGACCAGCCTCCGGCGGACGAGCAGGGCTGGCCGCTCGGGGACGTCGGCGCCGAGGAACCCGACCAGGCCGGGGTGGACCGGGCGGCGCTCGACGCCGCGCTCGACGCCGCGATGGGAACCGAGCAGAACACCCGCGCCCTCGCGGTGGTCCGGGGCGGCAAGATCGTGGGTGAACGCTACGCCCCCGGGTTCACGCGGAACACCCCGCAGATCAGTTGGTCGGAGGGCAAGAGCGTCACCGCGACCCTGATCGGCGTGCTCATGCAGAAGGGGCACTTCGGGCTCGACGATCCGGCGCCCGTCGCCGAGTGGCGCGAGGAGGGCGACCCCCGCGGCGTCATCACGATGCGGCACCTGCTCACCATGAGCAGCGGGCTCGACATGACGAACCTCGGACTCGGCGGCCCGGAATCGCTCGTTCCCGAGAACGAGCACATGCGCGTCTATTTCGACGCGCTGAACGTCTTCGAGCACGCCTCCGGACAGCCCTACGGCATCCCGCCGGGCACCGAGTACCGCTACCGGAACTCCGATCCCCTGACCCTCGGGCGCATCGTCCGCGAAACCGTCGAGAACAACGACAAGGAATACCTGACCCACCCGCAGCGGATGCTCTTCGACCGCATTGGTTCCCGCGACTTCGTGCTGGAACCCGACCCCTGGGGCAACTTCATCCTGAGCGGCTACGAATACGGCAGCGCCGCCGACTGGATGCGCTTCGGGCTCCTCCACCTCTGGGACGGCGTCTTCGAGGGCGACCGCATTCTCCCCGAGGGCTGGTCGGAGTTCGTGAGCAGCCCCTCGCCCGGCGCGAAGGAAGACGAATACGGCGGCCTCTGGTGGCTGAACCTCGGGGGGCGCTATGCGGACATCCCGCGGGATGCCTACTGGGCGTCCGGGTTCATGGGGCAGACCACGATGGTCATCCCGTCCCGGGACGTGGTGATCGTCCGTCTCGGCCCCAGCCCGGGCGAGTTCGGTCCGTACCTGAACGCCACCGTTTCCGCGATCCTGGCCGCCTTCGCCGACAGCGCGGACTAGCGGTCCCCGTTCCTCCGGTCCCGTAGAATCGAATCTGCGGGAGGGACGCCCGATGAAGGAACGGAACTGGCGGACTTTTCTGGGACTTGCGAGCGTGCTCGCAATCCTCGCCGGATGCGGTGGCGGGATGGAACCCGTCGAAGAGGCGGACGAGGGCCGTTTCCGCAAGTACGCCGCCGGGATCGGCGCGCATCACCTCTGCTCCGGCGTGTTCGTCGTGGGGCGGGTGACCGAGCGCTCGTCGGAGACGGTGCTGGCGGACGACATCGTCCCCTTCGACGACTGGGCCTGGCAGGCCGACTTCGAGTGGGACGTGGACATGGAGGAGCAGAGCGCCACGGTCTGGGCGGCCGACGTGGCCCCGCGCACCGCGAAGTACCACGGCGATCAGGGATGCACGATCCTGGAGGACGGCGCCGACTCGGTCCGTTTCACGCCGGTTCCGGTTCCCCGGAACCTCCCGCCGGCGGACGAACAGGACTGGCCGCTCGGGGATGTCGGGGCGGAGGAACCCGATCAGGCCGGCGTGGACTGGGCGGCGCTCGACGCGGCGCTCGATGCCGCGATGGGCACCGAACAGAACACCCGGGCGCTCGCGGTGGTCCGGCGCGGAAGGATCGTGGGGGAGCGCTACGCGCCGGGCTTCAACCGGAACACCCCGCAGATCAGTTGGTCGGAGGGCAAGAGCGTCACCGCCACCCTGATCGGCGTGCTCATGCAGGAGGGGCACTTCGGGCTCGACGACCCGGCGCCGGTGGCCGAGTGGCGCGAGGAGGGCGACCCCCGCGGGGTGATCCTGATGCGGCACCTGCTCACCATGACCAGCGGGCTCGACATGACGAACACCGGATTCGACGGCCCGCCGTCGCTCGTCCCCGAGAACGAGCACATGCGGGTCTACTTCGACGCGCTGGACGTCTTCGAGCACGCGTCGAGCCAGCCCTACGGCATCCCGCCCGGCACCGAGTTCCGCTACCGGAACTCCGATCCGCTGACCCTCGGCCGCATCGTGCGGGAGACCGTGGAAGGCGCCGGCGGGGACTACCTGACCTTCCCGCAGCGGATGCTCTTCGACAGGATCGGCTCCCGCGACTTCGTGCTCGAGCCGGATCCGTGGGGCAACTTCATCCTGAGCGGGTACGAGTACGGAAGCGCGGCGGACTGGATGCGCTTCGGGCTGCTCCACCTGTGGGACGGCATGTTCGAAGGCGACCGCATCCTCCCCGAGTACTGGTCCGAGTTCGTGAGCAGCCTGTCGCCGGGAGCGAAGGAAGGGGAGTACGGCGGCCTCTGGTGGCTGAATCTGGGCGGACGCTACGCGGATATCCCGGGTGACGCCTACTGGGCGCTCGGCCACATGGGCCAGGTCACCATGGTCATCCCGTCGCGGGACGTGGTGGTCGTGCGCCTGGGCCCGAGTCCGGGAGGCCACGACGCCTACCTGAACGCCACCGTGGGGGCGATCCTGGCGGCGTTCGACGACAGCGCGGGCTAGCAGCCGATTCGTTCACGATCCCGGCACATCTGTCTATTAGTCATTCAGACGGTCCAAATGTATAATATGATGCATGATCAGTCGGCAACTGTGGCTCGATCGCATCCGCCGGGCCTGGTTGCACCGCCCGATCGTGTGGCTGTCGGGCGTCCGGAGGGTGGGGAAGACGACCCTGGCCCGGATGCTGCCCGGTGCGAGGCACCTGAACTGCGAGCTCCCCGCCGCCGTGCGGACGCTGGCTGATCCGGAGCTGTTTCTCGGCGGCCAACCGTCGGGCGCGATCCTCGTCTTCGACGAGATCCACCGTCTTCCGGACCCGAGCCTGCCGCTGAAGATCGCCGCGGATGGGTACCCGAACCTTCGGATTCTGGCGACCGGATCCTCGACGCTCGCGGCCACCCGCAAGTTCCATGACTCCCTGACCGGCCGCAAGCAGGCGGTCCATCTCTGTCCGGTGCTCTGGGAAGAGTGCGCGGAGCCCTTCGGGGTCGGCGATCTCGACCGCCGGTTGCTGCACGGCGGTCTGCCGGAGGCGCTCCTCGAGGAGGAGAAACGCCCCTCGTCCTTCAGCGAGTGGATCGACAGCTTCTACGCCCGGGACATCCTGGAGCTGTTCGACGTCCGGAACCGTCAGGGTTTCCTGTCGCTGTTCCGGCTCCTGCTGCGCTGGAGCGGCGGACAACTCGACATCGGCCGGGTGGCCCGGCGGTGCGAGTTGAGCCGCGTGACCGTGGGGACGTATCTCGAAGCGCTCCAGACCGCGCATGCCGTCCACCTCCTCCGCCCGTTCCACGGCGGTGGAACGCGCGAAATCGTGGCCCGGCCGAAGTGCTACGCCTTCGATACCGGATTCGTCACCTTCGAGAAAGGATGGGACGCGCTGCGGCCGGAGGATCGCGGGATCCTGTGGGAGCACCTGGTGCTCGACTCGCTGCGCTTCCGCCTTTCGGACGACCGCATCTTCTACTGGCGCGACAAGAGCGGACGGGAAGTGGACTTCGTCATCCGGCGCGCCCGGGACCGCGTGGACCTCGTGGAATGCAAGCTGGACCCGGACGAACTCGACGGCCGGGCCGCTAAAGCCTTCCGGGCGATCTATCCGGCCGGGGAGAACTTCCTCGCCTCCCCGGCGGTGAAGGAGCCGTACCGAATCCGCCGCGGCGGGTGCGTCTTCACCGTCAGAGCTCCCGGCCCGATCGCCCCGCCGGCGGGAGGAATGACGTGAGTAGCGGGCCGCCCGGGCCCCGGGGGCGGGGAAAAACCCCGGGGAAAACCCCCAAAAAAAAAAAAAAAAAGAATTTAAAAAAAAAAAAACCCCCCCCCACCCAAAAAAAAAAGGTT
>JAPPGX010000111.1:13004-39580 GCA_028877265.1 Acidobacteriota bacterium
TTACGGCGCCTAACCTATCCCGCCGGGGGGGGGGCGTCTCCCCCGCCCCCGCCCCGGCCCCCAGCCCCCCGCGGGGGGTTTTATTTGTCGTGCTCTTTCCCCCCGGGGCCGCGGTGCCGGCTAAAGCCGGCGTTCCAAGCCGGACTAGAAGATCACCCGCAGCCCGAGTTGGGCCTGGCGCTGGGCGCCGACGCGGGCGGCTCCGAGCCTGAATTCCGGGTTCGCGGAACCGTCGTTGAGCACCGGCTCCTGCTGGTCCGAGCCGGACACACGGAAGGTCGCCGCGTTCATGACGTTGAACACCTCGAACAGGGCCTCGAGTTGCGCGCCGCCCACCTCGAACCGCTTGGTGATCCGGAGATCCAGGTTCGTCCAGGCTTCGTTCCGCTCGCCGTTCACGGGGACGAGTTCGCCGCCGATCACCGCCCGGGTCTGGGGCCCGTAGGGGCCGACGTAGAAGTCGGGGTGGTTGTGGAAGCCGACCCGCGGGTCGAGCGCCGTGAACGGGGATCCGGACTGCGCCGTCAGGATGCCGCTCGCCAGGATGTCGAAGGGCAGCGTGAAGACACCGCTCGCGACGAAGCGGTGCGGGATGTCCCGGCTGGAGAGGCCCCAGTCGTAGTCGGGATCGGAGGGATCGGTCAGCGTCAGACTGCCCGAGGACCGCTCGTTGTCGTCGTTCGAACGGTCGCGCGACCAGGTGTAGTGGGCCTGGAACTGGATGCCGTCCCGGAACCGCCGGCGGAGCGCGGCGGTCAGGGCCACGTAGTCGGAGCGCGCGAGGGAGTCGCGCACCAGGACCGTCCCGAAGTTCGGGTTGATGCGCTCGCCGCTGTAGACCGGGCGCCCGAACGCGTCGCGGCCGGGCGCGGGCGCGTTCGCGTCCACGTTGGAGGCGAGCAGATCGCCCCGGGCGTACACGAAATCGAGCGACGCCGCGAGGTCCTGCGCGACCTCCCGTTCGAATCCGAGGTTGAACCGGGTGGTCCGGGGGTCCTCGAAGTCCGGGTGGACGTAGCTCAGCGACGGGGTCAGGCCGGCCGGCGGGTTCGCGTTGTCGATCGCGCGGCCCATCGGAACGAAACCCGTCTCCCCCGGCGCCACGACGGCGTTCCCGTAGCGCGGAAAGACGCCGGTGTCGCTGTAGGCGGAGAAGAACAGCAGGGTCGGGGTGCGCCCGTAGAAGATCCCCGCGCCGCCGCGGAGGATCGTGTCGGCGTCGAGCGAATAGACGAACCCGGCGCGCGGGGAGACGTTGTCCAGATCGTTCGGGATGGAGGTCCCTTCGGGGAGGACGTGCTCGATCCCGCTCGGGTTGAAGGTGCCGTCCCAGCGGGCCCCGGCGTTCAGGGTGAGCCGGGCGCTCGGGCTCCAGGTGTCCTGGAGGTAGAAGCCGAGCGTCTGCTGGGTGATGTCGAAGTTCGGGTTGCTCACGTCCCCGAAGAAGATGCGGGCCCGCGCCGCCTCGCCGTTCGTAAAGTCCGCCACGTCGTTGAAGTCGTAGCGCCCGTCGGCGTTCCCGGCGAAGTACTCGCTGAGGTGGTCCTGGCTGAAGTCGAACCCGAGGCGGATCTCGTGGTTCCCGGAGAGGAACGAGAAGCGCTCCTGGATCTCGAACTTCCGCTCGTCCACGTAGATGGGAAGCCACCACGGCTTGCCGAACGACCCGAAGGACGGCTCGAAGATCCGGAAGTTCGCCTGGAGCGCGTTGTCCGGCAGGTTCGCCAGCCGGTCGAGGTCATCGTAGGCGTACTGGACCCGGAACTCGTTCACCCCCGTCTCGCCGAGCAGCGAGACCACCGAGCCGACGAGGGCGTGGGTGCTCTCGAGCTTCCGCGACTCCTCGGCCACGTAGTCCGAGGTGCGGGCGTAGTCGGTGAAGTTGTAGCGAAGGGTGAGCGAGTGCTGGTCGTTCACCCGGTGGTTCAGCTTGCCGAACAGGATCAGGTTGTCGGTCTCGCGCACGAACTGCCCGCTGGCGGTGCCGTCCCCGTTGGGGCTGAATCCGGAAAGCACCTCGGGATGGACCGACTGGATCGCGTCGTATTGGCCCGCGCCCCGGATGTCCCGGATGAACGGCTGGCTGCGCGCCGTCTGGTCGTAGGACAGGAAGAAATGGGTGCGGTCCCGGACGATGGGACCGCCGAACGAGGCGCCCCAGTTGTAGCGCTCGAACTCGTCCACTTCGTAGCGGTCGTCGGCGGCGTCGATCCCCCGGTGGGCATCCAGCGGCGACTGGGAGAGTCGGGCGACCATCCGCTGGTCGCGGAAGAAGAGGAAGCCGGACCCGGCGAAGTCATTGGTGCCCGCCTTGGTGACCACGTTGATGTAGCCGCCCCCGGAACGCCCGGCCTCGGCCGAGTAGCCGCTCGTGACCACCTGGAACTCCTTGACGGATTCCTGCGCCACCACCAGACCGCCGTTCTCGGTCGCCTCGCCGCCGCGGCCGTAGCCGAAGAAGGCGCTCTTCGCGTCGGCGCCGTCGATCGTGAGCCCGGAGTTGATCCCGCGCTGGCCGCTCAGGGAGATGCCGCCGCGCTGCGGTTCCACCTTCACGGTCGGCTTGAGCAGCGCGAACTGGACGTAGTCCCGGCCCGAGATCGGCAGTGACGAGATCTCCTGTTCGTCCACGTAGCCGGCGGCGCCGCCGCGGCCCACCTCGAGGAGCGGGGCCTCGGCGGTCACCACCACGGTCTCCTGCACTCCGGAGAGCGCCAGCTGGAGGTCGGTCTCGAGGATCTGGCCCACGAGGAGCCCGATGCCCTCGTGACGCGCCGTCTGAAACCCGGAAAGGGAGGCCGTCAGGTCGTATTGCCCGCTCGGCACCGACCGGACGGCGAAGAACCCCTGGCCGTTCGTGACCGCGGTCCGGACCTGGCCGCGCTCGATGTCCCGCAGCTCGACGCTCACGGCGGGCAACGCCGCGCCGCTCTCGTCGGTGATGAAGCCCTGCACGGTCCCGAGGGACTGCAGGGCGGCGGCCGGAACGGCTAGGGAAAGGGCCAGCAGGATGCCGGCAATCAAGGATCTGGCGTTCGACACGTTCGTTGCTCCCTGGCGTACCCGGGACGGGAAGCGGTTCCCATCCCTCGGGACGCGGGAATCCTTGACGCGGAAGCGTTTCTTTTCAAGGACGTGCGGGAGAGATTTGCGAGACGAACGCGCGACCGTTCAGAAAACGATGCGCAGGGCGAGCTGGGCCTGACGCTGGGCGCCGACGAGCGCGCCGGCGAGACCGAACTCCGGGTTCGGGGTCACCCCGTCGTCGAGGAAGACCTCCCGCTGGTCGACGTCCCCCACCCGGAAGGCGGCGTCGTTCAGGACGTTGAAGACCTCGAAGAGCGCCTCGACCCGGGCGGGGCCGAGCCCGAAACGTTTCGTGAGCCGCAGGTCGAGGTTCGTCCAGGGGTCGTTCCGCTCGCCGTTCAGCGGGACGAGCGCGCCCCCGACCACCGCTCGCGCATGGGCGCCGGACGGCCCGACCGCGAAGCCGGGGTGGTTATGGAGGCCCACCGCGGGATCGAGCGCGGTGTAGGGCGAGCCGGACTGGGCGGTGAAGATGCCGCTCGCCTGCAGCCCGAGCGGCAGGTCGAACACCCCGCTCGCCACCAGCCGGTGCGGCGTGTCCCGGTTCGAGAGCCCCCAGTCGTAGTCGGGGTCCGCGGGATCGGTGAGGGTCAGGCGTCCCGATCGCTCGCTGTCGTCGTTCGAGCGGTCGCGGGACCAGGTGTAGTGGGCCTGGAACTGGACGCCGCCCGAGTACCGGCGCCGCAGCGCGGCGGTGACCGCCACGTAGTCCGAACGACCGAGCGCGGCCCGCACCAGGACGGGCCCGTAGGCCGGGTCGAGCCGTTCGCCCGAATAGACCGGCCGCCCGAAGGCGTCCCGGCCCGGCGCCGGGACGTTCGCATCCCGGTTCGACTGGAGGAAACGGCTCCGCGCCGCCAGGAGATCGAGCGAGACGGCGAGCCCCCGCCCGATCTCGCGCTCGTAACCGAGATTGACGCGCTCGGTCCGGGGGTCCTCGAAGGCGGGATCGAAGTAGCTGAGCGCCGGGATCATCCCGGCGGGCGGGTTCTCGTTGTCGATCGGGTCGCCGAGCGGGACGAACCCGGTGTCCCCGGGCGCCAGGATCGCGTTGCCGAAGCGGGGAAAGATGCCGGTGTCGCTGTGGGCGGTCGAGAACAGGAGGGTGGGCGTCCGGGCATGGAAGATCCCGCCCCCCGCACGCACGATGCTCCGCGAGTCGAGGGACCAGACGAGCCCGCCCCGCGGCGAGACGTTGTCGAGGTCGTCGGGGATGCGCCGGCCCTCGGGCAGCACGTGTTCGATGCCGCCGGGGTTGAACGTCCCGTCCCAGCGCGCGCCGAGGTTCAGGGTCAGCCGCGGGTTGGGGCTCCATGAGTCCTGGAGATAGACGCCGAGGATCTGCTGGGCCACCCGGAAGTTGGGCTTGGCCGTGCTCCCGAACCAGATGACGGCCCGGGCGGCGTCCCCGGCGACGAAGTCCTCGAGTGTGTCGAAGTCATAGCCTCCGTCGGCGTTGCCGACGAAGTACTCGCTCAGGGTGTCGTGGCTCAGGGTGAAGCCGGCGCGGACCTCGTGGTTCCCGAGCAGCAGCGAGAACCGTTCGCGAACCTCGAACTTCCGCTCGTGGTTGAAGACCGGGAGCCACCAGGGCTTGCCGAACGAGCCCGCGGAGGGCGAGAAGATGCGGAAGTGCGCCTGGAGCGCGCTGTCCGGCAGGTGGGAACTCCGGTCGAAGTGGTCGTAGGCGTACTGGAGCCGGAGTTCGTTGACCCCGGCGCTCCCGACGAGCGAAACGAGCGATCCCACCAGCGAGTGGCTCTCGACGAACCGCCGGGACTCCTCCCCGACGTAGTCGGAGACCCGGTCGTAGTCCGTGAAGTTGTAACGGACGGTGAGCGAGTGCCGGTCGTTCACCCGGTGGTTCAGCTTGCCGAAGAGGATGAGGTTGCCGGTCTCGCGCAGGAACTGGCCGCTGGCGGTGCGGCCCCGCTCCGGGTCGGGGGCGGCGATCCCGTCGTCGTTCGGGCGGTAGCCGGCGACGAGCTCGGGGAAGGCGGCGAGCACGGCGTCGTAGTGGCCGCGCCCCCGGATGTTGCGCAGGAAGGGCTGGTTCTGCGACGTGTGGTCGTAGGAGAGGAAGAAGTGGGTGCGGTCGCGCCGGATCGGGCCGCCCAGCGAAGCGCCCCAGTTGGCGCGGCGGAAGGCGTCCGCCTGGTAGCGGTCGTCGTCGGGCGAGACGCCGCGGAACGCGTCGAGCGGCGACTGCGGGAGCCGGGCGACCATCCGGTCGTTCCGGAGGAACCAGAACGCCGACCCCGCGAACTCGTTGCCGCCGGACCTGGTCACCACGTTCATGACGCCGCCGCCGGAGCGGCCCGCCTCCGCCGAATACCCGCTGGTGACCACCTGGAACTCCTTGACGGACTCCTGCGCCACCAGCACGCCCCCGCCTTCCCGCGCGAGGCCCCCGCGGCCGAACCCGAAGAAGGCGCTCTTCGCGTTCGCGCCGTCGATCGTGAGGCCGGAGTTCACGGCCCGCTGGCCACTGAGGGAGAGGGTCCCCCGGCTCGGGTCCACCTGGACCGTGGGCTGGAGCAGCGCGAACTGCACGAAGTCGCGGCCCGCGATCGGCAGCGCCGCGATCTCCTCCTCGTCCACGTAGCCCGCGGCGCCGGACCTGCCGACCTCCAGCACGGGGGCTTCGGCGTTCACCGTCACCGTCTCCTCGACCGAAGCGAGGCCGAGCCGGAGATCGAGTTCCACGCTCTGGCCGACGTGGAGGTGGAGGTCGTCCCGCCGCACGGTCCGGAACCCCGGCAGCGAGGCGATGAGCTCGTATTCGCCGCTCAGGACCGCCCGCAGCGCGAAGAAGCCCCGGTCGTTCGAAACCACCGTCCGGCGGTGGCCGCGCTCACGGTCCACGAGTTCGACCGTCACCCCGGCGAGCGCGGCGCCGGTGTCGTCGCTCACGAACCCGTGCACCGACGAGAGCGACTGCGCGGCCGCGGCCGCGCCGGCGAGCGTCAACGCCAGAACCGCGTGAACGGCCAGCCGACCAGAAAGAACCATCCCCGCGGGCATTTTCGCTCATAGAATCGGCCGGATGGGGCTGTCCTGCCGGCGAGCGAGCCGGACCCGCGCATGACGCGGCTGGCCGAGCGGGTGGCGGTGGTCACCGGGGCGGCCGCCGGGATCGGCAGGGCCACCGCGGAACTCTTCGCCGAGGAGGGAGCCCGGGTGGTGTTGGCGGACGTCGCCGCGGATGCGGTGGAGGAGGTCGCGGCCGGAATCCGGGACGCCGGCGGCTCGGCGGCGGCGGTGGTGGCGGACGTTTCGTCCGAAGCGGGCGTCGAGGCCGTGGTGGGGGCCGCCGAGGACCGGTTCGGTCCGGTGGACGTGCTGGTGAACAACGCCGGCGTCGAGCTCAAGAAGCTGGTCGAGGACACGAGCCTCGCCGATTGGGAGCGGATCCTCCGGACGAATCTCACCTCGGCCTTCCTGATGTGCCGCCGGGTCGTCCCCGGGATGAAGGAACGCCGCCGCGGGGTCATCGTGATGAATTCCTCGGTCGGGAACTTCATCGCCGCGACGAAGAGCTCGGCGTACGGAGCGTCGAAGGCCGGGATGATGGCGCTGGCCCGGAGCCTGGCGCTCGAGGGGGCGCCCTACGGCATCCGGGTGAACGCGGTATGCCCCGGGGTCATCGACACGCCGATGAACGAGCGCAACCTCGCCCGGAGCGAGGACCCCGAGGCCATGCGCCGGTCCTGGTACGAGATCACGCCGCTCGGCCGGCTGGGAACGCCGCGCGACGTAGCGCAGGCAATGCTGTTCCTGGCCTGCGACGAGTCCGGTTTCGTGACCGGACTGCCGCTTGTCATCGATGGTGGCCGACTGATTCAGTAACGTATTCGTTACCATTGTGCCGTGATTCGGCGCACCTTCCGGAAGTCGGTCCGCGCCCGCGCCGTCCGGGACCCCTTGTTCCGCGTCTCCCTCCTCGAATCGGGCCTGGACTCGCTCCTCGCCGGCGACCTTTCGGGGTTCCGCGAGGGGATCCGCAACTACGTGAACGCGACACTCGGGTTCGCCCGGCTCGCGGACCGCACCGGAATCCCCGAGAAGAGCCTGATGCGCATGCTCGGCCCGGCGGGGAACCCCCGCGCGGCGCACCTGTCCACGATCATCGGCGCCATCTCCCAGCACGAGGGCGTCGAAATCACCGCCCGCATCACCGACCCGAAGTAGGGGAACGGCTGGGACCGCCGGTCTTCAGACCGGCACCCGCGGGCCGCAGGCCCGCGCAACGGCACACCGTCATGCCCACTCGTGGTTCACTACGAACCCCATGAATCCCGCCCCGGCCCGCCGCGCGCTCCTCCTCCCCCTCCTGGCGACCATCTGGTCCTGCTCCCCCGGCCCCACCGACCCGGCCGACCTGGTCGTGACGGGCGGCACGATCCTCACCGTGGACGCCGACTTCAGCGTGGCCGAGGCCATGGCGGTCCGTGACGGCCACATCCAGGCCGTCGGGTCCGACGCGGACGTCCGGGCGCTCGTGGGTCCGGACACCCAGATCATTGAAATCCCCCGCAAGACCGTCGTTCCCGGCCTCGCCGACAACCACCTGCACCGGGTCGGAGGCGGCGACGGCGTGGACCTCTCCCGCGTCCGCACGATGGACGAACTGCTCGGAGCCATCACGGAACGTGCCGAGACCGAGGGCCCCGGCGAGCTGGTGACAACCAACTCCGACTGGCACGAGGGGCAGCTCCGGGAGCAGCGGCTCCCCCTGCGGCGCGACCTCGACCGGGCCGCGCCCGGAAACCCCGTCGTCGTGGTCCGGGGCGGTCACGAGTACATCCTGAACTCACAGGCGCTCGAGAAGTGGGAGATCACCACCAACACCCCGGTCCCGGAGGGAGGCCGGATCACCCGTTATCCCGACGGCGAACTGAACGGAGAGCTGGTCGATACCGCGAAACGGCTGGTCACCCTTCCGGAGCGGCCGCCCCGGAACCTCGAGGAACGCATTCAGGACCAGGTCGAGGAATACCGGACGCTCCACGCCGCCGGCCTCACGAGCATCCGGCACCCCGGCAGCAGCATCGAGCACTTCCGGCTGCTGGAGGAGATGAAGCGGCGAGGACTCCTCTCCATGCGGGTCACGTTCCTGATGCGGATGCGTGCGCGCAGCGCAGCGGAAGTGGACGCGGCGATCGACGGGTGGGGTCTCGAGCCGCAGGCCGGCGACGAGTGGCTGCGTCTCGGCGGGGTGAAGCTGGGGGTGGACGGCGGTTTCGAGGGCGGCCTGATGCGCGAGCCGTACGAAGAGCCGTGGGGTCAGGGGGGCACGTACCTCGGTCTGCGCACGATGCCGCAGGACGTGTTCAACGAGGTGGCGACCCAGCTCGGCCGTCGCGGCTGGCGGGTGGCCACCCACGCGGTCGGGGACCTCGCCATCGACCAGGTCCTCGAGGGTTACCAGGCCGCGAACGAGGTCACCCCGCTCGCCGGCAAGCGCTGGGCGATCGAGCACGGCTTCATCCCCCGCGAGGACCACTTTCCGGTCATGAACCGCCTGGGACTCCTGGTGGCCGGCCAACATCACCTCTACGTGGCCGGTCCCAGCCTCGAGAAATACTGGGGCCGGGAGCGGGCGGAGTGGACGACCCCGATGCGGGCCTACCTCGACGCCGGGGTGATGGTCTCCGGAGGCACCGACGCGTCGGTCATCCCCTACCCGCCCCTCTGGGTCCTCCATCACTTCGTCACCCGCGAGACGATCAGCGGCGGGGTCTTCGGCGAGGACCAGCGGGTGAGCGTGGAGGAGGGCCTCCGGCTGATCACCCACGCCGTGGCGTTCCTGAACTTCGAGGAGGACCTCAAGGGCACGCTCGAGCGCGGCAAGCTCGCCGACTTCGTGGTGCTGTCGGACGATCCGCGCGACGTGCCGGCGGACGAGATCCAGGTGGAGATGACGGTGGTGGGCGGGGAGACGGTGTTCGAGCGCTGAGGCATCGAACGGCAATCGCAACGCAGCCGACGAGCGCTGACCGGCCGGGCCCCCTCAAGGGCTCACCATTTTGGAGCGAGTTCCGGAATTCGCAGCTTTTTCGGGAGTTCATTCCGGAATTCGCAGGTTCACTCCTGGCCGACCTGCGGGTACACCCGGCGCTACCATCGGGGCCATGCGGAACTTGATCTCCTCTTCGCCTGTGACCCGGTTCGCCGGGGCCGCGTTCGCGCTGGCGCTGACGGCTCTCGTCGCCGCCGGGTGCGACGACGAGGCGAGTCCCACGACACCGATGCCGGCTCCCGCTCCGGTCCCTGCGCCCTCGCCGATGCCGGAACTCGCCCCGGATCCGATCGGGGCGAACGAGGTAGTGGACCGCGAGACCCTGAAGGCGTTCGTCGAGGCGGCGGCGCAGGCGGCCGCGGACGGCATCGCTTCGGAGGCGGACACTTACGCGTTCCTCGACGCCACCTTCCGGCCGGAGGGCACGTGGCATCACGGGGAGGTCTACGTGTTCGTCCACCACCGCGACGGCACCGGTTTCTTCCACCCGGTGACCCCGGAACTGGAGGGGCAGAACCTCCTGGGTCTCGAAGACGTGAACGGCGTGAAGATCTCCGAGGAAATCCTCGCCGCGGTCGCGGACGGCGGGGGATACGTCGAGTACCGGTGGCCCAACCCCGAGGTCGAGGGGGACGAGGAGACGGGTTCGCCGAAGGTGGCCTACGTGCTGCCGCTCGACATCGGAGATCTCGAGCTGTTGATCGGGGCCGGCATCTATCCCCCGATCACGGCGGCGGACGTCGTGAATCGCGGGAACCTGCAGCAGTTCGTGGAGCGCGCCGCGGCGGCGCTTTCGGAGCACACGGCCGACCGCGAAACCGCGCACGCCTTTCTCGATGCGAACTTCCGCGACGAGGGGGAGTGGCGGCACGAGGACATCTACGTGTTCGTCCTCACCATGGAAGGGATCAACTTCTTCCAGGCGCCCGACCCCGACTGGGAGGGGACGGACGTGTCCGAGCAAGAGGACCTGAACGGGGTGCGGCTGGGTCAGGAACTCCTCGACGCGGCCCGCGCGGGCGGCGGGTTCGTGGAGTACTGGTGGGACAACCCGGCGGTCGAGGGGGACGAGGAGAACGGGTCGCCCAAACTGGCCTACGCGGTCCCGATCACCGTCGGCGAAGAGCCGATGCTCCTCGGGTCGGGAATCTACCTGGAGGCGGGCGAGGAGCAAGCGATCACCTGGGATTCCGGAAGCGCCGACTGGCTCGACGCTGATACCCCTGGCAAGCTCCACGGTGACGTGAACCGGGGCCCCGACCCCATCGAGGTCATCGTCCTCGAACTCAAGAGCTGACGATGGAGCGGATTCGCTCTCGTGATCGCGATGCCGGGGGCCGGGGGATGACGAAGACGAAGGCGGGGATCGCGGTCTGCCGGGCGCCGGGCCACGGCGCCCCTCGCGCGCCGCGGCGCGGGCTCCGCCTGCTGGCCGCGATGTCACTCGTCGCGATGTCCCCGGCCGCTACCCCGGCGCCGCTCACCGCGCAGGACCTCGTTTCCCTCGTCCCCCCCATGGAGTGGCGCTCGATCGGTCCGGACCGGGGCGGCCGCTCGATCGCCGTGGCGGGTCATCCCGAGCGACCCTTCGAGTATTACTTCGGCGCGACCGGCGGAGGGCTCTTCAAGACGACCGACGGGGGGACTACCTGGAGCCCGGTGACCGACGGCCAGGTGGCCAGCGCCTCGGTGGGCGCGGTCGCGATGGCGCCATCCGACCCCGACATCGTCTACATCGGCATGGGCGAGGTCCAGTTGCGCGCCAACGTCCTCCAGGGGGACGGTGTCTATCGCTCGGACGA
Source organism: Acidobacteriota bacterium (assembly GCA_028877265.1). Classification (GTDB taxonomy): domain Bacteria; phylum Acidobacteriota; class Vicinamibacteria; order Marinacidobacterales; family Marinacidobacteraceae; genus Marinacidobacterium. The sequence goes on from JAPPGX010000111.1 coordinate 23,916, forward strand.
TGGCGGGACGAGCTGGCGCCACCTCGGCCTCGCCGAAACCCACGCCATCGGACGCATCCGCGTCCATCCCTCCGACCCGGACCGGTTGTACGTCGCGGCGCTCGGGCATCCCTTCGGGCCCAATCCCGAGCGCGGGGTCTACCGCACCGGCGACGGGGGCAGGACCTGGGAGAAGGCGCTCTTCCGCGACGACCGCACGGGGGCGGTCGACCTGGCCATGGATCCGACCGATCCGAACGTGCTGTACGCGACGCTGTGGCAGGTGGTCCGCAGGCCCTGGCACCTCTGGAGTGGCGGCCCCGGGTCGGGAATCTTCAAGTCCACCGACGGGGGCGACACCTGGAGCGAGATCACGCGCCATCCGGGCCTTCCGGAGGGGGTGCTCGGCAAGATCACGGTCACCGTCTCCGGCGCGGATCCGAACCGGGTGTGGGCAAATCTCGAAGCCGAGCGGGGCGGGCTCTACCGGTCCGACGACGGAGGCGGTTCGTGGGAGTTCATCAACGGCCACCGCGACATCTGGCAGCGCGCCTTCTACTTTCAGCGCCTCGAGGCCGACCCGGTCGACCGCGACACGCTCTACATCCTCAACTTCCGGCTCATGCGGTCGACCGATGGCGGAAAGACGCTCGAGAGCGTGCCCGAGACCCACGCCGACCACCACGACCTGTGGATCGACCCCACGAACCCCCTGCGCATGATCAACGGGAACGACGGGGGCGGCGTGGTGACGGTGAACGGGGGCCGGACGTGGACCTCGATGCGATACCCGACGGCCCAGATCTATCGCCTGACGACAACCTCGGACTTCCCGTATCACGTCTGCGGCGCGCAGCAGGACAACTCGACGGCGTGCGTGGCGTCCGAGCCGGGGCATCTGCGCAACCCGCGCAGCCGGAGCGCGGAGTGGATGTACCCGGTGGGCGGAGGCGAAATGGGCTACATCGCGCAACACCCCGCCGATCCCGACATCTTCTACGCCGGAGCGACCAACACCCTCACCCGCTACGACCGGGGGACCGGCCTGGTCACCGATGTCCAGCCCTGGCCGCGCATCGTCATGGGCGAACCTGCGCGCGACATGCCCGAGCGATGGAACTGGACCTATCCCATCGCCGTGGCGCCCCAGCCGCCGCACGCGCTGTACGCCGGGTCGCAGCACCTGTGGAGGTCGCTCGACGAGGGCAGGTCGTGGGAGAGGATGAGCCCGGATCTCACCCGCGCCGAGCCGGAGACGCTCGACGACTCCGGCGGCCCGATCGTCCTGGACCAGGACGGCCCGGAGATCTACGGCACGCTGTACGCGATCACGCCGTCGCCGCATGACCCGGGCACGATCTGGACCGGGTCGGACGATGGCCTCGTGCACCTGTCGCGCGACGACGGCGCCACCTGGCGCAACGTGACGCCCCCCGACATGCCCCCGCACACGCGCGTCATGACCGTCGACGTGTCGCCGCACCACGCCGCGGGCGCGCTCGTGGCCGGCATCCGGTACGAGATGGACGACCGCGCGCCGTACGCCTGGCGAACCGACGACTACGGCGCGACCTGGGCCCGGATCAGCGACGGCATCCCCGATGGCTCCTTCGTGCGCGTGGTGCGGGAGGATCCGGAGCGGGCGGGGCTCCTGTACGCGGGTACCGAGCACGGCGTGTTCGTGTCCTTCGATGGCGGCGCGGACTGGAGCGACCTGTCCTTCGGGCTTCCCGACACGCCGGTCACCGGGCTCGCGGTCGAGGAGCGCGACCTCGTGATCAGCACGCACGGGCGTTCCTTCTGGGTGCTCGACGACATCGCGACGCTCCGGCAGGTGGAGGCGGCGCTCGCCAACGCCGACGCCCATCTCTTCCAGCCGGCCGACGGGATCCGCCGATCCGTCCCCGCAGTCATCGACTTCCGGCTGAACCGGGCCGGGGACGCCAGACTCGAGATCCTCGCGGACGACGGCGGGCACGTGCGCACCCTCATCGACGAAACCGTGGCCGCGGGCGCCTACCGGACGCGCTGGAACCTCCGCTATCCGGGCGCGACGACCTTCGCGGGCATCGTCCTGGAGGGCGGCAACCCGGCGGTGGGACCGTGGGCGCCGCCGGGACGCTACCGGGCGCGACTCACCACCGGCGGCAGGAGGCGGGAGGCGGCCTTCGACGTGCTCCCGGATCCGCGGCTCGGCAACATCCCCCCCACCGCATTCACCGATCAGTTCCGCCTCGCCATGGCGATCCGCGATGCGGAGAGCCGGGCGAACGAGGGCGTGCTGCTGGCGCGCGACCTCCGCTCCCAGGCCGACGCCATCCTCGCGGAGACCGATGACGCCGACCTCAGGGACCTCGTGTCCCGCTTCGCGGCCGAGATCGAGGCGGTCGCGGGGGAGCTCTACCAGTTACGCAACCAGAGCCCGAAGGACAAGATCGCCTTCCCCATCAAGCTGAACGATCGCCTGACCGGCCTGCGCAGCCACCTGGAGCGGGGTGACGGCACGCCCATAGGCGCCTACCAGGCGGTGTTCGACGAGCTGTCGGCGGAGCTGGAGGGGCGCCTGGATGTCCTTGACCGGATGCTCAGCGACCGTCTGCCCCGCCTGAACCGGCGGCTGGAGGAAGCGGGGCTCCCGAGTCTCGTCGTCAAGGGAATCCGGAGATCGCGGACCCTGGAGGGCGCGGACGACGCTCCGTGAGGCCTGAATCCGTCACCGTCGCTCTCATCACCGATGTCCGGCCAGCGAGCGACGAGCCGCTGGCCCCTCGAAAACCGCGACCGGGCGCGGAGCGGTCCGGTTTCCGGGACTGCCACGTGAAGCCCGACCTGGTCCTGATCTGCTCCGGGCCGGATGCCGACACGTTTGCGACTCGTCCATCTCGGGTCACCCTCGGAACCCGGATTCTGATCTGCGGTTGTCCGCGCCGGCGCTTCGCGGCGCTGGAGATCAGACTTCGATCGGTGGCTGCGGTTCGGGCTGCTGCGCCCGGGGACAACCGTCGCAGGCGTCTCCCGCCGGTCCATCCACACCGCAACGCCGGAGGACGCAGCGGCCCTTCAGAATCGAGCCGAGTCCGAGGAGGAAGATGGACAGCGCGACCACCGCGAGGGAGAGTAGGACGATCCCAAGCGCCTGCCACATCTCGGGTGGATCGTATCGCCGCTAGGGCTTTCGTTCCGTAGCCACGCGGAAAGCGTCGGTCGCCGTTTCTCGGGCGCTCCCATCGGGGGCCGCCGTCAGGAAAAGCACGCGCATTCCTCGCTGGTTTGCGAGTTCGAGGCCCTCCTCGGGCCCGAGCACGAAGAGCGCCGTGGCCCAGGCGTCGGCCTCCAGGCAGGAGTCGGCGAGGACCGTGACCGAGCCGGCGCGCCGTTCGACGGGGCGGCCGAGCCGGGGATCCAGGATGTGGGTCCAGTACCGCCCCTCCCCTTCGCCGACGGCCTCCCTGAAGTCTCGATAACCGCCGGAAGTCGCCATCCCGAGGTTTCGCACCGGGAACGAACGGTGGACCGTGGTGGCCAGGCCGCCGGTGGGTTCCTGAATGCCGACCGTCCATGCGCCGCGGGCCTGGATCTCGCCGCCGACCTCGACCAGGTGTTCGGCGAAACCGAGTTCCGTGAGGACGGTCGAAACCCGGTCCACCGCGTAGCCCTTGGCGATGCCGGAGAGGTCCAGTTCGACGCCCGGGACCTGCCGCCGGAGAGCGGCCGGTCCGTCCGGCCGCTCCAGGGCCAGGAGGTCGCTCCCCACCCGGGCGCGGGCGGCTTCCAACGCTTCGGGATCGGGCGCCGTGGACCGGGGATCGCCGCCGGGGCCGAAGCCGTAGAGGCGAAGCAGCGGGCCGACGGTGACGTCGAAGGCCCCGCCAGATTCCTGGTGGACCCGGAATGCCGCCTCCAGGACCAGCGCCAGCGGCTCCGAAACCGGAAGCGGATCGGCAGCTTCCGAAGAGTTCAGACGGGAGAGTTCGGAGTCATCGCGCCAGTTGGACATGCTGCGGTCCACGGCGTCGAGTTCGGCCTCGATGGCCGCCCGGACGGATTGCGCGTCCGTCGCCGGACCGCGGATGCGGACCGTCCAGCGGGTTCCGAAGGCGTCGCCGTCGAGGGTCCAGGCGGGGTCGGGGGGCGGGGCGCAGGCCGCGGTGAGCGCCGCGAGCGCGAACACCGACGCGCGTTTCGCTCGCCTGCGGCGAGCGGTGCCGGTCTGAAGACCGGCGCTCCCGGCCGCCGCGCCACCGTGCCGGTCGGGAGACCGGCGCTCCCTCACCTCAGGCGCCGGGGAGGCGGTACTGGACGGACTTGGACTTCGCTACCGCGGCGTCGATGTCCTGCGCGCTGAGCAGGACGGTCGTCTGGACCGTGAGCGCGCCCGCCGCGGCGATGTTCAGCGCGAGCGCCGTCGCCGTCGCCTCGTCGGGAACCTCGGCGATCAGGTAAAGGTCGCAGTCGCCGAGGGCGTAGTAGAAGCCTTCGAGGTTGCCCCCTACGCTCTCGACCGTCGCGCGCAGGGCCGCTTCCCGGCCGCTGCCGCCCTCGGCGAGCAGCCCGTTCAGACCGGACTGCGTGTAGTTGGTGCGGAACATGTACTTGGCCATGCGGTTCCCCTTGCCCTCGGTGGCTTGGTGTCGCGTTGATGCTACCCGAAGTCGTCGAAGGCGATATTTTCGGGCTCGACGCCGAGGCCGTCGAGCATCTGGAGGCAGGCCTTGAGCATCAGCGGTGGACCGCAGAGGTAGTACTCGGCGTCCTCCGGGTTCGGGTGGTCCTTCAGGTAGTTGTCGTAGAGGACCTGGTGGATGAAGCCCTGGTAACCGGTCCAGTTGTCCTCGGGGAGGGGCTCGGAGAGCGCCAGCTTCCAATCGAAATTGGGATTCTCCGCCGCGATCGCGTCGAAGTCGTCCTGGTAGAACGCCTCCCGGAGGCTTCGGGCGCCGTACCAGAACGAGACCTTGCGGCCGGTCTTCAGCCGGCGGAACTGGTCGAAGATGTGGGAGCGCATCGGCGCCATCCCCGCCCCGCCGCCGACGAAGACCATCTCGTTGTCGGTCTCCTTGGCGAAGAACTCGCCGAAGGGACCCGAGATCGTCACTTCGTCGCCGGGCTTCAGGGCGAAGAGCCACGAGGTCATCTTGCCCGGGGGGACGTCCGGCATCCGGGGCGGCGGCGAGGCGATCCGCACGTTCAGCAGGATGACCCCGCGCTCCTCGGGATAGTTCGCCATCGAGTAGGCCCGCACCACCTCCTCGTCCTCGGCCACGGTGGCCTTGTACTGCCACATGTTGAAGCGGTCCCAGTCGTCCCGGTACTCCTCCTCGACTTCGAAGTCCCGGTAGGTGAGCGAGTACGGCGGGCAGTCGATCTGGATGTAGCCGCCCGCCCGGAAGGGGACCTCCTCCCCGGCGGGAAGCTCGAGCACCAGCTCCTTGATGAAGGTCGCGACGTTGTGGTTCGACCGGACCCGGCACTTCCACTGGCGCACGCTGAACAGTTCCGGCGCCACCTCGATCGAGACGTCCTGCTTCACCTTGACCTGGCAGGAGAGGCGGACTCCCTCGCGTTCTTCGCCGCGGGTGAGGTGGCTGCGCTCGGTCGGGAGGACGGCGCCCCCGCCGTCCAGCACCTTGAGGGTGCAGACCCCGCAGCTCCCCTTGCCGCCGCACGCCGACGGAATGAAGAGGCCGTTCGCGGCCAGCGTCCCGAGCAGCGTGCCTCCGGCCGGCGTGCAGATGTCGTGCTCCGGGTCGTCGTTGATGCGGATCGTCACCTCGCCGGTGGCCACGAGCCGCTTCCGGGCGTAGAGCAGCACCACCACCAGCGCCAGGATGACCCCGGTGAAGCCGGCGACGCCGAGCAGTACGGTTGTCACTTACAACTGGATGCCGCCGAAGGCCAGGAAGCCGATGGCCATCAGCCCGGTGAGCAGGAAGGTGATCCCGAGCCCGCGCAGGCCGGCCGGGATGTGGTGGTAGCGCAGCCGTTCCCGGATCCCGGCGAGGGCGGCGATGGCGAGCAGCCATCCGACCCCGGACCCGAAGCCGAAGACCGCGGCCTCCGGCAGGGTCAGCCCCCGTTCCACCATCAGGAGCGACGCCCCCAGGATCGCGCAGTTCACCGCGATGAGCGGCAGGAACACCCCGAGGGCGGCGTGGAGCGTCGGGAAGAAGCGGTCGAGCGCCATTTCGACGATCTGCACGGTGGCCGCGATCGTGCCGATGAAGGTCAGGAAGCAGAGGAACGACAGGTCCTGACCGGTGAGCGAAGCGTGCGCCCAGCCGAGCGCCCCCGGACGGAGCAGGTAGTCGTTGATGGCGTGGTTCAGCGGCACCGTCACGGTGAGGACGAAGACCACCGCCAGCCCCAGGCCGATCGCGGTGCTGACCCGCTTCGAGACCGCGAGGAACGAACACATCCCGAGGAAGAAGGTCAGGGCCATGTTCTCGACGAAGATCGCCTTGACCGCGATGTTCAGGTAGTCCTGGAGCATCACTCGGCCTCGTTCTGCTCGGGCCGGAAGGTCCGCAGGATCCAGATCAGGAAGCCGATCACGAAGAACGCCCCCGGCGACAGGCTCATCAGCCCGTTCGGGGTGAACCAGCCGCCCTCGGAAGCGAGCGGCAGCACCGGGATGCCCCAGAAGGTGCCGGCGCCGAACACCTCGCGCGCCGCCCCGACCACCAGCAGGATGGCCGCGTAGCCCATCCCGTTCCCGATCCCGTCGATGAGGCTCTTCAGCGGCGGGTTCTGCATCGCGAACGCCTCCGCGCGGCCCATGATGATGCAGTTCGTGATGATGAGGCCCACGAAGACGCTGAGCTGCTTCGAGATCTCGTAGACGTACGCCTTCAGGATCTGGTCGGTGACGATGACCAGCGAGGCGATGATGGTGAGCTGGACGATGATCCGGATGTTCGTCGGGATCATGTTCCGGAGCAGGCTGACCGACAGGTTCGAGAGCGCGATCACCGCCACCACCGCGGCGCTCATCACCACCGAGGTCTGCATCCCGGTGGTGACCGCAAGCGCCGAACAGATCCCGAGCACCTGGAGGGCGATCGGGTTGTTGTGGATGAGCGGGTCCATCAGGACCCGCCGCGTTTCGGTGGCCATCGGTTAGTCCGCCGCCTCCGAGCGCAGCCGGTCGAGGAACGGGCCGAAGCCGTTCTCGGCGAGCCAGAAACGCAGCAGGTTGGTGACCCCGCGGCTGGTCATGGTGGCCCCGGCGAGCCCGTCCACCCGGTGCGGGTCCTCGGCGACCGGCCCCGCGGCCGCGCGCGCCACCTCGATGATCGGCTCCCCGGCGGTCCCGAACACCTGCCGTCCGGGCCAGAGGGCCTTCCAGTTCGGGTTGTCCACCTCGCCGCCGAGCCCGGGGGTCTCCTTGTGCTCGTAGAAGGTGAGGCCGCGGACCGTGTCGAGGTCCGCCTCGAGGGCGAGGTAGCCGTAGAGGACCGACCAGAGTCCCTGCCCCCGGACCGGCAGCACCACCGCGTCGAGTGCGCCGCCCGGCTCGACGAGGTACACGACGGACCGCCGCTCCACCCGCCGCACCCGCGCCAGGTTCTCGGGCGCCGCCCGCGAGGAGTCGGTGATGCCGGCCTCCACCAGCGGATCCACGCTCGCCGGGTCCACCTCCGGAAGCTCCGCTCCGGTCTCGAGGTCCACCACCACGGCCCGCACCGCGGCGAAGCGTTCGGCCATGTCGGCGTCGGAGAGTTCCTCTTCCGGATCGGCGAGTCCCGCGGCGAAGAGGACGTTGCGCTGGCGCTCCTGCTCGGCGTTCGCCGCCTGGAGGTCCCGGAGGGCCACCGCCGAGCCGGAGACCATCACGGCGCAGACGAGGCAGACGGCCGCCGCGAAGGCCAGGATGTAGCGGGCGGTAGTCACTGGTGCGGTCCGGGAGCGGTCGAAAATTCTAGTCCGGCGCGCCGCCTGGCCCGCGAGCACCTGGACCATCGGCAAACAGGCGCAGATACGCGCGATACGCAAAGACCCGGTTGCGCCGCCAGCCCGTGAGTTCCTCCAGGATTCCGGCCTCCACCATCCGGGATACCAGGGCGTTCGCGGCTGCATAGCCGGTTCCAACGCTTCGCTGGACGCTCGCGACGGTGACCAGCGGTTTCCGGAACAGGCCCTCCAGAACCCGGTGCCCACTTCCGGCAGCCCGCCCCAGTCTCTCCGTGATCAGGACCCGGTGACGCTCGCGGAGGGTCAGGATGCGGCGCGTCGTCGCCGCGGCGTCGGCGCTCACCGCCGCTACCGCGCGCAGGAAGAACGCGATCCAGCCCTCCCAGTCGCCCCGGTCGCGAACTGCCTGGAGCCGGTCGTAGTACTCCGCGCGATGCCGCATGAAGAACCAGGACAGATACAGGACCGGCTTCGTCAGAATCCTCTCGCGGCAGAGCAGGAGGGTGATGAGAAGCCGCCCGATCCGGCCGTTGCCGTCGCGGAAGGGGTGGATGGTCTCGAACTGGGCGTGGGCGAGCCCGATGCGGACGAGCGGTGGCGCTGGCGCCGAATCCGCCCGCAGGAAGGCCTCGAGCTCTCCGAGGAGACCCGCGACGTCAGCGGGCGGAGGCGGAACGAAAACCGCCCGCGCGATGTCCGAACCGGGAGCACCGATCCACACCTGGTTCTCCCGAAGCCTTCCAGGATCGAGGGCCGCTCCGCGCGTGTTCTCAAGCAGGCGGCGGTGCAGCCCGCAGATGAGCGCCACCGAGATCGTTTCCTCCTGCACGGCCGCGAGACCCTCGCGCATGGCGGCCACGTAGTTGAGGACTTCGGCGGCATCGCCCGGCAGTTCCGGGGTCAGAACCCTGGCTTCCGCGGCGAGGACATCCTCGAGCGAACTCTCGGTTCCCTCGATCCGGCTGGAAAGCACGGCCTCGTGCTTGATGTAGGTCAGCAGGAACAGATCGGGGTCCGGGAGAACCTCGATCGACCCGTCGAGCCGGCCGAGGGCCTGGTCGGCACGCGAGAGCAGATTCTGGAGGTCCCCGTCGAGTCGAACCGGCGGGTCGGGAGGCAGCGGCCGCGGAAGAAAGGCGCGGTAGCCCTCCGGCTGGGGTACCCAGTTTCCGGCCCGGGTACCGGAAGCGGGTCCCATCGGCCCTTACTGTGCGCTGACGAACATATGAAGAAGGAACGGAGTCATACTATCGTGACACCAACATATAGCGGTCGAGACCCTTTCTTGTTCGTGGCAGCGCGACATAAAGCCTGGTCGTGGAAGGAGGCGTCGCCGGGCTCGGATCCGTCGTTCGGCACGGGGTCACCGACCGGATGAGTTGACATACATTGCAGCCCAATGCATACTGTCTCTATGCGTTGGGAAGCCGGCGGCGTCAACGCCTTCGCGGAGCGCGGGCGATGAACATCGGCAAGGACCTGGTCGCGGCCTCCGCGACGCCGCTCGTGCTGGCCATCCTCGCCGAGGGCGATAGCTACGGCTACGCGATCATCCGGCGGGTGGCGGAGCTCTCCGGCGGCGAGCTCCAATGGACCGACGGCATGCTGTATCCGGTGCTCCACCGCCTCGAGCGGTTCGGCTACGTGGAGGCGCGCTGGGCCACCGCGGAGACCGGGCGCCGGCGCCGCTACTACCGCATCACGAGCGAGGGAACGGCGCACCTGGCGGCGCAGCGGCGCCAGTGGCAGGTGGTGGACTCCGCGCTGCGCGGAATCTGGACCGAGATGAGGTTCGCCTTCGCATAGCCCGCGGCGGATCAGGTGGACCCCGGATGAACGAGCTCACGGACGCGCTCGAAGCGCAGATCGCCCGCTGGCGGACCTGGCTGCGCCGGCAGCCGGCGCTCCGTCCGGCGGACGTGGACGAGCTCGAAGGCCACCTCCGCGACCAGATCGCGGCGCTCCTCGAAGCCGGACTCGCCGCGGACGAAGCGTTCCTGGTGGCGGTGAAGCGCATGGGACGGCTCGATGCGGTGTCCCGCGAGTTCGCCCGCGAGCACTCCGACCGGCTCTGGAAGCAGCTCGTGGCCGCCCCGGACGACGACGCCCCCGGACCCGCGGCCCGCACCGAGACCTTCGTCGTCCTCGGCCTCGCGGTGGCCGCGGCCCTCGCGGTCCAGCTCCCCCGGCTCTTCGGCCACCAGTTCGGCGAGGGCGCCTTCTACGCCCTGAACGCCAGCCTCTTCGTGCTGCCGCTCCTCACCGCCTACCTGGCCTGGAAGCGCGGGCTGGACCGCGCGCGCTGCGCCTGGCTGGCGGCGCCGTTCGCCGCCGCCGCGGTCGCCGTGAACGCCTTCCCGTTCACGCCGGGCGGCCACACGGAGGTGCTGGCGGCCATACACCTGCCGATCGCGCTCTGGCTGGCGGTGGGTTTCGCCTACGTCGGCGGGAACTGGTGGGGGAACGTCGGAGGACGCATGGACTTCGTCCGCTTCTCCGGGGAGCTGTTCATCTACTTCGTCCTGATGGCTCTCGGCGGCGGCGTGCTCACCGCGTTCACGATCATCTCCTTCGAGGCCATCGGCCTCGACGTCGAAGGGTCCGCCCAACTGTGGATCCTCCCGAGCGGGGCGATGGGGGCCATCGTCGTCGGCGCCTGGCTGGTGGAGAAGAAGCAGAGCGTCGTCGAGAACATGGCGCCGGTGCTGACCCGCATCTTCACGCCGCTGTTCGCCGCCCTGCTGGTCGCCCTGCTCGCCGCGATGGCCTGGACTCGGAGCGGCGTCGGCCTCGAACGGGAGGTGCTGATCGCCTTCGACCTGCTGCTCGCCATCGTGCTCGGCCTGCTGCTCTACGCCGTCTCGGCCCGCGACCCGCTGGCGCCGCCGGACCTCTTCGACCGGATCCTGCTGGTGCTGGTGGTGAGCGCGCTGATCGCGGACGGGGTGGCGCTGGCCGCAATCCTGACCCGCATCTCGGAGTTCGGCTTCAGCCCGAACCGGGTCGCGGCGCTCGGCGAGAACCTGGTCCTGCTCGGCAACCTCGCGTGGTCGGCATGGCTCTACATCCGCTTCGTCAGCGGCCGCGGCCCGTTCGCGGCGCTCGAGCGGTGGCAGACCGCGTACCTTCCGGTGTACGCGGTCTGGGCGGGGTTCGTGGTCCTCGCCTTCCCCCTGCTCTTCCGGTTTGCCTGAGGGGGATCCGGCGGCGGACGCGCCCGAAACCGCCGCGGTCCTCGCCCGGATCGACCGCACCCGCCTGCCGCACCACGTCGCCGCCATCATGGACGGCAACGGGCGCTGGGCGGCCGCCCGGGGGCTGTCGCGCATCGACGGACACGCCGCCGGGGTGGAGTCGGTGCGGGACACCGTGAAGGGCGCCGCCCGCCTGGGACTCACGGCGCTCACCGTGTTCGCCTTTTCGAGCGAGAACTGGAGCCGGCCGCGCGGCGAGGTCGCGGCGCTCATGGATCTCGTGAAGCGCTACCTGCGGCTCGAAACCGACAACCTGGTGGCCAACGACATCCGCTTCCGGCCCATCGGCCGGCTGAGCGGCCTACCCCCGGATCTGGAGGTCATGCTGGGGCGGACCGCCAGCGCGACGCGGGGATGCCGCGGACTCACCCTGAGCGTCGCCCTGAACTACGGCGGCCGGGCCGAGATCGTGGACGCCGCGCGCCGGATCGCCGCCCGGGCGGCGCGGGAGCGGAAGGCGCCCGATCTCGATGAGACCGGATTCGGGGAATACCTGACCACCCGCGGCCTTCCCGATCCGGACCTGCTGATCCGCACCAGCGGCGAGAGGCGGATCTCCAACTTCCTGCTCTTCCAGAGCGCCTACGCCGAGTTCTGGACCACGCTCACCCTGTGGCCGGACTTCCGCCGGCGGCATCTCTACGAGGCCATCCTCGCCTACCAGCGCCGCGACCGGAGGTACGGCGGCCTCGGCTGACGGCCGCCGCGCGCTCAGACGCCGGTTCCCGCGGCGTAAGCGGCCGCGCGGCGGCGGACGTTGCTCCGGAGCGCGAAGTGGTCGATGAGCGGCGCGAAGACGTTCATCAGCAGGATCGAGAGCATCATGCCCTCCGGGTAGGCGGGGTTGACCACCCGGATCAGGACGACCAGCACGCCGATGAGGAAGCCGTAGACCACACGGCCGCCGTCCGTGGACGGTGCGGTCACCGGTTCGGTGGCCATGAAGACGGTCCCGAAGGCCCAGCCGCCCATCAGGTAGTGCCACCAGAAGGGAACCGCAAAGAAGGGGTTGGTGTCCGAGCCGATGAGGTTCAGGGCGCCGCCCATCAGCAGGGTGCCGGCCGCGACCGCGAGCATGATGCGGAGCGAGCCGATCCCGGTCGCCGCCAGCACCACCGCGCCGAAGAGGCAGGCGAGCACCGAGGTCTCGCCCATCGAGCCGGGAAGGAACCCGATGAAGGCGTCCCAGGCGGTGATCCCCGCTCCGCCCGCCGGGTGAAAGGTCTCCGCGAACGCCTCGTTGCCGGTGAGGCTGAAGCGGGCCAGCCAGGTGGCGCCGCTGACGGCGTCCGGGGCGGTGTCGGCGGCGATCCAGATGCGGTCTCCGGTCAGATCGCTCGGATACGCGAAGAAGAGGAAGGCCCGCGCGGTGAGCGCCGGGTTGAGGATGTTGAAGCCGCTGCCGCCGAAGATCTCCTTCCCGACCACCACTCCGAAGCTGATGCCGAGCGCCACCTGCCAGAGGGGCACGGTGGGCGGCAGGATGAGCGGGAACAGCATCCCGGTGACCAGGAAGCCCTCGCTCACCTCGTGGCGCCGGATGATCGCGAAGAGCATCTCCCAGGCGCCCCCGACCGCGAAGGTCACGATCAGGACCGGGAGGTACCAGAGCCCGCCGTGGATGACGGCCGCCAGCACGCTGTCCGGGGAGAACCCGATGCCCAGGGCTTCGATGACCGCGGTGCGCCAGCCCGGCAGCGGCGCGGCGCCGCGGGAGATGGCGAGGTTCGCCTGGAGGCCGGTGTTGTAAAAGGCCATCGCGACCGTGCCCGCCAGCGCGATGACCACGGTGAACATGAGGCGTTTCATGTCCAGGCGGTCGCGGCCGTGCGACGGCCCGGCGGTGGTCTTTCCCGGCGTGTAGAGGAAGGTGTCCTGGGCGTCCCAAAGGGGCCAGAGGCGGTGGAGGCGTCCTCCCTTCTCGAACGGCGCGCCGAGGCGGTCGAGGAGGCCGCGGAGCATCAGCCTTCTTTCTCCAGGGTGTCGAGCACGCGCCGGAGCGCCGGGCCGTAGTCGTTCTTGGCGGGACAGGCGAACGTGAGCAGGCCCACGTCCTCTTCGATGAGCTCGAGCGCGCCGAGTTCCTCCGCCCGCTCGATGTCCTCCATGAGCAGGGCGCGGCACAGCATCGCCGCCGGGATGTCGAAGGCCATCACCCGGTCGTAGGTCCCGATGGGCACGATGGCGCGGCGGGAGCCGTTCGTCCCGGTGGTGACGGGGCGGGGTCTCGCGGGCAGCAGGCTCGAGAGATAGGCGCGGCTCACCGAGACCGCCCCCGCGCCGGGCGCGAGCCAACCCAGCAGGCGGCGGCGGCGATCCTCCTCGAGCACCGTCACCTGCCGGTGGTAGCGGCCGAGATAACCCGTCACGTCGTCCGCGGCGGTGCGTCCGGAGAGGAGCGATCCGGAGATGACCCGGCGGTCACCGGGGTCGCGGCCGGGCACGGGTTCCGCCGCGCCGAATCCGGTGAGCAGCGCGCCGATGGGCATGCGGACCAGGCCGGGGTCGCGTACCGGCGGCCCCCCGAGCGCCGCCACCCGGAGCGCGTCGCCGGCGCCGGTCCGGAACAGGCCGCCGATCGAGGCCAGGTCCTGGGCATCCAGATGCCAGGCCTCCTGGCCGCGGCGGACCGGGGCCAGCCGGTGGATGTGGAGTCCCGCGGTCCCGGCGGGATGGGGCCCGCGGAACGCTTCATGGCGTATCCGGTCGCTTTCGTCCACCGGCAGGCGCCGGCCGGCCCGCGAGCAGACGAAGACCGGTCCGTCGGTGAGGCGCAGGAGGACCGCGAGGCCCCATTCGAGGTCCGTCTCCCGGCCCGCGACCGCGGTCACCGGATCGGGGGCGAGCGGAGCGGAGTCCATCGCCGTCACGAAGATCGCCCGGGGCCGGGACTCCGGATTGGCCACCCGGCCGAAGGGGCGGGTCCGGATCGCGGTCCACTCCCCGGACTCGAGCAGGAGGTCCCGGATGTCATCTCCGGCGAGCGCGTCCGGGTGCCGTCCCGACCAGGCCCCGGCCACGTGTCCCGAGCGGGCGCCGCCGGAGCGCTCGTCCGGATTCACTTCGATCACGAGCGAGAGGAAGGCCCGGCGCTCGCCCCGGTGCACCGCGGCGACCCGCCCGCCGAGCGGCGCGGTGAAGCGGACGCCGGGCGTCTTCTTGTCCTCGAAGAGGACGTCGCCCCGGGAGACCGCGTCCCCCTCCCGGACCCGCATGGTGGGCCGCATGCCCGGGTAGTCGGCCCCGAGCAGCGCGATCCGGGCCGGCACCCGGAGTTCCGGGGCCCGCCCGTCCGCCGCAGGGGCCCCCAGCACCCGCACGTCGAACCCGCGGCGTACGGTGTGGAGACTCATCGGAGGATGTTCAGAGGGGGCACGGACCGGGACCCCGCCGGGCGAACTGGAGGGGCGGGATCCGAGGGAGGCCGGAGCCGCTTTTCATCCGTTTCTGGGCAACCCGGAATTCTGGCACAAGGGGAAGGCCACGGGATCGCCGGTCTTCAGAGCAGAGCGCGACCGGGTGATCCGCGTCGTGGCGCCGCCGGCCTGGAACGCCGGCTTCAGCCGGCACGCGGGCCGCAGGCCCGCAGAGCCGTATCGCTGCTTTGCCGGGTGACGCACGCCGCCTGGAGCGCCGGCCTCCGGTCCGTAACGGGTCGGAGCGGCGATAATTCGCCGTTCCGGCGTCAGCCCTGATGAGCTACCTCGACCTGCGATCCGATCTCTTCCGGCGCGCCTTTCACGACACGATCCCCTACCGGGACTACCTCACGACCGGGAACGACCGGGAACGGGCTGCCTGGGCACGGGCGGAGGCGGCGATTCCGGCGTTGCCGGACGATGCCGGAACCCGGCTCGATCCCGCCGGCCGAATCGTGAACGTACTGTGTCTCAGCGGGATCTGGTGCGGGGACTGCGTCCGTTCAGTCCCGATCGTGGCGCGGCTGGCCGAGGCCGCGGGTCCGTCCGTCGATTGCCGTCTCGTGGACCGCGACGCCATCCCGGAACTTCGGGACGAACTCCGCGTTCTGGGAGCCATGCGGGTTCCCATGGTGGTCTTCCTGACCGAGGACTTCCACGAGATCGGGCGCTACGGGGATCGGCCGCTGACCGTGTATCGCGACAAGGCCGTGACTGAGTTGGGAGCCGCCTGTCCGCTGCCCGGATCCGCGGACGGCGGGGCGCTGGCCGCGGAGACGGAGGAATGGCTCGACGTGTTCGAGCGGATGATCCTGATGGCGCGGCTGGCGCCGCCGCTCAGGGCGCGGCACGGGGATTGACGGGGTAGCGTTCCCGTCGTGCAACGAGTTGAGGGAGCGAGGTTCGCTGCGCTGCGCGCAGCGATGCCGGCCGGAGGCCGGCGCTCCGAGCCGGTGCGTCCTTCTTCGCGCACTACGTTGCGACGTGGGCGGCGCGGGGCGCCCCGCCCGCCGCGCGGGGGGGCCGCCCCAAAAACCCGCGCGCCCCACAGGCCGCCCGAAAAAAAGAATGGTGTTTATAAGGCGGCGGAGGGGTCCAAACA
>JAPPGX010000141.1 GCA_028877265.1 Acidobacteriota bacterium
GGGGGGGGGGGGGCCCCCCCCCCCGTGCCGGTCAGAGACCGGCGTTCCAAGCCGGAGGCGCAATGAGCGGGAGTGACGCGGCGCCCCCCGGACGCGGCCGCCTCAGAACAGCTTCGGGGCGCCGCGGAGTTCGCGGATCACGTCCCAGTTCCAGCTCCGGCGGGTCTCGGGCGGCAACTTCCCGGTGCGGTCGTGATAGGCGCGGAGGAACCGCTCGGTGGCCGCGTTGACGTAGCCGCCGCCCTTCACCTCCCCGTACTCGGGCACGTACGGCTCCATCAGGGTCTCGAGCAGAGCGTCCCGGCGGTCCTTGGCGATCACGCTCGCCGCCGCCACCGCCACGTGGTGCGACTCCCCGTCGTCCACCGCCTCCAGGTGCGGGTAGCGCTGCCGGAGCGCCTGGAAGAGCCGCTCGCCGTCCGCCACCACCCGGTGCACCGGACCGGCCTCCCGCAGGATCTCGTCGGCCGCGCGCCGTTCGAGGACGTTGAGATCGCCGGCCTCGGCGTAGCGGTCCACCTCGCCGGCGTCCAGCACCCGCACGACGATCCGCTCGGCCAGACGCTCGATGTGCGAGGTCAGTGCCCGGCGGTGCGTGCGCGCCGCGTCGCCGGCGCCGAACTGCTTGGAGTCGCGCACTCCCAGCCGCGTGAGGGCTCCGGCCTTCAGGGGGTCCAGCGCCACGCCGGCGACCACCATCGGTCCGAACGCGGCGCCCCGACCCGCTTCGTCGAGGCCGAGAACCCAGCGGCCGGAGGCGTTTTCGGTGCCGCTCGCGCGCTCCGCCATCGGGCTAGCCTACCGCCGCATTCGTTCCTGAGGTCCTGTTCATGCCACGCCCGATCCCGTCGCCGCCGCCACGATCCATCGCCGCGGCGGTCCTGGTCGCCGCCCTCGGCCTGTCGGCCGGGGCCGAGGCCCAGGAGAGCCGCTACCTGCGGATGGAGCTCGGCCGGACGCGCAACCCGGGCATCACCCTCGACGGGTCGGACAACGACTGGAGCACGCAGTGCGACCTGCTCATCAACCCGGAACAGATCGAGGTCGGCGACCGCTGCGCCACACCCCCGCCCCGGACCTCCTGGTCCCACGACTTCGCGGCCGGCGGCGGGGTGATCGCCTCGCTGGCGGCCGGCTGGCGCCTCACCCGCCACCTGCGGGTCGAGGGCGAGTACTCGTTCCTCGGCGCAGCCCTCGGCGACGAGTTGGCCTTCCGGATCGGCGACGTGGAGACGCAGGACAAGGCGGAGCAGGAACTCGAGACCACCGAGGGGAGCGCCCGGGACCTGAAGGGTCACGCCGTCTTCGCGAACCTCTATTTCGACCCCGTCCCGGACGCCGGGATCTCACCCTACGCCGGCGTCGGGGTGGGCGCCATGAGCGCCTCGCTCGACTATTTCGTGCGCTGGAAGCGGAACGACGATCCCGCGTACATCACCACCTTCCAGGATCCGCTGCTGAACGCGAAGGTGGCGGGCACCACCACCATCGGCCGGACCACGCTCTCCGACCTGCTCTTCGGTTACCAGGCCATCCTCGGCGTCGAGTTCGGGGGAATCGGACCCGCCGGCTTCGGAGTCCGGCTCCGGCGGGCCTCCTTCTCTACCCTCGAGGGCGACGACGAGTGGGTGCAGCTCCGCAGCCACGAGTCCGATGTCGGCCGAGGGGAGAGGATCCGCTACGTGATGACCACCGGCGACATCTCGCTCTGGGCACTCGCCTTCACGATCCGCTACGAGTTCTGACCCGGACGGCGCGCAGCCGCCCCGCCGCGCGCCGCCGGAATAGAGTTCCGTACGTAGCATGAAGAATGAACGCGGCAAGGGCCGATACAACGTAGTCATCATTGGAGCGGGCACCGCGGGTCTCGTGACGGCCGCCGGCACCGCGGGTCTCGGGGGCCGCGTCGCACTGGTGGAGGCGGCCAAAATGGGTGGCGACTGTCTCAACTACGGGTGCGTGCCTTCCAAGGCGCTCGTTTCCACCTCGAAACTCATCCAGGGCATCCGCAATGCGGAAGCCCACGGACTCGATGCGATGGAGCCGCGTTTCCGGTTCCAGCGCGTCTTCGAGCACATGCGCGAGCGGCGCGCCCGGATCGCTCCGAACGATTCCGTGGAGCGGTTCGAGGGTCTCGGAGTGGACGTCTTCGAGGCGCGCGCCCGGTTCACGAGCCCGCACGCGGTGGAACTCGACGACGGGACGCGTCTCGAGGGCGCCCACTTCGTGATCGCCACCGGAACCAGGCCGTTCGTCCCTCCGATCCCCGGGATCGACGCGGCGCCCTACTTCACCAACGAGACGTTCTTCGACGAGCAGGAAACGCCTCCCGAGTCGCTGATCGTGCTCGGGGGCGGCCCCATCGGATGCGAGATGGGCCAGGTCATGAACCGGCTCGGGGTTCGGGTGACGATCCTCACCGACGTCAGCCGGCTCCTGCCCCGGGACGACGCCGAGGCCTCGAAGGTCGTCCACGAGGCCTTCGCGGCCGAAGGGATCGAGACGGTCACCGACTGCCGCGTCGAAGCCTTCCGCCGGGAGCCGAACGGCGACATCACCGCGGAAATGGGCTGTAACGGCGGCACCCGCGCGGTCACCGCTGCGCGCCTCCTGGTGGCCACGGGGAGGTCCCCGAACGTGCGGGATCTCGGCCTCGAAGCAGCCGGCGTGGAGTACGACGTGCGCGGCGGCGTGCCCGTGGACGGCGCGCTCCGCACGAACGTGGGCCACATCTACGCGTGCGGGGACGTGGCCGGCCCCTACCGGTTCACCCACACCGCCGACTACCAGGCGCGGCTGGTGGTGCGGAACATCCTCCTGCCGCCTCCCCTGCCCCGCGCGAAGGCGGACTACCGCTACGTCCCCTGGGTGACGTACGTGGATCCCGAAGTCGCCCACTTCGGGCTCCGGGAGGAAGACGCGGAGGCGAAGAACCTCCCGGTGGACGTCCACCGGCACCACAACGACGACCTCGACCGCGCCATCACCGAGGCGGCGACGCGAGGCTTCGTCAAGGTCGTCACCCGCAAAGGAAAGGACGAAATCCTGGGCGCCACCGTCTGCGCTCCCCGCGCGGGTGAGATTCTCCACGAGATCATGGTCGCCGCGAAGCACGGGGTCGGGCTGGCGTCGCTGTCCTCGACGATTCACGGCTATCCCACCTGGGCCCAGGCGGCGCAGCGGGTGGCGGACGCGTACCAGCGGACCCGGCTCACTCCCCGGGCGAAGGCGATCTTCGAGTGGCTCTACCGGAGGCGGCGATGAACAAGACGCTCAAGCTGGGAGCCCTGCTCGCACTGATCGTGGCGCTGGTGGTGGTCTTCCCCATCGGGGAGTGGATCGAGGCCGGAGCCGCGTGGGCCCAGGGGATGGGAACCGCCGGCCTCCTCGTGTTCGCGGCGCTCTACGCCGTCGCCACCGTGTTCGCGGTCCCGGGGTCGGCGCTCACCCTGATCGCAGGCGGCGCCTTCGGGTTCGCCGCGGGCACCGCCGCCGTCTGGCTCGGCGCCACCGCGGGACTGGCGCTCGCGTTCCTCGCCGCCCGGCGACTCGCCCGCAAACGGGTCACCGGCTGGCTCGCAGGCAAGCCATCCTTCGCCGCGGTGGACCGCGCGGTGGCCGCGGAGGGCTGGAAGATCGTCTTCCTCACCCGGCTGACACCCGTCTTCCCCTTCACGGTGCTGAACTACGCCTACGGCCTCACCGGGGTCTCGTTCCCCGGCTATCTGTTGGCCTCGGCGACCGGGATCCTTCCCGGAACGCTTCTCTACATCTATCTCGGGAGCAGCGTCGCCCGCGCCGTCTCGGGCGAGTCGGACCCGCTCGAAGCCGGGTTGCGGATCGTCGGGCTCGCCGCGTTCGTGCTGGTCACGATCCTGATCACCCGGATCGCGAGGAAGGCCCTCCGCGAGGCCGGCGTGGAGTCCGGAGGGCCGTCCTGATTCTCCGGCACCGGTTCCTGGCCGCCACCGCGGCGCTGCTCCTGATCAACTCCGGATACCTGCTGGCGGCGCGGGGAGCGAACCTCTTCCACTCCGCGCAGATCCTCCTGCACCCGGTGCTCGGCATCGCGGCGCTCAAGCTGATGATCTGGGGGTGGAAGAAGGTCGGCCCCGCGCTGCGAGCCGATCCGCTGCGGCGCTGGTTCTGGGTCTCGGGGACCCTGCTGGCGCTCACCGGACTGGGTCTCGCCATCGTCGGATCGACACCGGCCAGCCGGCCGCTTCTCTACGCCCACCTCGCCGCCGCCGCCGGCTTCGCCGCGCTTCTCGCCACGCGCCGGATGCTGCTCGCTCCGTTGCTGCTGGCCATCGCCATCCCGGCCGGCGCGCTCCTCAGACCGTTGCTGCCCGCGTCCGGGCCGCTGTTGAACACCGGTCTGCCGCCCACGACCATGGACGGCGAGGCGATGGGCGGGGCGGACGGACCCTTCTTCCCGTCGGCGGCCGAAACGCTTCACGGAGGGCTCATCCCCGAGGAGTTCTTCCTGGGCAGCGACGCGTGCGGCCGCTGCCACGGCGACATCACCCACCAGTGGAGCGAGTCGGCGCACCGTTTCGCGTCCTTCAACAACCCCTGGTACCGGCGCTCCATCGAATACATGCAGGAGGTCGTCGGCGTCACCCCTTCGAAGTGGTGCGCCGGCTGCCACGACCACGCGGTGCTCTTCAGCGGGCTCATGGACCGGCCGATCGCCGAGATCGTGGACCGTCCGTCCGCGAGCGCCGGACTCGGCTGCGTCTCCTGCCACGCGATCACCCGGGTGAAGGACACGATGGGGAATGCCGGGTTCGTCATCGAGTACCCGGAGATGCACGACCTCGCCACCTCCGAGGATCCGCTGATCCGGACGCTTCACGACCTCGTGATCCACCTCGACCCCGAACCCCACCGCCAGGCGTTCCTGAAACCGCTCCACACCGGCGACAGCTCGGCCTTCTGCTCGACGTGCCACAAGGTGCACCTCGACCAGCCGGTGAACGACTACCGCTGGCTGCGGGGTTTCAACAGCTACGACAACTGGCAGGCGAGCGGCGTGTCCGGAGAGGGCGCCCGCTCCTTCTACTACCCGGATTCGCCGAAGACCTGCGCCGACTGCCACATGCCGCCGGTCGCCGGCGAGGATCCGGCCGCGGTGGGCGGCCTCATCCGTTCCCATCGCTTCGCCACCGCGAACACCGCGCTTCCCACCCACTTCGGGCTGGACGAACAGCTCCAGGCGGTCCGCGACTTCCTCCGCGCCGGACAGGTGACCGTGGACATCTTCGGCCTCGTCCGTGACGATGCCGGCGAAGGTCCCGACGATGAGCCGGCGACCGGCGGCCCGGATCCGCTGGCGCTGGCGTCCACCTTCGCGGTCGGAGAAGAGGCGGCCGCACCCACCACCCGCTACGCCGGCACGGGTCCGCTCGGCGAGCTGAGCGCCCCGCTCGACGAGGCGTTGCCGGCGCTGGTTCCGGGCGAGACCGTGAGGGTCGACGTCGTGGTGCGCACGCGCAATGTTGGCCACTTCTTCCCGAGCGGCACCATCGACGCCCAGGAGGTCTGGCTCGAGTTCCAGGCGGAAGACGCCACCGGACGACCTTTCTTCTGGAGCGGCTTCACCGGCGAGGCGGGCGAGGCGGACGACGCCCCGGTGGATGGCTCCGCGCATTTCTTCCGCTCGCTGCTGCTCGACGCGCGCGGCAACCCGATCAACAAGCGGAACGCCTGGTCGGCGCGCAGCGTCCTCTACGTCTCTCCGATACCCCCGGGCGCCGCCCACACGGTGCGCTACCGGTTGCAGGTCCCGGAGGACATCGAGGGGCCGGTCACCCTGACCGCGCGTCTGAACTACCGGAAATTCGACTGGTGGCACACCCAGTGGACCTTCCGGGGACAGCTCGAGGAAGGCGGCGAGGTCGCTTCGGCCTACGACGACCGGGCGGTCCGGTTCGCGGACGACCTCGCGGCGCCCGACGTGCCGATCGTGGAGATGGCCACCGGCTCGGTCCGCCTACCCGTGGCTGGCGAAGCCTCTCCCCCAACCGAAGCCGTCCCGGGTGATCTCGCGCGAGCGCTTCGCTTCAACGACTACGGCATCGGAATGCTGCTCGCAGGAGATCTCCGCGCCGCCGAGTCCGCTTTCTCCACCGTGGCGCGGCTCGCCCCCGAGTTCGCGGACGCGCCGGTCAATCTCGCGCGGGTGCGCCTGCAGGAAGGAGATCCCGAGGGCGCCCGGGAGGCGGCGGAAGCGGCCCTCCGACTCGCGCCGAACCTCCCCCGGGCGCTCTTTTTCCGGGCCATGGCGATGAAGGCGCTCGGCCGCTACGACGAGGCGCTCGCCGACCTGAACGCGGTGCAGGAGGTCTTCCCGCGCGACCGCGTGGTGAACAACCAGGTCGGACGGCTGCTGTTCCTGAAGCGCGATTTCGCCGAAGCCGTCGCGGTGCTCGAGAGGACGCTCGCCATCGATCCGGAGGACCTCGAGGCCCACTACAACCTGATGCTCGCTTCCCAGGGGCTCCGGGATCCGGAGCGCGCGGCCCGGCACCGCGAGCTCTACCTGCGCTTCAAGGCCGACGAAGCCTCCCAGTTCGTGACCGGGGACTACCGGCGCACGCATCCCGACGACAACAACGAGCGGCTCCCAATCCACGAGCACCGCAACGGGCTCGCGGAGCGCTGACGGATCCGGCGCTCAGCCGGACTCCGCCACCGGCTGCGGCGCCCGGCGCACCGCGCGCTCCGGTCCGGCCGTCTCCGTCATCGGGGGCACGTCGAGTTCCCGCACGAACTTCGACATCAGGAAGAACACCTGCTCGGCCGTGTTCGTCAATCCGATGACCCGGCTGCGGGTGGGACCGTCGGCGTGCATCCAGGCCGTTCCGTACTTGCGGCGCATCGCCCGCATCACCTCGCTGCGGTCGCCGGCCAGCTCCCGGGCGAGCGCCCAGGCTTCCCGGTCGCCGCTGCGCATCGCATGGACCAGCGATTGGAGGACGGCATCCGTTCCCTCGCAGAGGCTGGCTCGCAGATTGCCCAGGTCCGAGTGTTCCGGAAGCTCGCGCAGCGCCTCGCAAAGAGCGCCGACCTGCTCCTCGAGCCAGCCGAGCAGCTTCTGGCGCGTCAGCATCGAGTTGTGTTCGTCCGCGGACGCCACTCCGTGGCGGATCAACAGATCGGTCTGGAACCTCTCGATCTCCGCCAACAGGCTCCGCAGCCCGCGCCGCAGCGCCGCGAGATCGGTACCGGACCGGACCGTCTCGAAGTAGCGCGGCAGGGTCTCGAACACGCGCCGCTGCTCGAGATCCACGAGCGACAGCGCCGAAACGGCGTCTTCCAGCGCGCCGTCGTGCAGGAACTCGGTCTTTTCCAGTTCCTCCGTCGCCGTAGGCGGCCAGAGCTTCGTGAAGACCCGCTCCACCGGCCTGACAGCGGCGAGCACGGCCAGGGCGCCGAGCAGATTCACCAGCAGGAGGACGATCGCCATCTGCTGGCCGAGTCCCTGATCGAGGGACAGAACCAGCGCCTTCATGAGGGGCACGCCGAGTACCAGTTCCAGGAACAGCGCGGGGACTGCCACCACGCAGATCAACACGTTCAGACCCACCTGGCACATCGCGACCTGACGGGAGCGGCCGGTCAGGTTGACGGACAGGAGGTACAGGATCAGGGCCGATCCGAAGGTGACCCCGTAGAGGAGCATGATGGTCTGGTCCACGGTGAGGACACCCAGCGTCGTCATGCTGATGCCCAGCACGCAGACCGCCGCGCCCGACTGCACGACGACGGTCAGGAGTGCAGCCACCACGAACACCAGCAGGAGCGAACCCACGCTCCACTGCATCATTTCGCCGAACCACGGATGCTCGGCGAGCGGCGCCGCCGCCGCGACCAGCATGTCCAGCCCCAGGAAGATCATCCCCACCCCGAATACGGACGCCGCAAGACGCCGGTAGTCCCCGGCGACCCGGTCGCTGGCCATCGCCAGACCCGCCGCACCCACGACGTACAACGCGACGAGGCGGATGTCGAAGGTCAGCATGAACACCAGCAGCGTCACGCCGACGTTCCCGCCGAGGACGATCGCGAAGGCCCCCCGGGTGGAGACCAGCCGCGACTTCGCCATGCTCACCACGATGAAGGTGAGCGCCGACATGCTCTGGGTGGTGACGCCGGCAAGCGCACCGATGCCGAAAGCGGCCAGGCGCCTCTCGGTCCACCGCCTGGCGATGAGGCGGAGGCGCCGTCCCGCGAGCGCCTTGAGGTTCTCCGTCAGGAGCCACATCCCGACGAAGAAGAGCCCGACCCCGCCAATCATTCCGCCGAGCACATCGAACACGCGGGCGTCCTCCTGACCGGTAGCCGAGAGCGGATGAGAGCGAGAAAGGACGTCGACCGGCCGTGACCCGCGCCGGCAACTGTCGCGAACCGACAGAGAGTACAGCCGCCCATTGCGACAGGAGCGTTAGATGTCGACGGAAGTTTCGTGACTCAGGTGGCGTACGGTCGCACGCACCCGTCCCGAACCCCGAGAATCCCCGCTCCCGAGGCTTCCTGATTCCGCGACTTCCACGAGCCCCGCACGAACGCGAAACAGGTTTTCCGACCGATAAGATTCCGGCTGATGTGTAACGGATTGGCGCGACCTGGCGCGTGTGGACAGACCACGAGCCCGGAACGCATCCGGGCGGGATCCCGGCCGCGCCAAGGGGACACGCCGGCGATCGCCGTGCCGGGAAAGGAGCGGCAGTTTCGCAAGGCCCCGGCAACGGCCGACGAATACCTGCGGGCCGTTCGGGAGACCTTGCAAGAGTGGAACTCGAAGGAAGACGAGACCGCCTGGCGTGACCTCTGATTCCAATGGGGTCGTGATCGCACAACGACCGTTCCGCGTCGGGACGGGCGCCGGAGCGCTGCTCTTCGCGGCCGCCCTGATCGCGCCAGCCAGCGCCCAGGAGCCACGTTTCGTGGACGTGACCGAAGCCGCCGGGATCGATTTCTTCCACGAGAACGGGGCCTTCGGCGAGAAGTACCTGCCGGAGACCATGGGAAGCGGAGTGGCTTTCTTCGACGCCGACGGCGACGGCGACCAGGACCTGCTCTTCGTGAACAGCCGACGGTGGCCGGGACACCGGACGGAACCGGAGCCCACCGCCGCGCTCTACCGGAACCGGGGCGACGGGACCTTCGAGGATGCGACTGCCGGCTCGGGCCTCGACGTCCCGTTCTACGGCATCGGCGTGGCAATCGCCGACTACGACGCCGATGGGGACCAGGACCTCTATCTCACCGTCCTCGGGCCGAACCGCCTGCTCGAGAACACGGGCGGCGGTGTGTTCCGGGAGGCACCGCACGCCGCCTCGGTCGCTGATCCCGGCTTCTCGAGCGTCGCCACCTGGCTCGACGCCGACCGGGACGGGGACCTGGATCTCTTCTTGCTGAACTACGTGGAGTGGTCCATCGAGGAGGACATTTTCTGCGCCCTCGACGGGGTGAACAAGAGCTACTGCACCCCGGAGTCGTACAACGGGGCGAGCGCCATCCTCTACCGGAACGACGGCGCGGCGGGGTTCACCGACGTCACCCGGGAGGCGGGGCTCTTCAACCCCCGGGGAAAGGGACTCGGCGTCGCGGTCCTCGATTTCGATGACGACGGGCTCTTCGACCTCGCGGTGGCGAACGACACCCAGCCCAACTATCTCTACCGGAACCTCGGCGGCGGACGGTTCGAGGACGCCGGAGTGCTCTCCGGGATCGCCTTCGCCGAGAACGGCGCCGCCCGGGGCGCCATGGGCATCGACGCCTCGGACTACGACGGCGACGGCATGCCCGACCTCGTCATCGGCAACTTCTCGAACGAGATGGTCTCGCTCTACCACAACGAGGGCGTCGGCTTCTTCATCGACCAGGCGCCCGTCTCGGAGATCGGCCGCAACAGTCTGCTCACCCTCGCCTTCGGGGCCTTCTTCTTCGACTATGACCTCGACGGACGCCAGGACATCTTCGTCGCGAACGGCCACGTCGAAAACGACATCGCCGCCGTCCAGCAACGGGTCAGCTACCGCCAGGCCCCCCATCTCTTCCGGAACCGGGGCGACGGCGGCTTCGACGAAGTGACCACCGCCTCCCCGGATCTCGCCCGGCCCATGGTGGCCCGGGGAGCGGCCTTCGGCGACATCGACGGCGACGGCGATCCGGACCTCGCGGTCAGCGGGAACGGCGGCCCGGCGCGCCTCTTCCGGAACGACGGCGGCGAGCGGAACGGCTGGGTGGGATTCCGGCTCCGGGGAGGAAATTCGAACCGGGACGGAATCGGTGCGAAGATCACCCTTGCCATCGAGGATGCCGGCATGACCCGCAGCGAGACCCGCGTCGTGAAGAGCGCCACCGGGTACGCCTCGCAGAACCAGCTCGAGGTGGTCTTCGGCCTTGGCTCCGGCGGGCAGGCGGTTTCCGCCGCCGTGCTCTGGCCTTCGGGATCCAGGAGCGAGGTCGAGGCCCCGGAGGCGCGCCGGATCCACGTCGTGGAGGAACCGCCCTCGTGAGGTTCGCCCTCGCTTGCGCCGGCGCGGCCGCCCTGGCGACCCTCGGCCTCTTCGCCACCTCCGTCGGCTCGCGACCCGCCGCCGCGGCCGCCGCTCAGGCGGCGCAGCCGGTCCCCCCGACCCCCGGGAACGCCGGTCTTCAGACCGGCACGGCAGAAGCAGCGGCCGCTCAGGCGGCGCAGCCGGTCCCTCCGCCGCTCTCCGAGCAGCCCGCCATGATGGTGGGTTCCGCCGAGTGCCTGACCTGCCACGAGCAGGCCCATGACGACTGGACCTCCTCGCGCCATTCCAAGATGGTGCAGCCCGCCGTCCCCGGCCAGGTGCTCGGCGACTTCTCCCGGGAGGTCCTCATGCTCCGGGGCGAGGAGTACCGGATACGGCGCGTGGGCTCGAAGTACTTCATCACCGAGCCGTTCTTCACCGGCGAACCCGTCGAGCACCAGGTGGACTACACGCTCGGGAACCGCCGCATCCAGCACTACCTGACGACGCTCGAGGACGGCCGGGTCATCGTGCTGCCGCCGACCTGGGACGTGCTGCGCCGGGAGTGGTTCCACAACCTCGAGATCGCGGCCCCCGACCAGGCGGAGGGCATCGTCCCGGTGCAGCTCTGGAACAAGAACTGTTTCGGCTGCCACGTGAGCGACCAGATCAAGGGCTTCCGCCCCGGGGAAGACCGCTACGACACCACCTGGCTCGATTTCGGCACCACCTGCGAGCGTTGCCACGGACCGGGCAGCCGGCACGTGGACAAGTACATGAACCTCGACTTCTACGGTGACGATCCCGCGAGTTACATCGTGCAGCAGACCCGGCTGGACCACGAGACGAACTCGATGGTCTGCGCCCAGTGCCATTCGTTCCGGGACCAGATGGCCTTCGGGTTCGCCGCCGGCGACAACTACTTCGACCATTTCTTCCCGATCCTCGAGTACACCCAGGAACCTTCCGAGGACCCGACCTGGTACCCCGACGGGAAGACCCGGCGGTTCTCCACCAACACGCTCGGCATCTGGCAGAGCGAGTGCTTCGTGGAGGGGGGCGCCACCTGTACGGGTTGCCACATCGATCCCCACCGCCCGGACATCGAGAAGAACGAGCAGCTCCTCCCGACGAACAACGGGCTCTGCACCGGCTGCCACGAGGCGATCGGCGCCGATCTCACGGCGCACACCTTCCATCCCGCCCAGAGCGAGGGCAGTTCGTGCGTCGAGTGCCACATGCCGCGCAGCGTGACGAGCATCCGGGCGAAGATGCGCGACCACAGCATCTCGATCCCCTCGCCGCCGAACACTGCCCGATACGGAGTGCCCAACGCCTGCAACGAATGCCACACCGCCGAGAGTCCCGAATGGGCGGCCGAGCGGATGGACGAGTGGTGGGGAGAGACACCGCGCCGCCGGAAGATCGAACGGCGGGCGGAGGCGTACACCGGCGCGCGCGAGCTGAGCCGGGAGGCGCTCGACCTCCTGCTCGCCATGTCGGCCGACGAAGGCGAGGGCCCCATCAACCGCGCGAACGCAGCCGGACATCTCGGCCGCTACCTTGCCGACCCGGCGACCCGGGAGCCGGCGACCCGTGCCCTGCTCGCCGCCTCGGGCGATGCGCATCCCCTGGTGCGGGCCGTCGCTTCACTGAAATTGGGGGAGACCGGGAACACCGAGTCCTCCGAGATCCGGGACACCCTGGTGGCCCGCGTCCAGGACGAACGCCGTTCGGTGCGGATGAACGCGGCCATCTCGCTTCTCAACCTCGGAATCCGCACCCTTCCGGGAGAAGCCGAGAAGAGCTTCGAGCTGGCGAAGCGCCTGCACGCGATCCGCGGCAATTTCTTCGCCGACGACGCGCCCCAGCAGCTCAACCTCGGACGCCTGCACGTCCTCGACGGCAACTCCGCCGCGGCCGGCAGGGCGTTCGAGCAGAGTTACAACCTGGACTCCAGCCAGCCCGGAATCCGCTTCTTCATGGCGGTGACCCGCCTCTCGCAGCAGCGGATCCCGGAAGCGCGCGACCTGCTGCGCTCCGTTCCCGCCGAAGATCCGTTCGCCCAGGAAGCGCAGAACCTGCTCCGCCAGCTCGAACCCTGAGGCGGGGAAGGAGCCAGGCACCATGAACCGCACCGGCACGCTGCTCGCGTTCGTTGTCGGCCTGGCAGCCGGGCTCAGCCCGGCTGAACCCGCTTCCGCGCAGGATCGCCGCGGTTTTCGTTTCGGGATCGCCCTGCCCCTCGAGCGCACCGGAGTCACGTACGAAAAGGCCGTCGACAACACCGATCCGGACACCCTGGTTCCGGCGCCGCGCCGCGGCGAGGTGTTCGAGGACGAGGGGTCCGCCAGCGGTCCGCTGGCCGGCTTGGCGCTGCTGGCCGGCTACCGCTGGCCGCTGGGTGGCGGATCGTTTGTCAGCGCCGAAGCGGACTTCGCGTTTCACCGCGGCACGCTCGAAGCGCAGCTCGAGGGTTCGGGCACTTCCCCGTCCGGAAGACAGCTCGGCGAAGTGTGGCCGGACGACTGGTCGTTCGAGAACCGGCACAGCTACGGGCTGACGTTACGTCTCGGCGGCAGCCCCGGCGAACTGGGGTCGCGCGACGAGAGCGTGTATGTCCTGGCCGGCCTGCGGCGGGTCTCAGCGCAAGTAACGGTCAACTGGCACGGGTGTCTTTCGCCGATCCCGTGCACTCCGGACCAGTTCACCTCCGGCGCCGACCCTCGCGACCTGGACTTCCTCGCCTGGACTTTGGGGGTCGGGTTCGAAAAGGGACTGGGCGAACGCGTCGCGATCCGCGCCGAGGGGCAATACGCGGGCTACGGCGAACAGAGCTGGGTCGCCGACTTCCCCGAGGTGCGGGTCACCGTTCCCACCAGCGTCCGGGGCGGCGGGCCGGGCCTGTCGCTGATGCTCGTCTTCGGCCGGTAGGACCGGCGGGCTCCGCGACCCGGCCTCCCGGCGCGGAGCGTTTACCGGGGCGGCGCGATGGACTAGCCGATCGCGGCCTGGAGGTGCATGTTGCCGAAGTGGATCGTCAGCACCGGCTTCCCGGCGAAGTCGCCGGAGCCCGCGGTGATGTCGATCAGCATGTGATCGGCGGTGCCCATCTGGTCGGAGAAGCGCGAGTCCAGCTTCATCACCTTGCCCATGTCGGGCATTTCTCCCCGCGGGATCCGGCCCTCGTGGAGCGCCATGGTCCAGGAACCGTCCTCACCCTTGAGAACGCCGATGGTGTATTCCCCGGCCGAAATCGTCACGTCGCCGGCCATCACGTCGGCCGAGAGGTTCAGGCGCGGCCCGCGGGGACTGACGAACGTGCCGGCCTCGACCGCCGCCACGCGCTCCATGTTGGCGTCGGTGGAGTTGTAGGAGACGGAGACTTCCACCTCGCCGATGGTGGTGGAAACCGTCTTGTTGAAGTGCGGATGGGCGAAGGCCAGCGCCGCGACGGCCAGCGCGGCGAGCGTGAAGGAAGCGATGCGCGTCATGGATCGTTCTCCGTTGTAGGGGTTGGGGGCCGCGCGGGGCGGCGGTGACTGCGGGTCGGAAATTCTAGGCCACTCCGCTGAGGACCGGAGGAGCGGTCTCGCGACGCCACTCGCGCGCCACCTCGAGCACCCGGTCGATATCGGCTTCGTCGTTGTGGATGAAACAGGAAAAGCGAAGCACGGCACGGCGCACCGACATGACTACGTCGGCGGCCTTCAGCCGGGCCCACAGATCGGCCAGCCCGGGGTCTTTCACCGTTCGTTCGCCCTGGCGGCCGAGTTTGCCGACGGTGACGATGTGGGAGAGCCAGGGGTTCGGCACGCCCCCGGTCAACGGCAGACCGAGCTCCGCCAGGCCATTCGCGAGGCGGTGCGCCAACCCCAGGCTCCGCTCTTCGATGGCCACCGCTCCGAAGGATTCGAGCAGTTCCAGGGCCCGGTCGGCGGCGACCGCGCCCAGGTAGTTGTAGTTGCCGAGATCGAAACGGCGGGCCCCCGGCGCGTACGGGATGTCCGCGTCGGGCAGCGCGGTCTCGGAGGCATTGAAGAGCACACCGTGACGGCCGAGCGCGGCGGGCTTCAGCGCCTCGGCGACCCCCCGGCGGCAATACAGGAAGCCGGTGCCGTAGAACGCCGAGAGCGACTTCTGGGTGGCCACCGCCAGCACGTCGGCGCCGATCCGGTCCACATCGGTGCGGAGCACGCCCACCGACTGGGCCGCATCCACCACCAGGCAGGCCCCGTGCAGGTCCCGCGCCTCCTTGAGCGGCGCGAGATCGGCGACGAAGCCGGGCGAATACGACACCGCCGCGGCGGCGACCACCCGGGTCCGCGGTCCGACCGCTTCCGCCATGCGAGCGGACGGCAGGCGGCCGCCATCCGCCGGCACCGCTTTCAGACGCACGCCTCGCCTGAGCGCCAGATTCCGCCACGGCAACACGTTCGCGGGGTGCTCCAGGTCCGGGCAGTAGACCACCTCGTCGCCGTCCCGCCAGTCGAGGGCGGTCAGAAAGAGGTTCATTCCGTCCGTAACGTTGCGTGTCCAGGCCACCTCGTCCGGGTCCGCCCCGATCCAGCGGGCGAAGCGGGCGCGTCCCCGCTCCACGGTGTTGAACAGTTCGTCCTTGTCGGGTCCCCCTTCCATGGCTCCGTCGAGGTACCAGTCGCACACCTCGCGCACGGGGCGGGCGAGCAGGCTTCGCACGGCGACGTTCAGATAGGGCCGGACGGGAGCGCCGGGATAGAGCTCCCGGGCGGCCGCGATGGGCCGCGATTCAGGATGCGACAACGCCGGATTCCTCCTTTTGCTTTCGGGTTACGACCATCGTCCCCACGAGGTCACCCATGATGTTGGCGGTCGTGGTGGGCATGTCCACGAGGCGGTAGATACCCGCGACGAGCACACCGATTTCCACCGGCAGCCCGAAGGCGCTGAGGAGCAGGAATTGATTCACGATCCCCCCGTTCGGAACGCCTGGAGCGGCGGCGGAGAGCAGCCCGCCGAGGGCGATCACGATCAGGATCTCCCCCAAGCCGAAGGAGACGCCGACCGCCTGCGCGGTGAACAGCACGATGCCGGAGAGCAGCACGGCGCTGCCGTCCTTGTTGAACTGGGCGCCGAGCGGCAGGGTGAGGGCATAGGTCGACCGGGGCAAGCCCATCTTTTCGGCGGCGTTCAGCGAGGCGCCGAGGCTCGCGAGGCTGCTGCAGGTGGATACCGTGGTCGTCCACACGGTCGCCGTCCGCCGGACGAACGACAGCGGGGAAGTCGCCGCCAGGAAGCGCAGGGCGGCGAAATACAGAGCGAAGATCGCGACGTCCGCGATCCAGATGGCCGCAATATATACGCCGAGCGGGCCGAAAATCGAGCTTCCGTACTCGCCCACGCTCGCCGCGGCGAGCGCCGCGACTCCCACCGGTCCGAACCACAGGACGCCGGCAACCAGTTGGCGCAACAGCGCGGTTCCCGAAGCGAAGAACCGGGTGACATCGGCGCGCCGTTCTCCGGTGAGACCCCAGGTGGCGAAACCGACCATCAGACCGAGCACCACCACCGCGGTGACCCGGTCGTCCACGAAGACCCCGAGCGCATTGTCGGGAACCAGGGTGAACAGAAAGTCCTCGAATCCGGGGGAAGCTGCCGGCCCGGCTTCCCCGCTACCCTCCGCCGGACGGGCGAGACCCGCACCCGGACGCAACAGCCCAACGACGGTCAGCGAGATGATGTGCGCCGCCACCGTGGTCAGCGCGAACCAGGCGCCGATGCGGAGCAACAGCCGGCTGACGCCTCCGGATGCCCCCGAGGAAGCGAGCGCCCCGATGAGGTTGAAGAAGACGAGCGGGACGGCGACGAGAGTGAGCAGCCGGATGAAGATGTCGCCAAGGAAGGCAAGGCGGGTCGCGCTCTCCCCGAGCACGATCCCGGCGGCGACGCCCACTCCCATCCCGATCAGCATCAGGTTGCCGAGCGACGGCAGGCGGCGCTTCGTGGTCACGGATCGCAAGTTATCAGCGGATGGCGCGGATTCGGCAGGGAAACGCGGCGCTCTCCCGTATCATCGGCCCCCGCTCAGATCCATCCGAAGGAGTCAGGCCATGCGTCTTTCCGCCGTCCGCGTTTTTCGCCTGCTGCTCGTCAGCGCCCTTCTCGCTGCCGGGGCCGCAGCCCAGGACGAGACCCGGCAGGTGAACGGCCTGACCACCTCCGTCGAGGTCCTCACCGACCGCTGGGGACTCGACCACATCTACGCCGAGAGCGAGGACGACCTGTTCTTCGTCCAGGGCTACCGCGCCGCCGAGAGCCGCCTGTTCCAGTTCGAGATGTGGCGGCGGCAGGCAACCGGGACCGTGGCGGCCATCCTGGGACCGTCGGAGCTGCAGCGGGACATCGGCACCCGTCTCCACATGTTCCGGAAGGACATGGGCGAGGAGATGCGTTGGTACCACCCGCGCGGGGACAAGATCATCCCGGCCTTCGTGCGGGGGATCAACGCCGCGGTGGAACGCGCCCGGCAGAACCCGGATTCCCTGCCCCTCGAGTTCCGCCTGCTCGGCATCCTCCCGGAGCCCTGGACCGAGGAGGTGGTGATCTCCCGCCACCAGGGACTGCTGTCCAACGTGAACCAGGAGCTCAACTACGGGATGGCGGTGGCCGCGGTAGGCGCCGAAGCCCTCATGGAAATCGACTGGTTCCGGCCGGGCGTGCCCCAGCTCGAACTCGACCCGGCGATCGACGGATCGCTGCTGAAACCCGAGATCCTCGACATCTACCGCGCGTTCCGGGGTCCGGTGATCTTCACGCCGGAACAGATCGCCGCCGAGTACCGGAACCAGGACGCCGAACGACTGGCGCTGCTCAATGAGATTCCCTCGGAGCTGAACATGGTGGACCTCGGGGAGCACATCGGCTCGAACAACTGGGTGGCCCACGGTGAGCGCACCTGGACGGGGCTGCCGCTGATCGTGAACGACCCCCACCGCACGATCGTGGCCCCCTCGCTCCGCTACTTCGTGCACCTGAAAGCACCCGGCTGGGACGTCATCGGGGGCGGCGAGCCGGTCCTCCCCGGCCTTTCCATCGGACACAACGAGAAGGGCGGCTGGGGCCTGACCGTCTTCGGCCAGGACAACGAGGACCTGATGGTCTACGACACGAACCCCGACGACCCGAACCAGTACCGCTACCTCGGCGAATGGGAGTCCATGACCGTCCGCACCGAGACCATCGAGGTCAAGGGCGCGGCCGACCACGAAGCGACGCTGAAGTACACCCGGCACGGCCCCGTGGTCTACGAGGACGCGGAGAACAACAAGGCGTACGCACTCCGCGCCGCCTGGCTCGAGATCGGCAACTCTCCCTACCTCGCCAGCCTGCGGATGGACCAGGCCCAGACGTGGGAGGAGTTCGTCGAGGCCTGCAACTACAGCGGCATCCCCGCCGAGAACATGATCTGGGGGGACGTCGACGGCAACATCGGCTACCAGGCGGTCGGGGTCTCGCCCATCCGGAACGCCAACTGGAGCGGCCTCGTCCCCGTCCCCGGGGACGGGCGCTACGAGTGGCAGGGATACCTGCCGATCAAGGCGCTGCCCGCCGTCAAGAACCCCGAAAAGGGCTTCTGGGGCACCGCGAACAACCTGATGGCTCCCGCGGTGGCGTCCCACTACCCACACCCCGAGGCCCTGCACTTCACCTGGGGCGACGAGATGCGGGGGCTCCGCGTAGACGAGCTGATGCGGAACGGCCAGCGCCACACCGTCCAGGACATGATGGCCTACCAGCACGACGAACTCAGCGTGGTCGCCCGCAACCTGGTGCCGCTACTCATGCAGGCGGAGCCGCCGGAGAGCACGGCGAAGGCCGCCCTGGCCGACTGGGACTTCGTGATGGGCAAGGAGTCCGTGGCCGCAACCATCTACCTCCATTTCGAGCGGCGGGTCTCGGAGGCGATGCGCGAGCTCTTCATTCCCGAGGCCGCCCGCGGGCTGGTCCGGGGGGTGAACAAGAAGCGCATGCTCGACCACCTGATGGCGCCCCTCGGGCAATTCGGGGACGACCCGATCACGGCGCGGGACGCGTTGCTGGTGAAGGCGCTCGCCGACGGAGTGCAGGACGTCACCGACCGCCTCGGCGCGGACATGGCGAACTGGCACTACGGCCAGAACGCCATGAAGCACGTCCACATCACCCACTACATGGCGCAGGCCGTGAACGAGGAGACACGGCAGCTCCTGGAGGTTGGCCCCTACCCGCGGGGCGGCTACGAATCCACGGTCAACAACACGGGGGGCGGCGACAACCAGCGTTCCGGGGGCAGCTTCCGCGTCATCCTGGACCCCTCGAACTGGGACAACTCCATCGCCACGAGCGCTCCCGGCCAGTCCGGCGATCCGATGAACCCGCACTACCGCGACCTCTTCGAGCTCTGGGTCCGCAACCAGTACTTCCCCCTGGCCTATACCCGCGCCAAGGTGGAGTCGGTCACGGAACACCGCCTGCTGCTGAACCCGTAGCCCGGGACCGCTGCGGCGGAGGGTCCGGCTAGCCTTCGCGCCGCATGACCGCCGGCAAAGACCCCCTTCCCGGGCCGCCGCGTGCGCCCCGGCGTCCCGTCTCCTACGAGAAGTTCGGGCGGCGCTGGACGGATCCCTGGGCCTGGATCCGGGACCGCGACGACCCCGAAGTACTCGGTCATCTGGAGGCGGAAAACGCGTGGACCGAGCGGTGTCTCGCCCCGTGGTCCGGCATTCGCGAGGCCGTGCTTCAGGAGATGAAGTCCCGCATCGTCCCGGACACCGCCTCCCCGCCGGTCCGGCACGGCCCCTTCCTCTATTTCTCGCGCTATCGCCGCGGCGAGGAGTACCCGGTGTTCTGCCGCCGGCGGGCTGCGACGGGCCGCCGTCGCGCCGGGCGGGAAGTAGTCCTGCTGGACGGCAACCAACTGGCCCGTGAGGCGCATGGCGACGCCGCGGATGGCTACTTCTCGATGGGCGCCCTCGAGATCTCGCCCAACCACGAGATCCTGGCCTTCGCGACCGACACGGTGGGCCGGCGCCTCTACGAGCTCCGTTTTCTCGACACCCGCTCCGGGGAAGTAATCGAGGACCGGATCCCGGGCGCTGCGCCGAACGTCGTCTGGGCGGCCGCCGGGGACGCCGTGTTCTATACCCGGCCCGATCCCGAGACCCTCCGCTGGTCGAAGGTGATGCTGCACCGCCTGGGACAACCCGTGGAGCAGGACGTCCTGGTGTACGAGGAAACGGACGAGACCTTCTGGGTGGCCGCCCACGAGAGCCGTTCGCGGGAGTTCGTGCTGCTTCACTGCGAACAGACGGATCGCGCCGAGGCCTGGGCGATCCCGAGCGGTAACCCCGAAGCGCCGCCCCGCCGGCTGATTCCGAGGGGTGGACCCCACGAGTTCGAACTCGACCACTTCCGGGGCCGGTTCCTGATCCGGACCAACCGCGGCGCTCCCGACTTCCGGCTGGTCGCCGCACCCGAGGAGAGCCCGGCGGACGAAGCGACGTGGGAGGACCTTGTTCCGCCGCGAGAAGACGTCCAGCTCGAGGGACTCGAGCTCTTCGACACCCACCTGGCGCTCTTCGAGCGGCGCGCCGGACGCCAGGAACTTCGCCTGCTGGATTGGGACGGAGGCCCGGGCCGGCGGGTGCCGCTGCCGGGCCCGGTGCGGGCGCTCGACGAGGAGGACAACCCGGAACCCGGCGCCGGTGAGGTGCGGGTGGTGGTGAGCACCCCCAAGACGCCGCCGACCACCCTGGCGATCTCCCTCGCAACGGGACGGCGGCGCACGCTCAAGCGGGAAGAGGCGCCCGGATTCCGCTCCGCGGACTACCGGGTGCGCCGTCTCTCGGCGCGGGCGGCGGACGGGACCCGAATCCCGATTTCGCTGGTCCACCACCGGGCCCATCCTCCGTCGCCGTCGACGCCCCTGCTGCTCTACGGCTATGGCGCCTACGGCATTTCCATGGATCCCGCCTTCTCCCGGGCGCGCCCCAGCCTGCTCGACCGGGGCTTCAGCTTCGCGGTCGCGCACATCCGCGGCGGCCAGGAACTCGGGCGCGCCTGGTACGAGGCGGGCCGGCAGCATCGGAAGACCAATACTTTCCGTGACTTCATCGCCTGCGCGCACCATCTCCGAAAGCGCCGGATGTGCGATCCGGGCCGGATGTTCGCGATGGGGGGAAGCGCCGGAGGGCTCCTGATGGGAGCGGTCCTCAACGAGGAACCCGGACTCTTCGCTGGGATGGTGGCGATCGTCCCCTTCGTGGACGTGCTGAACACGATGCTCGACCCGGACATTCCCCTCACCACCGCGGAATACGACGAGTGGGGCGACCCGAACCGGAAGGAGTTCTTCGAACTCATGGCGAGCTACGCCCCGTACGAGAACGTCCCCGAGGCACGGTTGCCCAACGTCCTGGTGAGCAGCGGCCTCCACGACTCGCAGGTGCAATTCTGGGAGCCCACGAAGTGGGTGCAGCGCCTGCGGGAACGGAACGCCGATCCGGACGCGCGGATCCTCCTGCGCACGAACCTCGACGCCGGCCACGGCGGCCGCTCGGGGCGCTACCGGGGACTCGAGGAGACCGCGGAGATCTACGCGTTCCTCATCGGGCTGAGCGGGAAGTAGCCGCCGTCCCGCGGAAACCTCAGACCGACATGGTCTTCCAGCCGCCCCGGCGGAAGACCAGCGTGCTCACCACCGCGGAGAGGGAATAGGCCAGCGCCACCGCCCAGAACACCCCGTCCACGCCGAGGGCGGTGCGGGACAGCAACCAGGCCGCCGGGATCTCGAAGAGCCAAAAGCAGAAGAGGTCGATCCAGGTCGGGGTGCGGGTGTCCCCCGCGCCGTTGAACGCCTGCCGGGTCACCATGCCCAGCGCGTAGAAGACGTAGCCGTAGCTGACGACGCGCAGGGCCGTGGCGGCGATCCCGAGCACCTCCGGGTCGTCGGTGAAGATCCGGGCGATGTCCGGCGCGAACGCCACGAAGGCGCCCGTGACCAGGGCCATGAAGCCCATGTTCCAGGCGCTCGTGATCCACACCGCGCGCTCGGCGCGGTCGGGCTTCCCGGCCCCCAGGTTCTGGCCAACGAGCGTCGAGGCGGCGTTCGAGAGGCCCCAGCACGGGAGGATCACGAAGAGCGCCACCCGGATGGCGATGACCCAGCCGGCCACCGCGATGGTGCCGAAGCTCGCGATGATGCGGATCAGGAGGATCCACGGCAGCATGTCGGCGAGCATCTGCGCGATCCCGCCGACCGACACGCGGCAGAGGTTCCGGAGCACCCCCCACTGGGTCCGGATGTCCTCGCGGCGGATCCGGAGCCGCGACCCGTGGGTGAGGATCCAGAACTGGTAGAGGACACCGGTTCCCCGGCCGATCGTCGTGGCCACGGCGGCTCCCGGCAGCCCGAGTTCCGGGAACGGCCCGAGCCCGAAGATCAGACAGGGATCCAGCACGATGTTGATCCCGTTCGAGACCCACAGCGCCCGCATGGCCGCCTGCGCGTCCCCCGCCCCCCGCAGGATCGCGTTGTTCAGGAACAGCAGGATGATGGTGGCCATCCCGGCATACATGATCCGGGCGTGGGGGGTGCCGACGGCGACCGTCTCGGCGTCCGCCCCCATGAGGCCCAGCACCCGGGGCGCGAAGATCACCCCGAGCACTCCGAGCGCGACCGACACGACGAGCCCGAGTCCGATCGCCTGGACCCCCGCGCGCGCCGCTCCCCGCCGGTCCCCTTCCCCGACGCGGCGCGACACCACCGCGGTCACCGCGAAGGAAAAGCCGATGGCGATCGCGTACACCAGGTCGAGCGCGGTCTCCGTGATCCCCGCGGAGGCGAGCGACGCGGCTCCCAGACGCGCGATGAAGAACGCGTCCACCACCGCGAAGATGGACTCGCCCACCATTTCGAGCGCCATCGGCACCGCGAGCACGAACACCGCGGGGGTGAGCGGGCCGGACGTCAGATCGCGGTCGGAACCGCGCAGTGCTTCGACGACGAGCGCGAGCACGCGCCGCGTCCTCGAGCCAAGAGGCATGGCGACGTCGGGAGTCGGGCGGCCTGGCTACCTGCCCGTACAGGCGGCCATGTCGAAGAGGGGTCGCATTCCCGGATCCCGGATCAGGCTGGCGGAATCAGCGCGACGATCCGTACCGGGGCGCCGGTCCCGGCCTCGATCTTCATGGGCAGGGCGATCAGCAGGAATCCGGTCGCCGGCACGTCAGAGAGATCCCCGACGTTCTCCAGGTTGGGAATCCCGGCCGCGCCGCCGACCTGGTGCACGATGAAGTCGGTGGAGGGGCCGTAGTCCACGCTCGCGGTGTCGATGCCCACGAGCCCCACGTCCCGCTCGACCAGCAGCCGCATCGCATCCTCCGCAAGTCCCGGAAAGTGCAGATCGTCGGCGCTCCCCGGCTCGTCGTCACCGAGATAGGCGAGCGCATCCGGCCAGCGGGCAGCCCATCCGGTCCGGAAGAGGACCGCGGTGCCCGGCGCGATCGCGCCGTGTTCCGCCTCCCAGTTCCGGACGTCTTCCGCGGTCGCCCGGTAGTCCGCGTCCGCCTCCGCCTGCGCGCTCACGTCCACCACCGCCCCGGGAGCGATCAGCCGGCGGAGCGGAATCTCGCCGACGAGAGCGGCGCCCTCGTAGAAGTGGTACGGCGCGTCGAGGTGCGTTCCGCCGTGCTCGGCGGTGGCGAACTCCTTCATGGCGTAGAAGAAGCCGGCCGGGGTCGTTCCCTCCGCCAGCGTGTCGAGCTGAAACCCCTTCTGGTCGGTGGGCCAGTAGAGCGTGTTCTCGCCGTATCCGTGGCTGAGATCCACCATCGTCCAGCCGGCGACGGTCTCGGGGCCGGGCGCGGGCGGCGGCTCCGGGGGAGCCTCGCAGGATGCGGCGCCCAGGGCGGCGATGACGACGGCGGCGGGGGACAATCGGGCTACCATGAAAAACCTGCCTTGCAGGACGAAATGCTAGCCAAAGGGGGCCAATCCCGAATTCTCGCGGCGTCCCTGGTGGTTGCCGCTACGGCGGCACTCCTCTTGTCCGGTGAATCCGCGGGTTTGCCCGCTGCCGCCGCGGTGAGCGCCGCCGTCATCGCCGTGTGGAGCGTCGGCTCCGCCGGCCGCCCGGAGACCGGTACGGGAAAGCGGCGGAGCCGTCTCCGTCGAGCGGTCGGCATCGCGTTCGGGCTGTCCCTCGCCGCCGGGGCGCTGCTCGCGGCAGGCCTCGCGGACGGCGCGGGCTTCTTCGGACTGCCCCGGTCGCTGTGGGGCCTCCTGCTCGGGGTCTGGCTGATTCCGCTGGTCATGACGAGCTTCGGTTTTGCGGTCTCGTTCGCGCCCCCGACCCCCGCGGAACTGGAACGGCTCCGCGCGCGATCGCGGCCAGGCCCTTGATCCCGGCGCTCCTGCTCCTCCTGACCCTGGCGATCGGACTCGCCGCGGTCCGGAAGACCCGGGATTCTGCGGACTTCTTCGTGGCGGGGCGCCGTTTGGGCGCGCTCCGCGCCGGGCTCGCGGTCGCCGCCTCGGCCTTCAGCGGTTTCGTGTTCCTCGGCGGGCCGGGGCTGACCGCCCAGGTCGGTTTCGGTTCGCTGTTCATCGTGGTTCCCGCCGGGTTCACCGCGGCGCTCCTCTGCCGCACGGTGGGCCGGCGGCTGGTGCTGATCGCCGAAGCGAGCGGCGCCCAGACCCTGCCGGAGTCCATCGCCTTCCGCTTCGGAGGCCGGGCGCCGGCCGCCCTGGCGGCGGTCGCCATCCTGGCCGGGAGCGTCATCTACCTGGGAGTCCAGCTCGCGGCGCTCGCCCGGGCCGCCCGCTTCGCTTTCCCCGACCTGAGCCTGATGACCTGTCTCGCGCTCGGTCTGGCGGTGGTGCTTGCCTACTCGCTCGCCGGCGGCATGGTGGCCTCGGTGAACACCGACGTGCTGCAGGGGGTCGTGATGGCGGGTGCGGCGGTGGCGGCGTTCTGCTGGGTCATGGCGGAAGTCGGGGGTCCCGCCGGCGTCGCCGGGAGCGCAAGCGCCGGGGGACTCGAAGCCGGCGGATTCCTTGAACCGCTGGGGGTCCTGGACCCCGCCATGGGGTTCGGTTTCCTGCTGCTCTTCTCGATCGGCACCCTCGGGCAACCCCATATGCTCCACAAGTTCCTGATGCTGAAGAGCCCGGAGGCGCTCCGCTATCTGCCTGCGGTGATCGGCGGCGCCCAGGGACTCAGCATCCTCGTGTGGGTGGGCCTCGGGACCGGCGCCCTGCTCCTGCTCGGCGGCGCTCCGGGGAACGCTTCCGCGCACCCCGACGAAGCAGCGCTCGCCGTCCTCAACCTGCCGGGTACTCCCGAACTCCTGGCCGGCCTCGTCGCCGCCGCGGTGCTCGCCGCCATCATGTCCACGAGCGACGCCTTCCTGAACCTGGGAGCGGCCGCCCTCTGCCGGGACCTGCCGCGGGCATTCCAACGGGAACGGTTCTCGAGCCTGGCCGCTGCGCGGCTCGGAGCCCTGGTCGTGGGGCTCGCGGCGCTGGGGATCGCCGCCTGGCACCTCTCGGAAGGAAGCCTCATCGCGCTGCTCGGGACGCTCGGATTCGGCGCGTTCGCCGCGTCCCTCGCACCCACGCTGCTGCTCGGGCTCGCCTGGCAGCGGATCACGGCCCGGGCCGCGACCCTTTCGATGGCCGCGGGACTCGGTTCGCTGGCCGCGATCGAGAGCCTGCTGCCGGGACTGCCGGTTCCCTCGGCGCTGCTCGCCATGGCGGCGGGTTTTCTCGTGCTGCTCGCCGCCGGTCTCTCCTCCCGGCAGCAGCCGGTCCCCGAGCCGGTGCGGCTCGCCATGACGCTGTGAGCGGCGGACCGGGCGGGCGCCTGCGCATCGCGCTGATCACCGGCGGCTCCACGCCGGAGCGCGACGTGGCGCTGGCCGGCGCGGGCGAGGTGCTTCGCGCCCTGCGGGTGGCGGGGCACGAGGTCACGGCGGTGGACACCGTGCACGGCGCCCTAGGGCCCGAGCAGGAAGGTCAGTTCCTCGCGCTCCGGGTGGGCCGCAAACCGCCGGCGGACCAGGAACTGGCGCTGGCGCGCGACCGCGAGGACGTCCCGGGACTCCTTCGCCTGAAGCCGGTCAGCGAGGCTGATCTGGCCTTCCTGGTGCTCCACGGCCTCGACGGCGAGGGCGGGCTCCTGCAGGCGGTCCTCGAACTCGGAGGCCTTCCCTATACCGGCAGCGGGGTGCTGGCGAGCGCCCTGGCCATGGAGAAGGCCTCGGCCAAGCGCGTCCTGCAGGGCGCGGGGATTCCCACCCCGCGCTTCGAGATGCTCGAGTTCCAGACCCCGGAGGACCGGCGGGGCGAGATCGAGGCGCTTGGCGCACCGGTGGTCGTCAAGCCTTCCCGGGGGGGCTCGTCGGTGGGGCTCCGGATCGCCCACGACTTCGACGACGTCCGCTCGGCCGTCGCCGAGGCCCGCTGGCACGATCGTTGCGTTTTGGTCGAGGAAATGCTCCCCGGTCGCGAATTCACCGTCGGCATCGTCGGGGAATCCGACGGCGCCGGTCTCGAACCGCTCGGCGTGGGCGAGATCGTGACCGGCTCCGGGCTCTTCGACTACCACGCCAAGTACACCCCGGGCGTGGCCGAGGAAATCTTCCCCGCGGACATCCCGGAGTCGTTGGCGCGGGAACTGCGCGATCTGACCGTCAAGACCCACCGGGCGCTCGGTCTGAGGGATTTTTCCCGGGTGGACTTTCGCCTGGACACACACGGCGATCCGTTCGTGCTGGAGGCCAACACGCTGCCGGGGATGACGACCCGCAGCCTCCTGCCGCAGTCGGCGGCGGTGATGGGGATCAACTTTCCGGCGCTCTGCGACCGGATCGCGAGGCTCGCCGCGACCAGGAGGAAGTGAGATGACGACCCTCGGTGTTTCCCGGCGCGCGGTCCTGGTTACCGGCGCTGGTCTGCTGCTCGCCCTCGCGGCCTGCTCACAGGCCGTCCTGGTGCGGCCCGCCCCGTCCTACGAGGCGTTCGCGTTCGAGGCGTCGCTGCCCGCGGCCGCCGCGGTCTTCGTGGACGCCGACCAGCTCTATCGGCAGGTCCGGATGACGCCCGACCCGGTGGACGGAGACTCCCTGTGCGACGAAGTCACCTATCCGGTGGACGCCCGCGAGGCGCTCGAGGTGTCGGTGATCGGCACCCTGGAGCGGCTCGTGCGGGACATCGTGCCGACCGCGGCGCCGCTGGACCGCGAGGCGATGGAGGCGCGCGGCCTCGACGCGGTACTCGTGGTCCGCGCCGATACGTTCAACGTGGGTCTGACAAGCGGGGCGTTCCTGAGCTTCGAGGCGGGCGCCGAACTCACGCTCTCGGTCTCGGCATTCACCGGCGACGGCCTGCAGCTACGCGACGTGGTGTTCGGCAACGCCGTCCAGACGGAGAGCGGCATCACCTGCGGCAACGGCTCGGAGGCGCTCGGAGCGGCCGTCGAGATCGCCATCGAGAACGCGATGACCGAGCTCGGGGAGCTGATCGCGAACTCGCCGGAGCTGCGCGCCTCCCTGGGTGATGCGGGCCCCTAGCGGCCTGCGGAGTCCGGCAACCGTCGCGCTTCGTCCCGCGACCCGCACCGCGCCGTGACAGACCTCGCGGGAGGCAGGGCCAGGAACGGCGCGTTGCCCACGGCGCTCATCGCCTGGTGCCTGGGGACGGCGGGGTGCTCGCACGCCGTCGTGGTGCGGCCGGCACCTTCCTACGATGCGTTCACGTTCGAGACGCCCCTGCCGGCATCGGCAGCGGTCTTCGTGGACGCCGATCAACTGCTTCGGGAGGTCCACGTGGTGCCCCATCCGTCGGGGGACGGAGAGCATTGCATCGGCTCGCGATACCCGGTCGACGCCCGCGAAGCGCTCGAGGTATCGGTGCTGAGCACCCTGGAGCGGCTGGTGCGCCGGGTAGAGCCGGTCTCCGCTCCACCTGACGGCGAGACGATGCAGGCCCGCGGACTCGATTCCGTCATCGTGGTGCGGGTGGACACGTTCCATGCCGGGCTCGCGAGCGGCGCTCTCCAGACCTTCCAGGCGGGCGTCGAACTGACCCTCTCGGTGT
This sequence comes from Acidobacteriota bacterium, assembly GCA_028877265.1. Classification (GTDB taxonomy): domain Bacteria; phylum Acidobacteriota; class Vicinamibacteria; order Marinacidobacterales; family Marinacidobacteraceae; genus Marinacidobacterium. The sequence continues at coordinate 27,628 of JAPPGX010000141.1, forward strand.
CGGCGTTCACGCGTGACGGCCTGAAACTGCGGGAAGTGGTCCTCGGCAACGGCACGAGGCACCGGAGCGGCGACCTTTGCGATACCGGCGCCGAAGTTCTCGGCCACACGGTCGAAGCCGCCATTGAAGACGCCATGACCGAACTCGGAGAAGTCGTTGCCAATTCTCACGAGCTGCGCGGCTCCCTCGCCGCCCGCGAATTCCGCTGATCCCGCCAATCCGGGCGCCGTGGCGCCCGAGCGGCATCCAGAATAGGGCCATGACGAGTTCCCTTCCCGGTCGCGCGGTGCTCCCCACCGTGGTGGCCGCCCTCGCCGCCGCCTGCACCGGTCCACCCGAACGAGAACCCGCGGACCTCGTCGTGCGCGGGGGCGTGATCCACACCGTGGACGCCCGGAACCCGGTCGCGGAGGCTCTCGCGGTGCGGGATGGCCGGTTCGTCTTCGTGGGAGGTGCGCGCGAGGCGGAACGCTGGGTCGGCGAAGCCACGGACGTGGTCGAACTCGACGGGCGAGCGGTCATTCCGGGACTGATCGACGGACACGTGCACCTGGAATCCGGGCTCTCCCTGATCCGCGGAGTGGACCTGACCGGAATCGCGGACCGGGATGAATGGATGCGCCGCATTGCCGCGCGGGCCGCCGAACTGGGTCCGGGAGCGTGGATCGTGGGCGGGCGCTGGGACCACACCCTGTCCGGCGGCGAGTTCCCCTCCGTCGAGGAACTCGATCCCGTCACCCCCGAGAATCCGGTGGTGCTGTCCGACATCGACGGACACACCACCTGGGCCAACAGCCTCGCGCTCGAGATCGCCGGCGTTGACGCCACCACCCCGGATCCCCCGGGTGGCCGCATCCTCCGCTACGCCTCGGGCGATCCGACCGGCATCCTCCTGGAGACCGCCGGCGGACTCGTCGAAGACCATGTCCCGCCGCTCAGCGGCGAAGAGGAGCGCGAGATCATGCGCCAGACCTTCCGGGTCGCCGCCGGGCTCGGCCTCACCGGAGTCCACACCATGGCGGGACTGGAACGGATTCCGGCCTACGTCGGGTTCGCCGCCGCCGGCGAGTTGCCGCTGCGGGTGTGGTACGGCGCGTTCGGAGCGGAGGAACGGGTCGACGAGCTGTCCGCGGCGCGCGATGACGCGCGAGGCGCGTTGGCCACCGTGACGGCGGAGCGGGGGCCAACGTTCGAAGTCGGTTACGCGAAGCTGATGGCGGACGGGGTGCTGTCCGCCCGGACGGCGGCCCTGCTCGCTCCGTACGCCGACGCATCCGACGAATCCGGGTTCATGGTGACGGAGTACGACGGCCTCGCCAGCGCGGCGGTCCGGATCCACGAAGCCGGCTTCCCGGTGGCGATCCACGCGATCGGCGACCGCGCGGTGCGCGCTTCCCTCGACGCCTTCGAGCACGCCGCCGGACAGGGATCGCGTCCGCGGCTCGCCGACCGCATCGAACACATCGAGGTGCTGCATCCGCAGGACGCCCCGCGATTCGCGGAACTCGGAGTGCTCGCCTCTTTCAACCCGCACCACTGCATCACCGGGATCGACATTTACAACACCGACCGTCTGGGAGAGTCCCGGGCGGCGTGGTCCTTCGCCTGGGGCGCCGTGCGCGACGCGGGGGCGACCCTGGTGTTCGGCAGCGACTGGTCCACGGCGCCGCTCGACCCGCTGCGCCAGCTCTACGCGGCAACGGTCCGGGAAAAACCCGCCGGCGGACCACCGGGCGGGTGGTATCCGGAACAGCGCGTGTCCTGGCGGGAAGCCCTGACCGCCTACACGCTGGCGCCCGCCGCCGCCGCCGGCTGGGACGGCGCAATCGGCTCGATCGAGGTGGGGAAGTGGGCCGATTTCGTCGTGCTGAGCGGCGCGGTACCGGACCCGCCCGACCCCTCGATCCTCGATCTGCGGGTCGATTCCACCTGGCTGGGCGGAGCGCCCACCTATCGGGCGGAATCGGACCGCTGACGGGGGCCGCCGGGCTGCGCGGCGGATCCTCTGCACCCGTCCCGGAAGCTCACCGCTAGGCTTTTTCGGATGAACGGCGTCCCGCGATCCATCGTTTCCGCCGCCTGGCTCCGCGAGCGGCTTGCGGCCTCGGACTCCGGACTCGTCCTCGTGGATGTCCGTTCCGACCTCAAGGACCCGGCCTGGGGGCGCGCCTGTTATCTCGACGGGCACCTGCCGGGAGCGGTGTTCGCCGATACCGACCGCGACCTCTCCGCGCCGAAGACCGGGACCAACGGGCGTCACCCGCTCCCCACGGTGGAGCGGATGGCGGAGGTGTTCGGGCGCCTCGGCATCGGGCCGGACAGCGTGGTCGTCGCCTACGACCACGTCTCGGGACTGTTCGCGGCCCGGCTCTGGTGGATGCTCCGCTATCTCGGACACGGCCAGGTCGCCGTGCTGGACGGCGGAACGGACGCCTGGAAGCAGGCCGGAGGATCCCTGGTCCCGGGGGAGGAGACGCGGACGCCCCGGCGTTTCACCCCGAAGCCGCAGGCGGGGATGGCGCTCGGGGTAGCTGAGGTCGAGGCCGGTCTCGCCGGCGGCGCGCACCTGCTCGTGGACGCCAGGGAACCGATCCGCTGGCGCGGCGAGCACGAACCCATCGACCCGGTCGCGGGACGGATCCGGGGGGCCCGCAACCATCTCTGGAAGGGCAACCTCGATTCGGACGGCCGCTTCCGATCGCCGGAAGACCTGCGCGAGATTCTCGGCGCTCTCACCGGGGACCGGGCGGGACGCCGCATCGTGTGCTACTGCGGCTCCGGCCTGAGCGCCGCGCACAACGCACTAGCGCTGGAACTCGCCGGCATCCGGGACGTGGCGGTGTACTCGGGATCCTGGTCCGAGTGGTGCGCTGACTCCAGCCGTCCGGTCGAACGGGGAACGCCGTAGCGGCTCCCGCCGGGTTCGCCGTCCGGAAAGGCGAAAGACCGATCCGCCGTACGGATCGAGCGTCTCGAAGACTAGCAGCCGGTGGTGAAACCCACGTGAGCGCCGAGACGGGTGAGGCGCCCGGCTGACAAGGCGCGTGAGGGAGGAATACCGGGTGTATTCCGACCGAAACGCAACGACGAGCGCCTCGCAGAGGCGCGGTTCAGGCGGGATGCATCACCCGTCGAACGCCGCGTGGGTTTTGCCACCGGCTGCTAGACCGTCCGGGCGTCGACTCCGGATTCCGCCGTCTCGATCGGGGCCGGGCGCGGAATCCCGGCAGGCCATTCCGCCGGGTCCGGCCAGTTCTCCGAGAGGAAACGAAACGCACGCTCTGCCCGGCGGGTCGTGATCGTCTTGCCCCGGCAAAGCCGGGCCACGGTTTCCCCGCTCCCGGTCGCGTATCGCGAAACGGTGGACACGCTCCGGCCCGTGTGTTCGGCGAAGAGGCCGCAGAGCTTTACGAGCTGTCGTGCCGTGTCATCCATGGCACGCAAGCATGCCACAGAGGGCACAACCGCAGCAAGTGGACCCGCTGGCCGGACGCATCCTCCTTTGGTGTAATGTGACGGACGTGACACTCAACGGAATAGAGAGATTAAGGAACGCATTTCGCGAGTTGGTGGAAGCGGAGGGACTTCGGCCCCTCGCCGCGCGAACGGGGATCCCGGTGGGTCAGATCCGGAGCCTGCTCGACGGGCGGGCCGTCCGCGTCACGACCATCCAGTCCATGACGGAGGTGCTCGGGGTGCGGCTGCTGATCGGACCCGGAACGGGCGACCTGGCATCGGGGTCGCCCTTCCGGGAGAGCGCGGCGGCTACCGTCCCGGCACTGGAGCGCGTGTCGGCGCCAGCGGTGTTTCCGGAGAGCTACGGCGGGGCCATCGCGACGCCGCTGCGCGATGGAGTCGCCATCGTGAAGGAAATGGCCGATCGGGTGGCGACGGCGGCCCAGTCGCTGCTGCAGGTGGCCGCGGGTTGGGAGCCTCCGCCGGGCGCCGCAGCCGCCGGGACCACGGACACCGGGCCGGCCGAGGATCGCCTGGTGATGATCCCCTTCGCCTCTGGAGTCCGCGTCGGCGATCCCGGTGGGGAGCCCGGGTTCCGTGAATCTCCGGAGCTGGCGGTGGGAGTGGCGCGGGAGGCGCTGCCGCCCTGGGCGCAGCCGGACCGCCTGGTCTGCATGCGCGCCGCTGACGACTTCATGGACGTCACGGTTCGGGAGGGAGATGTCGTCGCTTTCGACCCGGGACACACCGAGCCCGTCGATCAGGCTCTCTTCGCCCTCGCCACCGATGCCGGTTCGGTGGTCCGGCGTCTTTCCCACCGGGATCGCTGGATCGTGGGTGCGGACAATCCGAACCACCCCGTCCGTCCCCTGTCGGGAGACGACCGTATCCTCGGACGCGTGGCGTGGCACTGGCCGCGCGATCGGGACGACACCGCAGGCGGCTAGCCGCCGCGTTCACGACTCCGGATCAGCCGGAGCATGAGCCGGTTCCAGGGGGTGTCGATCCCCCGCTTCGCGCCTTTGGCGACGACGACCCCGTTCATCGCCTCCACTTCCGTTGGAACTCCGCGCTCCAGATCCTGGAGCATGCTCGTCTTGTTCCCGGCGGTTCGCGCCACGATCCGCCGGATCATTTCCCAGACCTCGGTTTCCGAAGTAGCGACACCCTCGGCGCCGGCGACGGCAACCGCCTCCCGGACCAGCATTCGGACCAGCAGTTCGGTGCCGGGATCCCGAAGCAACGCTCCGGTCCGGATGCCCAGCAGCGCGGTGACCGGATTGACCGCGACGTTCAGGATGGTCTTGTCCCACAGCGCCTTCCGGATGTCCGGAACACGCTCTACCGGGAAACCCGCCTCGGTCAGGCAGCCGGCGAGGCCCTCCACCTGTTCGCGGGACGCGGCCTGAAACCCGCTGAGGATGACCTCGCCGAGCCCGGCGTGGAACACGCGTCCGGAATCGAGCAGCGTCGCCCCGTTGTTGGACACGGCGCCGACTACCGGAAAGCCCCCTGCCGCGAGCGCCTCCTCGTTCCCGAGACCGTTCTGCAGCGAGACGCGCACCGGCCGGCGGCCGAGCGGTTCGAGCAGGGGCGCCGCGGCTCGGGTCGAATGCGCCTTGACGGTGACCAGCACGTAGTCGGGCCGAAAGTCGGCGAACTCCCGGGCCAGGGGCGCGGCAGGCGGACGGATCGCCGCCTCGGTCGCTCCCTCCACACGGATGCCGTCGCGCACGATCTGGCCGAGCCTCGCCCCCCGGGCCACGACCGCCACCGGGTGGCGCACGGCAAGACGGGCGGCAAAGACGCTGCCGATCGCCCCGGCGCCGAAGACGAGGAAACGGACAGGCTCTTTGGGCGTCATGGGACCGGGTCATGACAGAGTAGCGGCCCTCCGCCGCCCCGCCCACCGGCGGCGCCCGCCCCGAGGAGGACCCCATGCGAAGCGACGAAGTCAAGAGCGGCCCGGCCCGCGCCGGCGCCCGCGCCATGTGGAAGGCGATCGGCCTGACGGACGAGGCGATCTCCCGGCCGCTCATCGGGATCGCGAACACCTGGACCGAGATCACCCCCTGCAACTGGCACCTGCGCGCGTTGTCGGAGCAGGTGAAGATCGGGGTGCGGGAGGCCGGCGGAACTCCGCTCGAGTTCAACACCATCGTGGTGACCGACGGGATCGCGATGGGGACGTCGGGGATGCGGGCCTCGCTCGTCTCCCGCGAAGTGGTGGCGGACTCCATCGAACTCGTGGCGCGCGGCCACCTGCTCGACGGGGTCGTGGCGATTTCGGGATGCGACAAGACCATCCCGGGGACCGTCATGGCGCTGGCCCGGCTGGACCTGCCCTCGGTCATGCTCTACGGCGGCTCCATCGCCGCCGGACGGTACCGGGGCGAGGCGATCACGCTCCAGGAGGTCTACGAGGCGGTGGGCGCCCACGCCGCCGGCAACATCACCGACGAGGAGCTCCGGGAGATCGAGGACGCCGCCTGTCCCGGCCCGGGCGCCTGCGGCGGGCAGTTCACGGCCAACACGATGTCGGTGGCCACCGCCTTTCTCGGGATCTCCCCCATGGTGGGCAACGAGGTGCCCGCGATGGATCCGCGCAAACCTGCCGCGGCGCGGCGGGCCGGCGAGCGGGTGATGGAACTGCTGCGGGAAGGCAGGACCGCCCGGGACTTCCTTTCCCGGGAGGCGCTCCGGAACGCCTACGCCTCGGTCTCCGCGACCGCCGGCTCGACGAACGCGGTGCTCCACCTGCTCGCGATCGCCCACGAGGCGGGAAGCGAACTGACCCTCGAGGACCTGGACGAGATCGGCGCCGGCACGCCCGTCCTCACCGACCTGAAACCCGGGGGCCGGTTCACCGCTCCCGACATGGAGGCCGCCGGGGGAATGCGCCTGCTCGCTTCACGCCTCCGTGAACGCGGACTGGTCACCGACACCCCGACGGTCTCGGGCGACTCCCTGTTCGAACTCGCGGAGCAGGCCGCGGAAGCGCCCGGCCAGGAGGTCATCCGGCCGGCCGCCCAGCCGGTCAAGGCCCGGGGAGGCCTCGCCATCCTCACCGGCAGCCTCGCCCCGGAAGGTTGCGTGCTGAAGCTGGCCGGGCACAGCAAGACGCGGCACGAGGGGCCGGCGCGGGTCTTCGATTCGGAGGAGGATGCCTTTGCCGCGGTCCAGCAAGGCCGGATCCAACCCGGAGACGTCGTGGTCATCCGCTACGAGGGTCCGCAGGGAGGACCCGGCATGCGCGAGATGCTCGGCGTCACCGCTGCGATCATCGGGCGCGGACTGGGGGACAGCGTCGCGCTCATCACCGACGGCCGCTTCAGCGGCGCCACCTACGGCTTCATGATCTGCCACATCGCCCCCGAGGCCGCCGCGGGCGGCCCGATCGGGCTGGTCCGGGACGGCGACCGGATCACCATCGATCTGGAGTCGCGAAGGCTGGACGTGGAAATGCCGGACGCGCAGTCGCGGGTGGCAACCCTGCCGGAGTCCGAGTTCCGGGTGGGCGCGCTCGCCAAGTACGCCCGGACGGTCTCCTCCGCGAGCCGCGGCGCGGTGACGACCGCGTAGGGCATTGCCGGTCTCCGGCTTGCATGCGGTCCCAGGGGCCGGGAGACTGTGGCCAGGCAAGGGAGAACGCGATGAGAAACACGGCTCTGCTCCTGCTGACACTCGTGCTCTTGGCCGGGTGTTCCGGCAGGCTCGACCCGAACGACCCGGCGGAGCAGGTCTTTCCCGATTGCGCCTCGTTGCTCGAGTACTGGCCCAACGGTGTGCGAACGCGTTACGCGTCGACGGGCGATCGTCTCGGCGTGCCCGGCGGAACGGGAGCGGGAGGCTATGGAGGGGACACGACCGGCGCCATCTCCGCCGGCAAGGTGGCCGGCGTCACTCGCTCCGAGGGCCGGGTCTATCGGGCCAACCGGCACCTCGACCTGAACGAGGACGGCATCGCGTGCGGTATGGGGGATGAGCCCGTAGAGGGCTGACCGCAGTCGAGTTCCAGGCCGGCGCGCCCGGTACGCGCACGCCGCTCGCCCCGCGAACCGCGGCGCGGCATTGACGGCGGCCTGACGTCCACGCACCACGAAGAGTCTCGTAGGGCATAATGCGTGATATGGCGCTATGTTTGTGTCATATACAACATATTCGGTGCTCTTATGCGATTCATAACACGTCTGTTCCTGTGTCCTGAACGACAGGTAAGAAAGTTCCACCCGATCAGGAAACCCCTTCATGTCGGATTCGTCACGCTGTCGATCCTCCTGCTCGCCGGGGTGACGGGGCTCTTCTCGGCGGCCTGCGAAGGCGACACTCCGGCGCCCACGGCCCCGGCGCCCGCGCCACCGCCGCCCGCTCCGGCTCCGCCTCCCGAGCCGATGGTCGCCGACAGCGAGACGGCCATGCGTTGGTGGAACGTCCTGAACGCCGACCAGATGGTTGCCGCCCTCTACGGCGCCGCGGCCACCGACGCGCAGCGTGAGGCCGCCGCGAAGATGTACGCCGACCTCGATGACGCGACGAAGACGAAGGTGAACGACGCCGCGGCAGAGATCTACGGCGAAGGCGGGCACGACAGCGTGGGCGCCTGGTGGGAGACCCTCGATTGCCGTCTCATGCGGGTCGCCGCCGGCGACGGCGACATCGCCGATCCCGCGAGCCCCTTCTGCGCTCACTATCCGGGTTCGGGCGCCGCCAGGCTCCTCGACGGCGAGTCGAAGGCCTGGGTAGATGTCGTCGGCCTGGCCCTGCTCGGCCGCGAGGACGTCGGCGTCTTCCCCGCTGACAGCGAAATGGCGATGCGCTGGTGGAACGTCCTGGACGCCAACCAGATGGTGGCCTCCCTCTACGGCGCCGGAGCCACCTTCCACCAGCGCCTGGCGGCGGCCCGCCCCTATGCCGATCTCGACCCCGAGACCAAGAAGAAGGTGCACGACGCGACGTACGAGATCTACGGTGACGGCGAACACGACAGCGTGGGCGCCTGGTGGGAGACCCTCGACTGCCGCCTCATGCGGGTCGCCGCCGGCGACGGCAACGTCGCGGATCCAATGAGCCCCTTCTGCGCCCACTATCCGGGCTCCGGAGCCGAGAAGATCCTCGATGACGACTCGAAGGCCTGGGTGGACGTGGTCGGCATGGCGCTTCTCGGCCGCGACGATCCGGGCGTGTTCCCCGGCGGCGGGTGATCGCCTGACATTCCCGGCGCGGGGCGCTCCGCAGCCCCGCACCGGACGCCGCCGGCCGGGCCACTAGAATCGGGCGCTAGACCCTCGGTCGGAGGTAGTGCGCGTGCGATTTCGCCTGTTGTCCTTGCTGTTTGTCCTTGCGGGCCTCCTTCTGCTGGCCCCAGCGGGCGCCGCCCTGCAGGACGATGCGGACGCCGAAGAAAAGGACGAGGGCCTGCCGCTGGCCGCCAGCGACACGCTGTCCTTCACCGTCACCGAGGGCACCTGGATGTCCCTCGACGTCTCTCCGGACGGACAGACGATCGTCTTCGAGCTGCTCGGCGACCTCTATACCCTGCCGATCACGGGGGGCGCCGCGACCCGGATCATGGGAGACATCTCGTTCGAAAGCCAGCCGGTCTTCTCCCCCGACGGGAGCGAGATCGCGTTCGTGAGCGACCGGAACGGGGTCGAGAACCTCTGGATCGCGAACGCCGACGGCAGCGAACCCCGGGCCGTCACCAAGGATGGCCCGACCCGGGACCGGCCGCAGCTCATGGTCTCGCCGAGCTGGACCGCGGACGGGAACTACCTCCTCGTGTCCAAGTCGCGGCCGCCCGAGCGGACCGCCGCCGTCTTCCTGATCCACCGGGACGGCGGGACCGGGGTCCGGCTCGGCGACAAGCCCCCGGAGCCGACCCCCGGCGTTCCCGGCTCGCAGCCGCCGAACCGCCTCGGCGCCGTCGCCTCGGCGGACGGCCGCTACGTCTATGTCTCCGAGCGGCGCGGGACCTTCAACTACAACGCGCAGTTCCCCATCTGGCAGGTGGTGCGCTTCGACCGGGAGACCGGCGAAGAGACGACCATCACCAGCGCCCCGGGAAGCGCGATGCGCCCGCTGCTGCATCCGGACGACCGCCACCTGGTCTACGCCACCCGCCACCGCACCCGGACGGCACTCCGGGTGCGCGATCTCGAGACCGGCGAGGAGCGCTGGCTGGCCAACGGGGTCACCCGCGACGACCAGGAATCCCGGGCCAGCCGGGACACGATGCCCGGCTACGCCTTCACGCCGGACGGCTCGGCGCTGATCGCCACCGTGGACGGCGGTTTCCGGCGGATCGATTTCGAGACCGGCGCCATGACCGCCATTCCGTTCGAGGCGCAGGTGGAAGCGGAAGTGGCGCCTCGCCTCTACTTTCCCCGCCGCGTGGACGACGGGCCGACGGTCACCGCCCGGATCATCCGCTGGCCGCGCGTCGCGCCGGACGGCAGCGCGGTGGTCTTCTCGGCGTTCAGCCGCCTCTACCGGATGGACCTGCCGGCCGGAACGCCGGCCCGGGTGACCGATTCCGACGAGGACGAGTTCATGCCCGCCTGGTCGCCGGACGGGAACAGGGTCGCCTACGTCACCTGGTCGAGCACCGGCGGCCATCTCAAGACGGTCCCCGCGGCCGGCGGTTCGGGCACAGCGCTGACCACGGATCCGGCCTTCTACGCCGAACCCGCCTGGAATCCCGCGGGAGACGCCATCGTGATCCGGCGGGCGCCGGTCAAGGAGCATCTCTACTCCTTCCTGCGGGAAGGCTTGGGGAAGACCGATCTCTATGCCGATGAGGACGAGATCGGGGGCATGCGGCCGGCCGAACTTTCCGAACTGCTGCTCGTGCCGGCTACGGGCGGCGACCTGAGCGTCATCGGTCCGGCGGAGGGGGGACGCTTCCCCCACTTCACGAACGACCCGGATCGGGTCTATCTCACCGGGTCGAGCGCCGGGCTCTATTCGCTGCAGCTCGACGGAACCGACCGGAAGACGCACCTCAAGGTCACCGGCCGCGGTGCGGGAGCGAACACGCCGCCCGCGAGCCAGATCATGCTCTCCCCCGACGGCGACCGGGCGTTCTTCGAACTCCAGAACCGCCACTACCTGGTCGAGGTCCCGAGCTTCGGGAAGAACACCCTCGAGATCAAGGTCGGGGGCGGCGAGAACCCGGTCCCGGTACGGGAAGTGGCGCCCGAGGGCGGTGACCACCTGGCCTGGTCGGCCTCGGGCGACGCGGTGGTCTGGTCGCTCGGGAACACCATCCACCGTCAGGACGCGGCGGCGATCGGGAGCGACGAGGATCTCGCGCCGGACACCTTCGACGCGGTGGTGACCGAGCCGCGGGCGCGCCCCAGTGGGGCGATCCTGCTGAAGGACGCGGCACAGGTGCTCACCATGAATGGCAAGGAGATCATCCGCGGCGGCGACGTTCTCGTCGAGGACCACCGGATCGCCGCCGTGGGACCGGATCTCGACGCCCCCGAGGGCGTCCGGGTCTTCGACGTCTCCGGAAAGACCGTGATGCCGGGCTACGTGGACGCCCACGCCCACATGTGGGCGCCGCGCGGCGTCCACCAGCGCCAGGTGTTCCAGCACCTCGCGAACCTGGCCTACGGGGTCACGACCACGCGCGATCCCCAGACCTCCACCGCGGACGTCTTCGCCTACCGGGATCTCCAGGAGATCGGACGGATCCTGGCGCCGCGGATCTACGCCACCGGCCCGGGGATCTTCTCCCGCTCGGGCGTGTACGACGCGGACGCCGCCGATGACTTCCTGAAGCGCTACGCCGAGGCCTACGACGCGGTCACCATCAAGCAGTACATCGTCGGGGACCGCATCGTCCGGCAGTGGGTCGCAATGGCGTCCATGAAACACAAGCTCATCCCGACCACCGAGGGCGCCCTCGATCTCAAGCTCAACCTGACCCAGATGGCCGACGGGTTTTCCGGCCACGAGCACAGCCTGCCCATCGTCCCGATCTACGACGACGTGGCGCAGTACGTGGCGCGCACCGACACCTACTACACGCCGACGATCCTGGTCGCCTACGGCGGGCCCTGGAGCGAGAACTACTACTTCCAGAACACCGACGTGGTGGGAGACGAGAAGCTGGCCCGCTTCATCCCGGCCGCCATCCTCGACAACATGGTGCGCCGGCGCGGCCAGTGGTTCCTCCCCGAGGAATACGTCCACGAAGGAATCTCCGAGGGCTGCATGAAGGTAATGCGCGCCGGCGGGCGCTGCGCCCTGGGCAGCCACGGCCAGCTCCAGGGCCTCGGCGCCCACTGGGAGATCTGGGCTATGCAGTCGGGCGGCCTCACCGAGCACGAGACCCTGATCGCCGCCACCTTCTTCGGGGCGGAGGCGATCGGGTTCCCCGAGGACCTGGGGACGCTCG